>NZ_JBJGED010000028.1:0-103318 GCF_045062745.1 Paenibacillus sp. HJGM_3
TCCAGCAGCAGCACTTGGCCTCGCGGCTCCCAGCCGGCTTCCTGAAGGAACCGCCCGAGCTCCTGCTGGTCGAGGCTGATCGAGAGTCGGCCCATCTCCCGGAACGTATAGATGTTGCGCACGTTGCGGACGAGAGAGACGACGCGCTTCAGCCCATCGGTCGTCTGATTCTCGTAGAGCGGGGACCACCATTTGGGCTGGTTCCGGTAGACGGCTTCGTTTTGCTCCAGAAGGGCCGGCAGTTCCGTTTGCAGGATCGTGGAGTTCGACAGCGACGGCTTGCCATTATGGGGCGTAATCGTAATATTCGAGATGTATTTTTTGGAAAAGGCCAGATTCGTTAGCGTCCCGATAATTAACGAGTAGCGGACGACGTCATCCTCGTTGTTGCTCAGGTAGAACTGGATCTCCTTCTCGCCGATCAGGTAGATCGACATGTTCTCGACGTCCTGAATGACGAACTCCAACTTGTCCTTAATCTGCTTCAGTGTATTCAATCCGGCTTCCTTCGCGTTCTTCTCCGTGATGGACGCCGCGATCTGATAGGAGACGAATCCCGTGCTGACGAGAGGCAGCGAGAGGGCGAGGAGCAGGAAGAGTGATAGCTTGCGTTTCAGGGATTTGGCCATCCAGCGTTGCATGCGGCAGCTCCTTCCGCTTGAGAATGGTGTGGACGCCCAATTGGGCGCGCTTTCACCGATGCATGTTATCGTATCATAGCCGGGTTTGCGAAAACATACTTTTTTTCTGGTAAACAAACTTTTTGTTTGAATCGGATGGGGTTTGTGATAGACTTCTTCTCGAGAATCATCGTTCCCAAAGGATGTGAGGCGAATTGGAGTCCGTAACGGATGAATTCGAGTTTCTGCAAGATCTGGTTCGGGGACTCGCGGCACAGTTCGGCTCGGACTGCGAGGTGGTGCTGCACGACTTGCGTCGGCCTTACGACAGTACGATCGTGGCGATCGAGAACGGGCACATAACCGGGCGGAAGGTCGGGGACCCGGGTACGAATCTGGGGTTGGAAATTCTGCGCGGCACGGAGAATAACGGCAACAAGTTCAACTATGTGACCCAGACGAAGGACGGCCGTATGCTGCGCTCCTCCTCGATCTATATGAAGGACAAGAGCGGTGCGACGATCGGCTCCCTGTGCATCAACTATGACATTACCGGCTTGCTTATGGCTGAGAAGACGCTGCAATCGCTTACGATGGCCGGGCCTTCCCAGGTCGTGAAGGAATCGTTCGTGAGCAACGTCACCGATCTGCTGGACGCCTTGCTGCAGGAAGCGCAGGATCAGGTGGGCAAGCCGGTGGCGCATATGCTGAAGGAAGACAAAATGCGCATGATCCAACTGCTCGACGGCAAGGGCGCCCTGCTCGTGAAGAAGGGCGGCGAGAAAATTTGCCAGTATTTGAACATCTCCAAGTACACGCTCTATAACTATCTGGAAGAAATTAAGAGCAATGGGGAAGGGAGCCTGTCTTAATATGGTGAGCGTATCGAAAGCATGGGAAGGGCTGGAGACGCCGTGCGTCGTGATCGACACGACCCGCATGGCGCGCAATATCGCGCGGATGGCGCAAGTCGCCGGCCAGCATGGAGTGAAGCTGCGTCCGCACACGAAGACGCACAAGCTCCCGCGTATCGCCGAGCTGCAGCTCGCTGCCGGCGCACCGGGCATCACGGTGGCGAAGGTGTCGGAAGCGGAAGTGATGGCGGAGCATGGCATTACTAATATTTTCATCGCCTACCCGTTGATTAGGGTGAGCAAAATCGAGCGGGCTATTCGTCTCAGCGAACGGATCGAGCTGATCCTGGGCGTCGACAGCCTGGAAGGGGCGACGCGGTTGTCCGAGACGGCCGGTCGTCACGGTCACGCGCTGCAGGTGCGGCTCGAGATCGACACCGGGCTGCGCCGGACGGGCGTGCTGTATGACGACGCGGTTGCGCTCGCCCATCGCATTCATGCGCTGCCGCATCTGCGGCTGACGGGGATCTACACGTTCCGCGGTGCGATGCTGAAGGGCCAGGCGACGCTCGATCTCGAGGCGGCCGGCCGCGAGGAAGGGACGCTTATGGCGGAGCTGGCCGAGCGGATGCGCGCCGAAGGCTTGCCGATCGCGGATGTGAGCGTCGGCTCGACGCCGACGTCGGCGTATGCCGCGGCCGTGCCGGGCGTGACGGAGATTCGCCCCGGCACGTACGTGTTTCACGATGCGATGCAGGCGAAGCTCGGCGTCTGCTCGCTCGACGACTGCGCGGGCACCGTGCACGTGACGGTCGTGAGCCGCCCGTCGCCGGAGCTCGTCGTCATCGACGGCGGCAGCAAGACGTTCGCGACGGACGTGCCGCCGAACACGGCGCCGCTCGGGCTCGTCGGCTTCGGCCGCGTGGTCGGGCTGGACGACGCCGTGCTGGAGCGGCTGTCGGAGGAGCACGGCATGCTGCGGCTCGGACCGGCCGCGCAGGCGGCGAACCCGCAGGTCGGGGATCGCCTGGCGATCATCCCGAACCACATCTGCAGCACGGTGAACCTGCACAACTCGGTTGTGCTGGCTTACTCCGGCGGGGCGGATGGGGTAAGCGGTTCGAGCCGTTCGGGGGGTTCGGCTGCTGCGATTGGTGCGGGCGGTTCCGGTGGCTCCGGCGGCTCGGGCGGCTCGGGGGTTGGAGTCGGGCTGCTGGACGAAGAGGAGCTGGTGCTGGAGCGGGTGCCGGTGTTGGGTCGAGGTATGGTGGAATAGGAGGGAACGAGCTATGCTGGATCTCATCTTGAAAAACGGCCGGATCGTCGACGGGACCGGCAACCCTTGGCAACACGGCGATGTCGGCATCAAGGACGGCGTCATTGCGGCGGTCGGCCGGCTCGATCTGGAAGCACTCCGCGTCATCGATGTGCACGGGCAAGTCATCGCCCCCGGGTTCATCGACGGGCACTGCCATTCCGACCTGATGATCTTCGATCATCCGGGGAGCGAGATCAAGCTGCAGCAGGGTGTCACTACCGAGGTCGTCGGCAACTGCGGGCTGGCGCCGGCGCCGTACGTGCGCAGCCAGGGCGAGCTGCTGCAGAGCTACGTGCAGCCGGTGCTCGGCAAGACGAAGTGGGAGTGGCCGTGGTCGTCCGTCGAGGAGTACATGGAGTCGGTCGCCCGCCTGAACCCGTCCGAGAATATGGCGACGTACGTCGCGCATGGCGCGCTGCGCATCTCGGTGATGGGCTTCGCCAACCGGCCGGCCACCTCGGCGGAGCTCACCCGGATGAAGGAGCTGCTCGAGGAAGGGATGAAGGCCGGCGCGATCGGCCTGTCCATCGGTCTGCTGTATGCACCGGGCAGCTATACGTCAAAGGAAGAGATCGCCGAGCTCTGCTCGGTGCTGCCGAAGTACGGCGGCTTGTTCTCCACGCATATCCGCGGCGAAGGCAACAACCTGCTGCCGTCCGTGCGCGAAGTGATCTGGATCGCCGAGAAGGCCGGCGTGTCGCTCCACGTCAGCCACCTGAAGGCGGCGGGCAAACGCAACTGGGGCCAGGTGATCGACGCCTTGGAGCTGATCGAGGACGCGCGGTCGCGCGGCATGGATGTGACGTGCGACGTGTACCCGTACAATGCCGGGTCCACGACGCTCACGACCGTGCTGCCGCCCTGGGTGCTCGAGGGCGGCATCGAGAGTGCGCTCGCGCGGTTCCGCGAGCCGGAGCTGCGGGCGCGCATCCGCCGGGAGCTCGGCGAGGAGCAGGACGACTGGGACAACCTCGTCTGCTCCACCGGCTGGAGCAGCGTCATCGTCTCGGCTGTCCATACGGAAGCGAATCTCGGCTTGGAGGGAAAGTCGATCGCCGAGATCAGCGAGCTGCGCGGCCAGTATCCGGTCGACTGCATGCTCGACCTGCTGCTGGAGGAAGACGGGCGCATCTCGATCGTCTACTTCCACATGTCCGACGATGACGTGAAGCAGGTGATCGGCTACGAGAAGTCGCTCATCGCCTCCGACAGCCTCACGTGCGAGACCGGCAAGCCGCATCCCCGGCTGTACGGCACGTTCCCGCGCGTGTTCGCCAAGTATGTACGCGAGCACAAGGTGCTGTCGCTCGAGCAGGCGGTGCGCAAGGTCACGTCCTTCCCCGTGCAGCGGTTCAAGCTCGGCAAGCGCGGGCTGCTCGTGCCCGGCTACATCGCGGATGTGGCCGTCTTTGATCCGGATACGATCGAGGATCGCGCGACGTTCGAAGAGCCGCGCCAATATCCCGAAGGCATGAGCCATGTGCTGGTGAACGGCGTGCTCACGCTAAGCGGCAAGCAGCATACGCAAGCACGCGAGGGCACATTGATCCGCGCTCAGCATTGCTGCCGGCATCATCACTAAATCTATTATGAATTTGGAGGTGCCCCCATGGCACAAATTGAAAAACGCCTCGAAGAGCTCGGTCTCGTCTTGCCCCCACCCCCGCCGGCGCGGTTTACGTATGTTCCTTGTAACCGCACCGGCAACCTGATCTACTTGTCCGGCCAGGATTGCCGGGACGCGAACGGCGTGCTCATCTACGAGGGCAAGCTCGGCCGCGAGATCACGATCGAGCAGGGCCAGGAAGCGGCCAGGCAGACGATCCTGAATTGCATCGCCGTCATGAAGGGCTACCTCGGCGACTTGGACCGCGTTGTCCGCATCGTGAAGCTGCTCGGCTTCGTCAACAGCGCGCCGGGCTTCGCCGACCAGCCGATCGTCATGAACGGCGCGTCGAACCTGCTCGTCGACATCTTCGGCGAGAGCGGCAAGCATGCCCGCTCCGCGATCGGGACGAGCGAGCTGCCGTTCCACACGCCGGTGGAGATCGAGATCATCGCCGAGATCCGCGATTAGTCGCGGGATCGCGCGCAATAAGCGAAACGCCTTCTGCACTTAGCACTTAGCGCAGGAGGCGTTTTTGTATACGAGAATTTTTCCATAGATGCTGATCTTAAGGCGACTCATCAAAATATCGGCCTTGCTCTTCCACTTCTACGATATCGTTTTCTAGAGCTTGTTCTCCAATCAGCTTAGTATCCTTCTTTATTGCATGATCTATCGGTGATTCGGGGTTATCGCCATTTGCATTGTTGAATTCATTCATTTCCCTAGGCATGATATTCCTCCCTTTTAGTTAAGTTCATGATCGTCAAAATCTTTCACGATTTGAAATCCAAGATCATCGGTATATACAATTCCATTCCGAATTTCAGTTTTGATTTCTCCCCTCTCGATTAATGAGGAAATCATGACTGCGTCCAGGCTTAAATTTTTGATTATAGTATCAACTTTATAGGTAAATTGATCCATGCTTACCACCTCCGGATACAAGTATTTACCGGGAGGGATAGGAATAAACACCCGAATGAATCCCGACGCAACGGGAGAGTGTACCGATACATGTTAAGCCGGAAAAGTCGTGTTACTGGGCGGTCGAGAGGTCTGGAGGAGGGACTAAGCCGGAAAAGTCGTGTTACTGGGCGGTAAGGTGGTCTGGAGGAGGGAATAAGCCGGAAAAATCGTTTTACTGGGTTGTGAGGTGGTCTGGAGGAGGGGATAAGCCGGAAAAGTCGTGTTACTGGGCGGGGGAGAGGTCTAGAGGCGGGAATAAGCCGGAAAAGTCTTGTTACTAGGCGGTGAGTTAGCTGAAGGAGGGGATAAGCCGGTTCTTGACCTTAGCCCCCACGCTCCAAAGTAACCCATTATGACGTTACCATCACCGCTCTACAGCCCCGCCAACCGCGAATGCGCCCGCTCCAAAGTAACTATTCTACTCTACAGCCCCGCCAACCGCGAATGCGCCCGTCCAAACTAAACTATTCTACTCTACAGCCCCGCCAACCGCGAATGCGCCCGCTCCAAAGTAACTATTCTACTCTACAGCCCCGCCAACCGCGAATGCGCCCGCTCCAAAGTAACTATTCTACTCTATAGCCCCGCCAACCGCGAATGCGCCCGCTCCAAAGTAACTATTCTACTCTACAGCCCCGTCAACCGCGAATCGGATCACTCCAAAGTAACATTTCTACTCTACAGCCCCGCCCACGCGATCAAATAAACTCGCTCCGCGTATCGAAAATCGTGGGGTCCAGCTTGTTCCATGGCGTGAACGACGTCGTCAAGCTATAACGCGCGCCCGTCTCCGCCGACCGGTAGGTGCCGAACATGATCTCGTGCACGTGCAGCTGCTGCCGGCCCGACTGCACAGGGACCACACCGTCGCGCAGGCACTGAATGAAGTGCCCCATGATGCTCACCTCGGGGTGCGAGGCGATCGCACTGCGTGGCACATAGCAGTCCTGCAGCCCCCGCCACGTGACCGGCTCCGCATCCGGCACCGGTACATTGGGCGCATGCACCACAAGCGGCAAGCCGCTGTCGTTCAAGGCCACGGTGCCGTTTCGGCCGAACACCAGCGTATTGTTGAGCACGAACGAGGTACCCCACAGCGTGCGGATGACCGCTTGCTGGCCGCCCTCAAACTGGACGATCAGCGTAACGTTGTCGTCCACGTCGCTGTCCACAAGCTTGCCCCCGCCGACGATCCGCTTCGGAATGAGCGTATTCACCTCCGCCATGACGCTGACGGCCGGACCGAGCAGGCCGACGAGCCGGCTGACGGGATAGACGAGACAGTCGAGCACCGCGCCCCCATGGGCGACCGACTTGTCGTAGTACCAATTGTCCCGCGGCGGGCCCGGCAAAGAGAGGTTCGCTTCGGCCCCGGTAATTTTGCCGATATACCGTTCGTTCACGAAGTCAGCGGCGGCGAGGAAAGCCGGATTCAGATCGTACGGCAGACTCATGAAGATCAAGCCCCGCTCGTCGGCCAGCTCGACCATCGCCTTGCACTCTTCGAAGCTCGTCGCCATCGGCTTCTCGTTCAGCACATGCAGCCCGCGCTCTAGGGCGGCCAGTACCGGTTCCGTATGCACGGAATGCGGGGTCGTTACGACAACTGCGTCCAGGTCCTCCTGGTCCAGCATCGCCCGATAGTCGTCATACGCACGGGGGACCCCATACACGGCCCCTTTTTTCTGCGCATTCTCGAGACGTCGGGCGCACGTAGCCACGAACTGTACCTGCTCCAGCTTGCCCGCTTGCTCGAAGAACCGGTTGCTGATGTCACCGCTGCCGATCATCCCTAATCGAATCGGTTTCATAATCGCTCCTCCTCTAGCGTTTCATAGAATAGAAACGCGCTTCATAGTCTTTCCAGTGTACACCATTCCTGTAGACGCGAAAAGTAGAGCGGGTAGGCCGATTTACCTATTGTCAACGTGACTTTATTTTCCAATCCATGGTATGATAGACGACAGAATTCGATAGAGAGAAAGGAAGAGGAGCAGATGGATCAACTCGAAGTGCTGCATCGAAAAAATAGACTGATGGTGTATATTTTGTGGTTCTCGCTTTTACTAGGCTTATCGGCGAACTTGGTGACGGGCGCTCCTCCCGCGAGTATGATTGTTCTCTTGTTAGGAGGCGGTGCAATTGGTGTGCTTACAACGCTGATCTCCTGGCGGCGGTGGTTGCCTCACGGCATGATGTATATAGTCGCGTGTTCCCTCGCGGTCATCACGTACCTTATGCTTTCTACATCAAGCACCTTCGTTACATATTTGTTGATTTATTACAGCATCGCAGTGACGACGCTATACAACAATTTTCGCCCGACTCTTCTATCCAGTCTGTTCGCGCTTGCGCTAACCAATTATTTTTTCTTCACGGCCAGAGATACGATATTCGCAAACTTCGTCGGCGCGGACTTGATCTCGCTCAACACGTTTGTCGTACTGACCGCGGGGGTACTGACGGCTTCGGGCGTGTTTGGGGAGCGGTTAAGCCGCGCGGCCGAGCAAGGGTATCAACAAGCCCTCGCCGCCCAAGCCAGGACCGAGAAAACGCTGCATGTAGTAGGGCTGACGGCGGAATCGCTCGACCGCTCGAGCTCGGGGCTGCGGGAGCATGCGGACTCGGTAGGCATCATCTCAAAGGAAATGACCGCGGCATTCACCGAGGTAGCGAGCAGTACGGGACAGGTCAACAGAAGCTTGACGGCCGCGAACGACTCGATCCTGATCCTGGATGAAGGGACCGCGTCGATCGTCGAGTCAACCTCCAAGCTAAGGGAGTTGTCCAGCTCCAACGCTGTCCTGACGGACGCCAGCATGGAGCAGGCCGCCTTGCTCGAGGCACAGATGGCGAAGGTGACATCCATCATGGACACGACGGTCGCGCTCATGCAGGAGCTGAACGAGCAGAACCGCCAGATCGGCGAGCTCGCGAGCACAATCAGCGACATCTCGAACCAGACGAACCTGCTCGCCCTGAACGCGGCGATCGAGGCTTCCCGCGCAGGCGAGCACGGCCGGGGGTTCGCGGTCGTCTCAACAGAGATCCGCAAGCTTGCTGAGAACTCCAAGCGGTTCACCGAGGAGATCGGCGGCATTCTCGAGGGCATCTCGAGCCATACGGAGCACGTGGCTGCCCAAGTCCTGGCCGGCCAGCAGTCCGTTCAAGCCGGACGTGAGGCGTCGGTCGCCATGGAGCAATCGCTGCGCGAAATGGTAGGCAACACGGTGGAGCTGGCGGCGAGCGCGGGTGACGCAGCCGAGTCGGCCAGCCGGCTCCGCACCTCGTCGCAGTCCATCACGGCGGAGATGCAGTCGATCTCTGCGCTGACGGAGATGAATATGGCGACGGTGGAGCAAATTCTGGCCGGCATGGAGAACCAGGATCTGCGCATCCGCGGCATCGTGGACGGCGTGCACGAAGTGGACACGACCGCGAAGGAATTGCGGGAGAAGACGATTTAGCCAGGTCGCCTGGTGAGAAGGTCGGACGTGCCGAATTAACACGAAAAACACCTAACTCCCTCAACTCCCCCAAAAGACACAAAAAGAAGCTTCCAACTCGGCTGCAGACAGCGAGCGGGTTGGAAGCTTCTTCATCCATAATATCTACACCTTACCCGCCTCCAGCACGGGATCGGTATACCGCTCCCGCACGCGGAGGATCTCGTCCAGGTTTGCGAAGAACACGTCGACGAGCTTCGGGTCGAAGTGCTCGCCGCGCTCCTGGCGGAAGAACGCCAGGATGTCCTCGAGCGGCCAAGCCTTCTTGTACACCCGATCGCTGCCGAGCGCGTCGAACACGTCGGCGATGGCGGTGATCCGCCCGTAGATGTGGATCTCCTCGCCGGCCAGCCGGTTCGGGTACCCGGTGCCATTGTACTTCTCGTGGTGCTGGTGGGCGATGATGGCCGCGGCCTGAATGATCCGCCGGGTCGAATGATTGAGCATCGCATAGCCGTAGGTGGAGTGAAGCTTGATCGTCTCGAACTCCTCCGGAGTCAGCTTGCCCGGCTTGTTCAGAATCGCGTCCGGCATAGCGACCTTGCCGACATCGTGCATCGAGGAAGCGAGCCGGACGAGCTCGGCCTCCTCCTCGGACATCCCGTTGCCCAGCGCGAGCAGCTTGGAGTATTCGGCGACACGCTTGACATGATAGCCGGTCTCCTGCGAGCGCGTCTCCGCGATCTCGCCAAGGGTGAAGATGATTTCCTTCTGGGTCAGCTCGAGCTCTTCGTTCAGATACAAGTTCTCGAAGGCGACCGACACATTGGAGCAGTATATTTCGATCAAGTACCGGTTCCATTCGTTCAGCTGCTTGGCGCCTTCGAAATAGATGACATTCTCGTTGCCCGTCTTGCTCTGGAAGTAGCAGCAGAAATGATCGTCGAAGAACACGCTCGTCTTCTCCCGGAACGTATCCTGGATCCGCTTCAGCACGAGGGAAGGCACGACGTCCTGCACATGCTCCGAATCGCCGTACGAGTAGTCTCCGGTGGCCGCCAGCACGTAGATCTGCTCCTTGCCCTTCGTGACGGCGAAGCTCTTGCAATGCAGCGCGTTCTTGTGCAGATTCAGGATCGCGGTCAGCTGCGTCAGCACGCCGGTCGCGAACGTCTTCATCGACTGGGGCTCGAACAGCGCGGCCGACGAATGAATGATCTTCTCCAGCCCGATCTTGTTATGCTCGATGACCATAATATCGCGATAAGAGCGGAGAGCAGCCATGACGGTCGTGAACAGCTTCTGCGCCGTCAGCTCGGTCTTCTCCTTGTAATCGTTAATGTCGTAGTTCGAGATGACGATCCGCTCCGGAGCCTGGCCGGGCTGTCCGGTACGCAGAATAATACGGACGTTCCGATACTTCAAATCTTCGCGGATATACTTGACCAGCTTCAGCCCCGAATCGTCCTGCTCCATGACGACGTCGAGCAGAATCAGCGCCGCATCGGGATGCTCGCCCAGCACGCGAACCGCTTCCTCTTCCGAGTAAGCGCTGATGAACTCGAGCCGCCTGCCGTCGAATTCGAAATCGCTCAGCACCATGCGGGTCAAGTGATGGATCTCCTGGGCATCATCCACAATGATCAGCTTCCACGGTTCCCGCTCCACAGGGAAATCTCCCGGGCCGCGGGCATCCTCTTCCTCGGCAAAAGTCAGGAAATCTTCGTTCGAGTCACGCTCCATTGGCCATTACCCCTTATGTAGTGTTGGTATGCGAATCCGAAATGTAGTCCCAAGTCCCACCTGGCTCTCGCAATCGATCGTGCCGCCCAGCGACTGGGTGACGAGATTGTACACGATATGCATGCCGAGCCCGGTCCCGCCTCCGCTGCGGTTCGTCGTGAAGAACGGATTGAAAATTTGGTCCACGACCTCCTGCTGCATACCCCGGCCATCGTCGCTGTATGTGAGGTTCACGAACTTCTGGAACTTCTCGATCGAGATCCGAATCGTGCCTTCGTCGTTCGGCGTGTAGGCATGAATGATGGAGTTCATGATCAGATTGGTCACGATCTGAGAGATGGCGCCCGGGTCGCTGTACAGCTCCACGCCGTCCGGACCGGAGACGACCACATGGTGCTTCGTCTTCTTCAGGTTCGGCTGCAGGCTGATCAGCACTTCCTGGATATACTCTTTCACCGCGAACGTTCGCTTCGTCTCGACCGAGCGGTCGACGGCCACCTGCTTGAAGCTCTTGATCAGCTCGGAGGCGCGCTGCAGGTTCGTCTGGATCATCCCGGTCGTCTCACGCACGACGGACAAATAATCCTCGAGGTCCGAACGCTTCATCTTGTTGTCCTGGTAGAGCGCGAGGAATTCCTTCGACTTCTCTTCCATGAAGGAAGCAGCCGTGACGCCGATCCCGATCGGCGTATTGATCTCGTGGGACACGCCGGCGACGAGGCTGCCTAGCGCTCCCATCTTCTCCGACTCGACGAGCTGCTTCTGCGTCCGCTGGATCGTGCCCATCGCTGCCTGCAATTCATTGTACCGGCCTTCGAGGTTGCGCACCATGTCGTTGAAGGCCGTGGCGACCTCGCGAATCTCCAGGCTGGCGTCGAGCGGAATCTCGGTGTACGGAGCGCCCTCCCGCACGGAGACGGCGGCCTGCCGGATCTGGAGAAGCGGGTGAATGAGCAGCTTGCGGATAATGAGCGACAAGACCGCGAGCAGCAGCAAAGTAATGCCGAGTCCTACGAGTACGCTGAACCGAATCCGCTTCTTGATGAGGGCCGCATTCTCGGACGTATTGAGCAGCATCTCGATCGCCCCGACCGTCACGCCGTCTTCCCGCATCGGAGCGGTGAGCAGGCCGGTCGGGATGCCGTTCTCATTCTCGAACAGGTGGGCGACATGAATGTCCGTATCTTGCATAGTGGCCATCATCTCCGGCGGAGACGGCTGCCCTATACGATTCCGGTTCGTGGAGGCGAGAATTTCGTCTTTCCCGTACAGGGTAAGCTCAAGAATGTCGTTGTTCTTATATTGGATATAGTCGAAAATCTGCTGCACGTCCTCAATGGAGTGCGATTCCTCGTAGCGGCCGTTGATGGCGATGGTCATGCCGTTCAACTGGCTGACATAAGTCTCCTCGACCGACCTCTGCAGGCTGTAGGAGTCGAAGGAGACGATGACCGACATCATGACGACGGTGACGAGCGTCACGAAGATGACGATCCGTTTCTGAAGACTGATGGTTCGCAACACAGCGGGTCTCCTAGGATCCGTTATTTGATTTCAAAATCGATCGACTTCGTGACATCGTAAGGGGTGTGGTCGTTGTTATGTAAGGAAACCTTGAGCGTATGTTTGCCGACCGGCACGTCCTTGAGCGTCTGTTCGGCTTGGGCGACGACGACCTTCTCTCCGTTGTCCAAATACATGTGGATATGCCCTTCGCCCTGGACGCGCTCCTGTCCTTGATGCTCGGCCGAGATGTGCATATCGGTGTCAACCTTCACGACCACTTGGTTGCCGGTGACCGTCAGCTTCACGTCCAGCGTCGGCTTGCCGTGGGCGGCGCCCGCTCCGGTATGGACGGATGAATCGGCGCCGCACCCGGTGAAGAGTAGACAAGCGGCCAGAACTAGCGATAACCCCCAGGATCTCATAAGGTCCCTCCTGACTCGATGATATAGGCCTAACGTCACGATTCTTAAGTACTAAGCAGTTGGTTAATTCTAGTATAAATCCAATCCGGAGTTGTGCCAAGCTATCGTTTTCGACCCTGGGACCAAGCGGCTTCATAGACACAAAAACGACACCGAAGCTCTGATCCAGAGCCGGTGTCGTATAGGACGCGCATTCATACATTCTGAGTCAGGAACGGACTTCGAACCACTTCCGGTACTCCCCGTAGCCTTCGGCTTCCAGCCGGTCAAGTGGTATGAACCGGAGCGCGGCGGAGTTAATGCAATACCGCAGCTTGGTCGGTCCCGGCCCGTCGTGGAACACGTGGCCCAGATGGGAGTCCGCGTCCTTGCTGCGCACCTCCGTGCGAATCATATTGTGCGTCACGTCGACATGCTCACTCACCCGGCTGTCCTCGATCGGCTTCGTGAACGACGGCCAGCCGCAGCCGGAGTCGAACTTGTCGAGCGAGGTGAAGAGCGGCTCTCCGGAAACGATGTCGACGTAGAGGCCGGCTTCCTTGTGATCCCAGAATTCGTTCTGGAATGGCCGCTCCGTTGCGCTGTTCTGCGTGACCTCATATTGGAGCGGGGTAAGCCGTTTGCGAAGCTCCGTGTCCTTCGCCTTGTCCTTCCACTGGTCCTTCAGGAACTTCTCTCGCCCGGAACCGGTATAGTAGGCTTTGTAGCGGATCGGCTGCTTCTTGTAATAGTCTTGGTGGTAATCCTCGGCCGGATAGAACGGGCTGGCCGGAATAATCGGCGTGACGATCGGCTTGGAGAAGTCGCCGCTTGCAGCCAGATCGCGTTTGGATTGCTCCGCCGCTGCCTTTTGCTCTTCGCTATGGTAGAAAATCGCCGTTCGGTACGAGTCGCCCCGATCTCCGAATTGCCCGCCTGGATCGGTCGGATCGATGCTGCGCCAGAACGTCTCCAGCAGCCGCTCGTACGGATACACCGTCGGGTCGAACGTGATTTGCACCGCTTCATAGTGGCCGGTCGTGTCCGAGCATACTTGCTCATAGGTCGGGTTCGGCACATGGCCGCCGGTATAGCCGGAGACGACCCGGATGATGCCGGGCTGCTCGTCGAACGGCTTCACCATGCACCAGAAGCAGCCGCCGGCGAACGTCGCAACCGCGCGGGGGGAATCTTGGGTGGTCATGGATATCATCTCCTTTCTTTAATACAACCATAAGATGCCCCGAAAGTAAAATGACCGGCGGGGACGAGAATAGCATGCGCCCAATCTGTGCAAATTATGTTGACAGTTCTAACTGTAACTATTATAATGACAGTAAGCAAAGGAAAGGGGGCGATGCAAGTTGAACAGTGAATTTACGATCGCGGTACACAGCATGGTCTACTTAGCCAACCTACCGGATCGTATGGCTACCAGCGATGTGATCGCCCACAATGTCAATACCCATCCGTCGCGCTTGCGCAAGGTGATGAGCTGTCTGCGGAAGCACGGGTATATCGCGACGAAGGAAGGCATCGGCGGCGGCTACATGCTGAATATTAGCCCGGAGCAAGTGAACTTGTCCGAGATTTACCGCGCGACCTCCATCGGCTCGATCAAGCCGGGCTGGTGCTCCGGCAACGAAGACGACGCCTGCATCGTGGCATGCAACATGGCGGAAGTCATGGATCAGATTTTTTGCGAGGCGGAGAAGCACCTGCTTCACTACCTGCAGCAAACGACGATCCTCGATGTACTGAACCGAGTTAGAGCGGCGCAGCAACAGAAAGCGTAATTCGTTTTTTGTAACCAATCTGTTATCAAAAATAAAACAGTTTGTCCCAAGGAGGGGAAGAAAATGAGTGCAGGAACGAAGGTAATCTTGGAAGGCGATTGGGTGAGCGGCGCATCGGTCGAGGATGAACGGTTCATAGGTTTCGTGGATTCGGTGAGCGCCGGCAGCGGGCTTGTGAAAGTATGGGTTACGCAGAGCGACCGCGCTGAGGGTGTAGGCGACCTGGTGGAGGCTAGCCTCGCCAAAGTGAAGAAGCTGCCGGATCAAGAGGCTTCCGCCCCGGATGAGCTGCAAGGGTTGATCGAGCTGGCGCTGCAGACGCATGACCGGGCTTGGTTCGAAGAGCTCACGACGCGGTTGAACGCTCAGAAAGCTTCGACCCCGGGGCCTGCCGCCGGCGGGCCCAAGCGGAGGGGCACGAATCGAGTGTACCGGCTAATCGATTGATTGTTCAAAACAGATCATAAAGGAGTGGATAGGAATGGCTATCGTAAAATCTACAGATGCTACGTTTCAAGATACGATTAGCGAGGGTTTGGTGCTGGTCGACTTCTGGGCGCCTTGGTGCGGCCCGTGCAAAATGATCGCGCCGATCCTGGAGGAACTCGACGGCAAGCTGGGCGGCTCGGTCACGATCGCCAAGGTGAATGTAGACGAGAACCCCGAGACGGCCGACCAATATGACATCATGAGCATCCCAACGCTGAAGCTGTTCCGCGACGGCGTAGACGTCTCCACGCTGATCGGCGTGCGCCCGCTCTCCGAGCTGGAAGCGCTGGTTCGCGACAACCTGCAGCCGTCCGGCAACAATTGAACGAAACCCCACTAAGGGGAGAAAGGCGACTTCCATGACATTTCGCATTCATCCGGCTGCGGCCATTGGAGAAGTGCATCTCAAGGTGACGAACCTGGCTCGATCGACCGCATTTTATCGCGACGTGGTCGGTCTGAAGCCGCTCGCGGAGGAAGGCCGCACGGCGACGCTAACCGCCGACGGCGTCCGACCGCTCGTCTACCTGCACGAGCTGCCGGACGGCGCGGTGACGCCGCGCCGCTCGGCGGCGGGCTTGTACCACTTCGCGATCCTCGTGCCGGATCGCGCCGCGCTCGGGCGGTCGCTCCGCAACCTGATCGCGAGCGGCATCCATATCGGCCAAGCGGACCATCTGGTCAGCGAGGCGCTGTACATCAGCGATCCCGACCACAACGGGATCGAGATCTATGCCGACCGCCCGAGGAGCGAGTGGACGCGGGACGCGAACGGCGACTATGTCATGGCGGTCGATCCGATTGATTGGGACGGCCTGCTCAGCGAGGCCGGCGACGAGCCGTGGACCGGTCTCCCGGAAGGGACGACGATCGGGCACATTCACTTGCACGTCTCCGACCTGGACCGGTCCGGCGCCTTTTACTGCGACGTCCTCGGCTTCGACCTCGAGGCGCGGATGGACCGCTCGGCGCTGTTCGTCGCGGCCGGCGGCTATCACCACCATATCGGCCTGAACGTCTGGGCCGGCGTAGGGGTCCCGCTCGCCCCCGCGAATGCGACCGGGCTCGCCTACTACACGATCGTGCTGCCGGAAGATTCGGCGCTGCGCGAGGTCGTGCAGCGGCTGCAGGACGCCGGGATCGCCGTGGAGCACTTAGGAGAGCAGTGGATCACGCATGATCCGTCGGGCATCGAGCTTCGCTTGCATCGCTAGTCCTATTTCCTAGATAAGGAGAACCCCTCACGATCGGTCGATCGGAGGGGTTTTGTGCGTCCAGGAAGGAATTTGGAGGCGTGTAGCGTAACTATAGGAGTAGCGCTAACCTTTTTTGGGAATAGGTGGGACATCGATGCTGGAAGATTTTAAAGTCGAATTGTTGCTGCTCAATCTCTTCTTCATCCTGTTTCCGCTTATCTTCTACCAGTTCGTGCATCAGGATCGGCTGAAGGCCAAGTCCGCCTTCCGCAACCTGCTGCTTTTTTTCATTTTCACGCCCCCGATCTGGCTCTGCATGATCTTCTCGGTGAACAACGAGGACGGCTTCCTCACGAACATGCACAGTACGGGGCTGCTCCTCGCCTGCTATTACAGCAATCCGCTCGTGTCCGGGGCCGTGTTCCTCTCGACGCTGGCCGGACGTCTCTTGCTGGGCGGAGACGGGCAATATCTCACCTACATCGGGGATACGCTCCTCTTCGGAATCGCACTCCTCTCGGGCAGGGAATACAAGACGATGCGCCTGTTCAGCCGGATCGCCAGCAACATCGTGCTTGCCTTCGGCTCGAAGCTGTGTGCGGTCCTGCTGTTCTCCATCTTCGACCCGGATTGCCTTGGACACTTCCATTACATGTTCTATCTCATGGAGTGCCTGTTCATGGCGCTGGCCGTCTACACGATCGAGGCGATCCAGAAAAACATGCAGCTCAAGCAGGAACTGCTCGACACGGAGAAAATCAAAGTGGCCAGTGTCATCTCAGCCTCCGTCGCCCACGAGATCCGCAACCCGCTTACATCGGTGCGCGGCTTCATCCAGTTGCTATACGAGACGGAGGGGCTGTCGGCGGACAAGAAGAAGCTGTATGGCCATATTTGCCTGGAGGAGCTGGACCGGGCCCAGCAAATCATCAACGATTATTTGTCGCTCGCGCGCCCGCATCCGGACTTGATCGAGAAGATCGACCTCGCCGAGGAAGTGAGCTACGTCAGCACGGTGCTCACCTCTTATGCCAACCTGAAGGGAGTGGAGCTGAGGGTGGAGACGGAGCCGGGGCTATTCGTGTCCGGCGACCGCCAGCGGCTGCGGCAGAGCATGCTCAACATCGGGAAGAACGGAATAGAGGCGATGGAGCAGGGCGGCATGCTCGACTTGAGGGCGAAGCGGGAGGGGAAGGAAGTGCTGCTTCTGATCTGCGATACGGGGGCGGGGATGACGAACGAAGAGGTCAGCCGGCTCGGGACGCCGTATTTCTCCACGAAGGACAAGGGCACGGGGCTCGGCACGCTCGTCTCTTTTAACATCATTAAGAATATGCTGGGTAAAATAAAAGTCGAGAGCAAGGTCGGGGTCGGAACGAGCTTTCATATTTCTTTTCCGGCTTCGGGCCGAGGGGGGATTTCCAATGACGCTTAATGCCTATCAAGGGAAAGTAGTCGGCATCACCGGGGCCGGCGGCGGGATCGGTCGTGTGCTGGCCCGGCATTATGCGGCGTACGGGGCTGCGTTGGTGTTGGTGGACCGTGATGCAGAGGCGCTCAAGCTAACGGAGGCTGCGCTCGGCATGAATGAGGCTGCAGGTCCATCTTCAGCTGGGGCGGGCGCGGTGTACCTGCATCAGACGGATTTGAGCGTGCCGGGCGAGATCGACGCTCTGTTCGAGCGCCTCCGGGACGAGCCCGGGCGGCTGGACGTCTGGATCAACAACGCGGGGCTCGGGTGCTGGAAATCTCCCTATACGTTGACCGTCGAAGAATGGGACTACGTGATGAACACGAACGTGCGCGGCTCGTTCCTGTGCGCTCGCGAGGCGGCCAAGCTCATGCGAGCACAGGGCGGCTTCATCGTGAATATCGCTTCGACGCGCGCGGTCATGTCGGAGCCGAACTCCGAGGCGTACGCGGCCTCGAAGGGCGGCATCCTATCGCTGACGCATGCGCTCGCGGTGTCGCTCGGTCCGGATCGTATCACGGTGAACGCGATCTGCCCGGGATGGATCGAGACCGGCGACTACAGCGCCCTCCGCGAGGAGGATCACGCCCAGCACCCGGCCGGACGGGTCGGGACGCCGGACGATATCGCACGGGCCTGCCTGTACTTCACCGATCCGGCGAACGACTTCGTCACCGGGACGTCGCTAACGGTAGACGGCGGGATGACGCGCAAGATGATCTATGTGGAATGAATCGCGATGTGTCCGGCTCGGCGAGTCCTTCACTCCGATTGATTCGCCTCGCGCTGCCGGGCGACATACTGCGAAGGCGGATAGCCCATAACGCGCGTGAACGCTTTGCTGAACGAGGGGAGCGTCTCGTAATGGAGGCGCTCGGCCACTTGCTTGATGGACAGATGGCCGTATTTGAGCATCTCGAGCGCTTTCTCGATCTTCTTGTGGTTGATGTACCGCTGGAGCGTCATACCGGTCTTTTCTTTGAATGTATGCGAGATGTAAGTATAGCTGTAGCCTAGATCTTCGGCGATCGTCTTGATGTTCTTCAGCTCGAAGAGATGGTTGTCCACGTAGCGGATAATGGAATAGACCGTATGGCCGACGGAATTCGGCGATTGCTGCGGGGCGTAGCGCGGCACTTTCCCGTTCTTCTCCGTGAAAGTCCGGTAGGAGAGGACGATAATTTCTTCGAGATAGTTTTTGATCATTACGCGCGACAACGGCTTCTGCGAATAAAACTCATCGATGTTGCGGAAAAACGGAATCATCAGGTTGTACGGATCCTTGGAATGGAAATAGGGCGCGGACTGAAAGAAAGCTTCGATTTCCCCAAAAGCCTCGTCCTTCATGTCATTGAACATAAACCCCATATAAACGAATCGCAGCACACCGGAAGTGTCGGTTTCGATCGCATGCGTGTGCCTCACCCCGTTGAAGATCAGCTCCCCTTCGGAAACGCGCAGACGCGTATCGCCGACGATGAAATGTCCGCTGCCCGACACGATGTAGCTTAACTCCAGACACGACTGCTCGTGCGGGAGAATTTGATACCCGGATTCGCAGCAAATTTCCCCGATCTGATACAGATCGATGCCTCCGAACGTCGACTCGCCCTTGGCGAGGATGTTATCGAAATGAAAATGGCGTCCCGCTTTGTGTTGATCCATCATGCGATTCCACACTTCTATCCGCCGCTTAGGGCCTGGTCTCGAGAACGCATCGACTTCCCGCGTCCACGCTTTTCATTGTACCCACAGACGGCAAAAAAGAGAAGGGACCCCCTGCGCTCGGGTCCAACTTCTCTTTTTCACACTTTGTTGGGTTTCTTAAGGATTACAAAGTAATTTCCGAACGGCTGTCCGACGAGTCGTAAATCGCTTGAATGATCTGGGACGACAGGATGACCGTATCAATATGGGACGGGAGCTTCTCGCCGGTGCGAATGCAGTCCAGGAAGCCGTCGATTTCGTTCTGGAACATGTCGGTCGACGTGTATTTCGGCGTTGTCTCGAGCAAGGCTCCGTCCTTCGCGCTGTAGACGGTGAACTCTTTGCCGTACTGCAGCCGGACGCCCGCTTTATCGCCCAGGAAGTCGATGTACATTTCGTTCACGCCGATATTTTGAGCCCAAGCCCCGTTGACCGAAATGGTCGGGCCTTCGGTGCGGATCATCGCGGTCACGAAGTCGTCCACGTCATACGTGCCTTTGTAGTTCGGAGGTCCTGCCCACATGCTGACGTACGTGTAGTTCTCCATGTCTTGGCCCAGCTTGCTGTAGGCTTGGCCGGTTACGGTCTTCGGCTGAGGGTCGCCCGTACAGTACATGACGACGTCGAGGAAGTGAACGCCCCAGTCGATCAAGGCGCCGCCGCCCGCAATCGACTTCGTCGTGAAGGCGCCGCCGAGTCCCGGGATCGAGCGGTGCGAGCGGAAGCTGACGTAGACGTGATAAATTTCGCCGAGCTCGCCGTTTTGGATCATGTTGCGGATCCGGTTGACGCCCGTGTTGAAACGGTTGACGACGCCGATGTTGAGTACCTTGCCCGTTTCGTGCTGCACCTTTTGCATCTCAAGCGCTTCGGCGTACGTGCGGGCTGCGGGCTTCTCGCAGAGCACGTTTTTGCCCGCGCGCAGGCTGTCGATGGCGATCGAGGCGTGCACATTGTTCGGCGTACAGATGGAGACCGCTTCGATCTCCGGATCGTTCAAGGCAACGCGGTAGTCTTCGATCGCTTCGCCGCAGCCGTATTCTTTCACCGCTTTTTCCGCTCTCTCTTTGATGATGTCGCAGAAGTATTTGATTTCCGCGTTCGGGTTAGCCATGTAGGCTTTAATATGTGCGGCGTTCGCAATCGTACCGCATCCGATAATCGCAACTTTAATCTTGCCCATCCTGAATCCCTCCACAAATATGATACAAGCATGCATTGACAACTTTAATTGTACCGGGTTGGGCTGAAGATTCAAGGTAGATTTTCTGCTTTACGGTTATCCCGATTTGTCTATTTGGCGAAGGTAACGAAAAAACCCCCCACCCCATACCGGTCTAGACCAGTGTAGGGAGTGGAGGTTTTCAGCATTTCGCTTACATGAGCAGCGTGTACTGCCCGATGAGCGGAAGCGGCTTCATCTCGCCGTTCGCCGCGTTGATGATGCCGATAATGGCCAGCGCCAGGCAGAACAGCCCGGCTAGTGGGATCAGCACCCACCCTAGGAACGGGATGATCCGGAAGACGATCTGACAGGCCAAGTAGAGCAGGAAGAGCGTGAGCCCCTGGTTCGCGTGATACATGGCGAATTTGCTGTCTTTGGCGGCGATCATCGGGATGAAGAAAATGATGTAGGCCAGGATGGCGTAAACTTTATTATTTTGTGCATCCGTATTCGGATCCGCTGTCATTGCGATTTCGCTCCTTTTTGTACCGAAGATGCTTCATTATATTCGGAAAGTGGGGCCTTCATACAAGGGTCGTATGACGCATTTTATAGATGTCCTGGTCTCTCACGTCTACCTCCGGGCGCATGCGCATATATTGGCAACAAAAACGGAGGGCGAACGGATGGAGAACTTGAAAGTAAGCCGGTACTTCAAACTGAAGCAAAAGCAGAAGGAGCTCGAGCAGGAGCTGGGCGAGCTGAGGCAGGAAATCTTGGCGCACTGTGCAGAGCTCGGGGAAGACGAGCTGGAGATCGGCCACTACCGCGTGAAGGTGGTGCAGCAGGAGCGCAAGGAATATGACGACAGCAAGCTGCAGCAGGCGCTGCCGGATCTGGAGGTGTGGAAGCTGATCTCCCGGGCGGACAATGCGAAGATCGCGGGTATGGTCTCGTTGCAGGTGCTGTCCGAGGAAGCGCTCCGCGATACGTATACAGTGAAGAAAATCTCCTCGCTCCATGTGGAGAAGCTGTGAGGCTCCGTTAAGGAGCCTTTTTATTTATATCCTAACGGGAAGCACTTTCACTTGTATAGCGACAAGGAGCCCTATTAACCGGGAAATGAGCTGGGAAGAATGGGATCCCGCACCGATAACTGCAAACGTGTAGTTATTTCCGCCGCAATTCGGGCTTTGGGCGCCTACCTGGAGTGACGGAATCCGATGACCCGCTGCGACCCCTGAACGGCATTAGGGTGAAGCCTGTACTCGCTTGGCGCTTACCTGAGAGGGAAAACCTCCCTCTCCTTGGGCTGATTTTAAGACTTCCGGCGGCATCAAGGGGAAAACCTCCCTCTCTTTCCGAGCGAAAGCCCCGATTGGACGGATTTCGATTGAAAAAGAGGGAGAAATTCCTCTTCATGGAGCCGATCCGGCGGCCTATCCATCGAAAAGGGGGAGAAATTCCCCCTCATGCCGAAAGCGGGAGTAGAACGTACGAAGAGAACGCAACGCTATAAGCAAACAAGGGCAAAGAGGGCAGGCAGAGGGAGTGGAGAAGCGTAGCGTCCGCCCTTGAAATCTTGTTCTATCCTTAGCCCATTCCGCTCCAAAGCACAAGCTTTTGGGCAAGCGGTCGGAACCCCTCTGCCTGCCCTCTCCGCGCGTCAAACTGAATGCCTGCGCCAAGGATTTCTGGAGTGATCTGCTCCAGAGGTTTTTCTCAGCGTTGAGAGGGATTGACATTGTCGTCAATAATGTCATAATGATAATATCAAAATGAATCCATGAAATCTTGGCAGGTGATGCAAATGAAGGAACCGCACGGCCGCGAACCGGCCGAACCGGAGCACGAACCGGCGCACGAACCAGATTACGTACCGGCAGAAGAACCGGAGAATGCGGCCAACTACACGTCCAGCCGTTACCGTACCCCCGACGGCGCACCGACGGATATCGTCATCTTCACGATCGTGACTACGGAGGCGAAGGGCAAGAAGAAGGCGCTGCCGGACCGCGAGCTGCAGGTGCTGCTCATCCAGCGGAAGCGCTGGCCGTTCGAAGGGCAGTGGGCACTGCCCGGAGGGTTCTCACACGAGACGGAGACGATCCACGCCTGCGCGGAGCGGGAGCTGGAGGAAGAGACCGGCGTGGCGGACGTCCATATCGAGTATTTCGGCGTGTATAGCGCACCGGGCCGGGATCCCCGGGGGTGGATGATCTCGCACGCGTTTTTCGCCCTTGTGCGGGAGCAGGAGCTGCGCCATCGCAGGGCGGCGGACGATGCAGCCGATGTCCGGCTGTTCCCGGTGGAGGAGGCGCTCGCGATGGAGCTGGCTTTCGATCACGGCGAGATTCTGAGGGAAGCGCTCGTCCGAGTGCGGCAGAAGATGCTCGCGACCGATATCGCCAAGGAATTTCTCCCCGACGAGTTCACGATCAGCGAGCTGTATCAAGTGATCCAGACCGTCGTGCCTGAGTTCGAGGAGCGCAATTTTATCCGCAAAGTCACGTCCACCCAGAGCCGCGAGGGCATCATCGAGAAGGTGCTCACCCGGGAAGGGGAGCCCAAGCGGTCGAACCGCTACTCCCAGAGGGGCGCGCAGCTATACCGGTTTACCGGCCATGTGCCGGCACTATCGATTTACGGATAGGTTGAGCATCCGAACAGGAGGGAACAATGAATGAGAGCGCTTGTGGTGATTGATTACACGGTAGATTTCGTGAACGGCCGGTTGCCTTGCGGCCAGCCGGCGATCGATATTGAAGAGCGGATTGCGGCGCTGACCCAGCAATTCGTAGACCAGGGAGACTTCGTCGTCATGGCGGTCGACATGCATGAGGAGAACGACGAACACCATCCGGAGAGCCGGCTGTTCCCGCCGCACAACATACGCGGCACCGAGGGACGGGAGCTGTACGGGAAGCTCAAGGACGTCTATGTTGCTAACTCCGCGCAAATTCATTGGATGGACAAAACCCGCTACAGCGCCTTCTGCGGCACGGAGCTGGAGCTGAAGCTGCGGGAGCGGGGCATTACGGAGCTGCATCTGGTCGGCGTATGCACCGACATCTGCGTGCTGCACACGGCGGTGGAGGCGTACAACCGGGGATTTCGGATCTTCATCCATGAAGACGCGGTGGCCAGCTTCAATCCGGACGGGCATAATTGGGCGCTGGGACATTTCCGGAACACGCTGGGGGCCGAGCTGGTTCGCGACTACAACCGATAAACGCTAAACGTAGAGGAGAGGGTTCACATGGCGACAACGAATATGCAAGCGCGCATTAGGGAAGAACTGCACGCCGCCCCGCAGATCGATGCGGAAGCGGAAATACGCCGAAGGGTCGATTTTCTAAAAGCTTATGCGGTTCACACGGGTGTAAAAGGCTTCGTGCTAGGGATATCCGGGGGGCAGGACTCGACCTTGGCGGGCAAGCTGGCCCAGCTCGCGGTCAATGAGCTGAATGCGGAGCGGGGTGCCGGCGAGGGCACGTACAGCTTCATTGCCGTGCGGCTGCCATACGGCGTGCAGCGGGATGAAGACGACTGCCAGGACGCGCTTCGCTTCATCCAGCCTACCCGCACCGTGGCGGTGAACATCAAACCCGCCGTGGACGCCTCCGTAGAGCAATTCGCGGCTGCGACAGGCGAGTCGCTCAGCGACTATCTCAAGGGGAACGTAAAAGCGCGGGAACGGATGAAGGTTCAGTACGACCTGGCCGCGCACTACGGGATGCTCGTCATCGGTACGGATCATGCGGCGGAAGCGATTACCGGCTTTTTCACGAAGCATGGGGACGGGGCCTGCGACGTGGCTCCTCTGTTCGGGCTCGACAAACGGCAGGGCAAGCAGCTGCTGCAGGCGCTCCGCTGCCCGGAGCATCTGTACAAGAAAAAGCCGACCGCCGATCTGGAGGACAACAAGCCTGGTCTGCCGGATGAAGACGCCCTCGGGATGAGCTACGAGGAGCTGGACGACTACCTCGAAGGCAAGGAGCTGCCGGCGGCTACGAAACAGCGTATCGAAGCCCGGTACTTGGCGACGGACCACAAACGAAAGGGACCCGTTACCGTCTACGATACATGGTGGAAGGACTGATCCGCATGAGCTATGCCAACTACGACAACTTGACGCTCCATACCGACAAATACCAGATCAACATGATGTACGCGCATTGGGTACACGGCACGCTGAATGAGAAGGCCGTCTTCGAGGCGTACTTCCGCAAGCTGCCGTTCGGCAACGGCTTCGTCGTCTTCGCCGGCCTGGAGCGGATCGTGCGCTACATCCAGAGCCTGCGCTTCGGCGACGCCGAGATCGCGTATCTGCGGGAGCAGGAGGAGCAATACGACGAAGCGTTTCTGGAGGAGCTGCGGCGGTTCCGGTTTACCGGGAATTTGTATTCGGTCGAGGAAGGGACGCTCGTCTTCGCCAATGAGCCGCTGCTGCGGGTCGAAGCCCGCGTGTTCGAAGCGCAGCTGATCGAGACGGCGATGCTGAACTTCATGAACTACCAGACGCTTGTCGCCACGAAGGCCGCCCGCATCAAGCAGGTGGCGCCGACCGAGGTGCTGCTCGAATTCGGGACGCGGCGCGCCCAGGAAGCCGACGCTGCCGTCTGGGGAGCGCGGGCGGCGTATATCGCCGGCTTCCACGCCACATCGAATATGCGCTCGGGCATGCTGTTCGGCATCCCGGCCAAGGGCACGCACGCCCATTCGTGGGTGCAGGGCCATGCGACGGAGGAGGAGGCGTTCCGCCGGTTCGCCGAAGCGCTGCCGAATCAGGTCACGCTGCTCGTCGACACGTACAATACGCTGAAGAGCGGCGTACCCAATGCGATCAAGATTGCAGGCGAGCTGAAGCGTCAAGGGAAGCGGATGAACGCGATCCGGCTCGACAGCGGCGACTTGGCGTACTTGTCCCAGCAGGCGCGGATCATGCTGGACGAGGCCGGGTTCCCGGATGTGCAGATCGTCGCCTCGAACGACCTCGACGAGAACATCATCCTGAACCTGAAGGCGCAGGGTGCGAAGATCGATGTGTGGGGCGTCGGCACCCAGCTCATCACAGCAGCGGACCAGCCGGCGCTAGGCGGCGTGTACAAGCTGGTGGCGAGGGAGGAGAACGGGCAGTACGCCCCGGTCATCAAAGTATCGGGCAACCCGGAGAAGGTGTCGAATCCGGGCTTCAAGAAGATGTTCCGCATTATCAATCGGGGGACCGGCAAAGCCGAGGCGGACTATATCACCTTAGTGGACGATGAGGATGTCGAGCGGAAGGAGCGGCTGAAGCTTTTTGATCCGGTGCACCCGTATATCCACAAGTATGTGGAGGACTACGAGGCCGTGCCGCTGCTGAAGCCGATTTTCGACAAGGGAGCACTCGTCTACTCCTTGCCTGCACTCGATCAAATTCGGGAGCACCATCGGCAGCAGCTGACCCAGTTCTGGCCCGAGTACCTCCGCAAGCTGCATCCGGAAACGTACCGGGTGAACCTGAGCACGAAGGCATGGAAGCTGAAGATGGAGCTGATCGCCCAGCATCAAGGGTAACTAACCGAGGAAAAAACGCAAGCGCAGGACGGGCTGAGTCTATTAAATCATCCTACTAGAGATTGGCCGTTCTTAAGAAGGACGTCGTAACTGGACCAGGGTCCGTTGCGGCGTTTTTGGTTTTTATCATACACTGGATCATGGCAAAGAAACCGCTCTGCGTTTGAACGGTTTTCGTGGGGTAGGGGATATAGGCAAAAGCGGCGATTAGTCCTGGCCGCCTTTGTCCGCCGGTTCTTCCTTGCGTTCTTCGAACGGTTCGCGGTCTTCTTCGTAGTACATGCTAGAGTCACCTCCTTCCTAGTAGAATGCCCGGATGATTTAGTATAAGCATAGAGAGTCATGTTTATGCCTGTATTAGCGCAATGTAACGAACTTGTAAAACTTTTTAGGAGGCATCTTAGATGATCTTATCCCTTATAACGAAGCGAGCGGCTAAGGCATTCCTCATTCTGTCCGCGCTTGCGTCCCTGCTCGTGCTGACGAGCTGCAACATGTTCACCAACGATTTCGGCAAGCTGAAGAGCGCCTTCCAGGGCCGCGACGCCGTCATTCAGACGTACGATGAAGACAGCAACCTCATTGACCGCATCGCCGGCAAGTCGATCGACATCGGGGCGGACGACAAATTCGCCATCAAGGACAGCGAGGGCAAGACGGTGCAAAAATCGGGCGTCCTTAGCTTCACCGTTGGCGGCAAAGTGATGACCCACGTGGGCAGCTCGCTGATTTTGGCCGAGAAAGGGCTCACCGATCTGGTCGCCGAGTATGCGAAGACGAATTCGATCTCGAACAACGACCGTTCGGTGCCGTTCATCAACCGGATCGTGAATGGCATGCAGAACTTGACGACCGGCAAGGAGATGATCATCCTCATCCGTTCGCAATCCGGCAAGCCGCTCGCCACCTATTCCGGCAACAGCGTCAGCTACTTCGCGACCGACATCGACAAGAGCACCGGCTTCATCATCGACGGCAAATATTTGTTCGTGTACCGCTGCGACTATACGATCTATGAGAAATCGCTGCTGGAGTAAGAGTGAGAATGGACATTCCGCGCTAAAAGATACAATTGAAAAAATTTCCTTCACCATGCTATACTTTATCCAGTTTTGGATATTTTACGGGTCACATGGACAGGAGGAGCTTGATGGAACCGAATGTGGTTCAGCGCAATTCATTCTACCGAAGACGGAACACCCCTACGTTTACATTCATGGCATGGGCGGCGTTCGTCTTAGCCTGCGGGTTCGAGTTCGTAGGCGTTTACACCCTGAAGCAGCCTTTGTCCGTCCAGGGTTATTATGCGGTGACAGGTGTATTGATCATAGTGTCAGCGTTCGTTTTGCAGAAAGTCATCCGGGACAACGACGAAGATGAGTTCCTGCAATTATCTAACCCGACTCATCGGCGCCGAAACACCTCGGCCTTCACCTTCATGTCTTGGGGAGGGTTCATTCTCTCCATTCTGTTCGAATACATTGGACTCTATACGCTGGAAGAACCGTTCTACGTTAAAGGGTATTATGCCATTGCGGCGGCGTTCCTCATCGTGTCGTGCCTGGTGCTGCAAAAAGTGATCCGGGATAACGAAGAGGACAAAATCCACAATCCGCCTGTAAGTGCAGAGAGTTAATAAGACCAGAGCCGTTCCGACGATAGGGACGGCTTTTTGTATGCAACGTGGAGGAAAACGGGACCCGGATGTCAAAGTGTAAGCGCATGATCATAACTCTACAAGTAAAAGACAGGAGTGCGCGGACATGAAGCAACGGCTGAACGAGAATTGGGAATTGAAAGGCGACTTGCTGTCCGCCGACTATCGGGACGTGATGAGGCGGGAGGACGGCTGGATCGCGGCGACGCCGCTGCCTTGCGACGTCCGGATGCCCCTCCTGCGGGACGGCGTCATCCCGGAGCCGCTGACGGCGGATCAGTGCTTCGCGAGCGAATGGGTGGAGCAGAAAGCTTGGTGGTTCCGGCGGGAATTCGAGGTGACGGCGGACGAGGCGGCACACGATCAGGCGATTTTGACATTGGAGTCGCTGGACGCGGAGGCGGACATTTGGCTGAACGGGCGGCGCCTGGGGCATCATCGGAGCACATTCTATCCGTTCGTGCGGGAGATTGGCAAAGAGCTGCACATCGGGCTGAACCTGCTCGTCGTACGGGTCACATCGGGGCTGGAGCGGGTGAGCCGGCTGGATGTGGAGACGACGTGGGAATCCGTGACCAAGACGTCGTCGGACGTACAGAGAGTACGCGGCGACGAGCGCCGGGTGATGGTGCGCAAGCCGCAGTACGTCTACGGCTGGGACTGGGCACCTCGGGTTGCATCAATCGGCATCATGGGCGACGTCTCGATCGAGTACGCGCATCGGATCCGGATCGGCGATGTGCAGGCGGTGACGGTGTCGGCGGAGGAGGGGGGACGTGCGCTGCTCGAGCTTACCGTAGAAGCGCACAACCTGCACGCTTTTGCCACGCGGGAAGCGGTGGTGGAGATCGAGATTACAGGGCCTGGCGGGACGTTGGAAGCAGCCGTTCGTGCGGTCCAAGATGTATCGCTTCGTTCCGGGCTGTATCCGATCCGGCTTCGTGTCGAAGTACCGCAGGCCCGGGTATGGTGGCCGAACGGGATGGGCGAAGCGCCGTTGTATACGATTCGGGCCGCGCTCAGGGAGGAGGGTGGCATTACGGTGGAGTACCCGGCCTTCCGCTTCGGCATTCGCACCCTGCGGCTGAATACGTCGAAGCTGAAGGATGGGGAGCGACAATTTACATTTGAGGTGAACGGCGTACCGGTGTTCTGCAAGGGCGCGAACTGGATTCCGGCCGATTCCATCTACGCTCGGGTAACGGAGGAGCGATACGACCGTTTGCTGCAGGAAGCGCGCGAGGCGAACTTCAACATGCTGCGCGTGTGGGGAGGGGGCTTGTACGAGCGGGACTTTTTCTATGCCAAATGCGACGAATACGGGCTGCTGGTATGGCAAGACTTCATGTTCGCCTGCGCCAAATATCCGGATCATCTCGAATGGTTCCGCCAGGAGGTGGAGCGCGAAGCCGACTACCAGACGCGGCGGCTGCGCAACCACAGCTCGATCGTGCTCTGGTGCGGGAACAACGAGAACCATTGGGGGTTCAAGGGCTGGTGGAACCTGCAGGAGCACGGCGAGACTTACGGCGGCGCGATCTGCTACAACGAGATTCTACCGCGGATCGTCGACCGCAACTGCCCGGACGTCCCGTATTGGAACAGCTCTCCGTACGGCGGCGAGCACCCGAACGGGAACGACCAGGGCGACCGGCATCACTGGCACGACTGCATGATGAACAAGGAGATGGAGAAGCGGATTACTCCGGAGGAGTACGACAAGGTCACGGCCAAGTTCGTTTCCGAGTACGGTTATATCGGCCCCTGCCGGCGATCCACCGTGGCGAGCTATCACGGCGGGCATGAGATCGACCTGCTCGGCCCGATCTGGGAGCTGCACAACAATACGTTCGAGAAGGATACGGTGCGCGCCGGCATCGGCAAGCATTATGTCGATCCGGAAGGGCTTGGAGTCGAGGCGTATTTGCTGTACGCCGGGTTGTGCCAAGGCTTGATGCTCGGCTATTCGCTGGAAGCGCTGCGGGCCAAGCCGGGCTGCGCCGGCGCCCTGTTCTGGATGTTCAACGATTGCTGGGGCGAGACGGGCTGGACGATCGTCGACTACCTGCTCACGCGTAAGCTCGCGTACTACTACGTGAAGCGCGCACTGGCCCCGCAGGCGCTCATCCTGCGGGAGGAGGGCGACGAGGTGATCGTCGTCGCCGTGAACGAAGCCGAGCGGGAGCTCCGCTTCACGCTCGAGACCGGCTTCGCCGCCTACGACGGCAGCGGCGAGCACGATGTGCGCCGCGCCGAAGTCGCGCTGGCGCCGCGGTCCCGCGGAACCGTGTACCGGTTCCGCAAGAGCGCCGCCGCCGCCGACGGGGCGGGCGGCGTGCACTTCGCGCGCGCCGCGGGCCGCGCGCAGCCGGCCGGCGCCGAGGCGCCGGCGCTGCCCCTGCCCGCGACGCTGCGAGCAGGCGAGTTCCGCCGCCAGCGGGTGGCGGCGGGGGCGCTCGCGCTCGCGGACTTCCGGCGCGAGGCGGACGGGACCGTGCGCTTCACGGTGCGGAGCGACCGGTTCGCGCACGCGGTGCACTTCAACCTGCCGGAGACGCTGCGGCTGGACGACGAGTACTTCGACCTGCTGCCGGGCGAGCGGCGGGAAGTGGTCGTGCGCGAGGCGCCGCCGGCCCTGACGCTCTCGGACATTCGGGCGTCGAGCATCAGCAACGATTAGCGGAAGATTTTCGGCCGAAGCGGAGAAGGAAGAGGAGGGAAGCGTCCTTCCTCTGTCGAAGTTACTATGTAAACCTTACTACCAATGTTGGCTGAAATGTGCGATGTGCGATGTGCGATGTGCAATGTGCAATGTGCGATGTGCTAATGTGAAATGTGAAAAGCGAAAGGAGACACGAGGCATGCAGCGTCAAACCCAAGCCGAGAACCGATTGCCGGGGACGCTGGACTGGCAGCTGACGCGGTTCCAGTTCGATTATCCCGGCCACATGCAAGCAAGTCCGATTATTCGTGGGCTGCGCTCCTCCACGATCGAGGGTTACGCCTCCCGTACCAGCGTGTACCCGGGGGACACCCTGGAGCTAATGGTCAGCGTCCAGCCGGAGGCCGGCTTCGAGATTGATATTTATCGCATGGGCTACTATGACGGCTTGGGGGGACGCCATCTCCTGCACCTCGGTACGTTCGAGGGCCGACGGCAGCCGATGCCGATGGAGACGATCGAGCGGCTGCGCGAATGCGACTGGGAGCCGGCTGTGACGCTCACGATCCCGGACGATTGGGCGAGCGGCGTGTACTTGGCCAAGCTGACCAAGGGGACGGCTCCGCATGCACAGAGCTACATCGTCTTCGTCGTCAAGTCGCGGCGCAGGGCGCAAGTGCTCGTGCAGGTGAGCGACTTGACCTGGCAGGCATACAACAAGTGGCCCGGCGCCAACTCGATCTACGACGACGGTACGCCCGATATGTGGTACACCGGCGACAAGGTGCGGGTCAGCTTCGACCGGCCCTACGCCAAGTATTGCCAAATCGTCGACGCGCCGCTCTCCTGCGGATCTGGGGAGTTCCTGCTATGGGAGTTCCCGCTCGCCTACTGGCTGGAGGCCGAGGGCTACGAGGTGACGTACTGCTCGAACCTGGATACGCACCACGATCCGGACTTGCTGCTGTCGTGCGAAGTGTTCATCTCGGTCGGCCATGACGAGTATTGGACCCGGGAAATGTATGACAACGTGAGCCGCGCTCGCGACGCGGGGGTGAGCCTGCTGTTCCTGTCGGGCAATACGATGTACCACGAGATCCTCCCTTATACCCGGAAGGAAGGCGAGCCGTTCCGCTCCTTTGCCCGACGCAGGTATTTCCAGGACGAGCAGGAGCTTATGGGCGCGAGCAGCTTCGGGCCCGGCTATGGCGATTGGACCTGCGTGCAGCCGGATCACTGGGTGTTCGAAGGGACCGGGATGCAGGCGGGGGACCGCATCCCGGGGCTGATCGGCTGGGAGTATCACGGCGAGCCGTTCAAGGCGATCCGGGGCCTGGAGGTGCTGGCCCGCAGCGATCTCGCCGGGCAGCAGTCCGAAGACCCGGTTCGGGGCTTCGGGGTTCGGCCGAAGGGCGACGGCCGGCATGCCGCCGTCCTCTATCCGGGGCCGCGGGGCAACTGGGTGTTCAACGCGGGGACGATCTGGTGGGCCGAGGGGTTGAGCAGCCCGCCCGGGCACATCCCGGCGATGGGCGATATCGGCCGCGTGCAAGGCCCGGACCGCCGTGTACAGCAGATAACTCGCAATCTGCTCGCGAAGTGTTTGAGCAAGGGCGTCTAGCGACTGGAAAGGGCCGCTTCCTGTTTCGGCAGGTGCGGCTCTTCTTTTAATGAGTTTTCTCAGCCGTTACTTCACAAGTTTCATTCTTATTCCTATGACCACGGCCTGCGTGCGATCATAAGCCCCCAATTTTTGAATGATATGGTGAATATGCGTTTTAGTTGTGCCTTCGGAAATGCATAAAATCGTAGCAATTTCATGATTCCGCTTCCCGTAAGCGAGCAGCTGCAAAACTTCGGTTTCACGCTCTGTCAATGTATCATGAAAGCGTTCGTTGTCCATGGCCCCAGGCTCATCCTTACTCGGACTTAAGATTTGGCCCAGTGCCCGTTTGGCTGTGGTGCTGTTGAAGAGCGTTGCTCCGCGGGATATGGCTCGTATGCCGCTCAGCATTTCATCCATATCGGTATCCTTCAAAATATAACCTGCAGCCCCTGCACGAATCCCATCAAATACGTATTGTTCGACATCGAATGTGGTTAAGAGAATGACTTTGACATCGGGCAGCGATTCGACGATCGATTTAGTGGCCATAATTCCCGTGCTGTCCGGCATGCGAATATCCATCAATACAAGATCCGGAACGGTGGCTAACGTTACGTCAATCGCTTCTTCGCCCGTGGATGCCTCGCCAACCACTTTCATATCGGACTGGACGTCTATTATGTAACGCAGGCCATTGCGAATGAAAGGCTGGTCATCCGCAAGGACGATTCGTATCTTTTTCCCGGTTTCCATGCATAATCTCCTTCTCTGCCATCCCCGGCTACATATTCAAGGGAATGACCGCTTCTATCCTTAACCCGGTTGGAGCATTTGAACTGAATGTGAGACTTCCGCCAGCCGATTTGCATCTTTCCATCATTCCGCTTAAGCCAAATCCGAAATTCAATGCGTTTTCCCCGCTGAACTGTCCGTCATCGACGATCGTCAGCTTCACATGTTCTTCTTCCTCTTTCAGCAAAATGCTAACGTGGTTCGCCTCTGCGTGCTTAAGAATGTTCGTTAACGCTTCTTGCAAGATCCTGTAGAGGATGACGCTGGATTCAACCGACCACTCGCTAAGGGGACCGGCTTCTTGGTAATCGATACGTAAGAGGGAATTCGCCTCGGTTTGGGAAACCAGCCCTTTCAGCGCGATAGGCCCGAGACCTGTTTCATCTTCCGACCATTCCTTGACAGCAAGCCGTATTTCCTCCATCCCTTTGCGGGCGACCTTCAGAAGCTCGTCTACGCTGTGTGCTGCGGCAATGGGATCTTGGGGAATCATCAACCTCAAGGCTTGCAACTGAATAATGAGCGAGGTTAGCTGATGTCCAAGCCCGTCATGAATGTCTCGCGCCAGTCTTGTTCGTTCCGTCAGCGCTGCATACCCCATAGCTTGGATGGAATATTGCTGCAATTCGCTATAGGCTGCACTTAATTGCTCGAACTGTCGTTCATTCGTCCGATGGGCCTCGCGAAGCAGACTTTGATAATGGAGGGTCACGTACAAAAGGATTGCCGCTAAAAGCGCGCCATAGGAAAATCCGTCGACAATCATCATGAAAAAAATGATGAAAAGCGTAACTATAGCAAGGATCCCGGTTATTTGGCGCCACTTCTTTTCCCCCACAGCGAGCACATATAGCATTGGCCACAATATTCTGTGATCCGGGTAGTCGGGATAAAAGGAACGGATCAAGGCTGACACGCTCACAATGGCGACTAGGGCCACAATATACCTTGTTCCATTCCACCTTGACGGGGGAAGGGCGATCATGAAGATGTAACCGGCCATAAAGACGATATGAACGAGATGAACAGGGAAATCGGTAATGGGTCGCTCAGGGTAAATCAAAAGGAAAAACAGCAGGATGAAGAGGATATGCGCGCCAAGAGCACCAAAAGACTTAAACCTTGGTTTATTCATTTTGTGTACCTTCGATTTCAAACGGTTTTCCACATTATATCAAATGTACCGGCTTTCCTCCTCTATCGATCGATATAGACGTTTAACGAAAATCAACTCCGGGTAGACGATAAAAATAGCCGCGTTGTGCTATTTTTGATGTGCGACAAAACATGAAGGAGTGGTGAAGATGGAGTTGAGTGAAAGAGAAGATGCCGCTAAGAAAGGGAGATCCGGACTGGAGTCCAATGTTAGAATTACAGAGTGGGTGAAGAAGCGTTGGCCCTCACTTGTAGCGTTGGTAATAGCCGCCACCGGGCTTCCTGCTTCAGCGGATCCCATGTCCATGATCCTTTTCCTCGCAGCGCTTGTCTACCCGATATCAGGCGCCATCCGCGGACACCTTCGGGGCATCCGGCCGATATTGATTCAAATGACGGCATTGCTCTTTTTTGGAGTTATCGCGCTGGTAGCTTTGTTCGTAGATAGAGATACCAGCCTTATTCTGCTTGCAGCCGGGTATCTGGGTCATGCGATATGGGACATGGTCCACTTTCGAAACGGAAAGATGGTGTTGCGGGGGTATGCGGAGTTTTGTGCGGTTTTGGATTTCCTTATCGCCATCATCCTTCTGATCCCCATATTCATGTGAAAGAGGGATAGGATGAACAACATAGCTTCCCCCATCAATAAAAACTTGGAAGTGTGATACGGATAAGGTGATAGTACAACGCTATTCATCCCGATATGACCCAATCCGAAATAATAGCGATCTGCGACAGCGTTATTTTTACGGTTGGGCAAAACAGAGTAGGTCAAAGGGGTAATAGGGTGATGCCGTAATGTTATTTTTCCACAATGGGTTGGATTTCGACGAATAGCGTTATCCGACAACGTTATATTTGTACAGTTGCATTGCAAAAAGCCACAAGCGAGCCCCTTCGTTCTTCAGGGCTCGCTTTAAGGCGCGGGGGGGCGATGATTTTGCTAGCCGACCAGCCGCTGATCACGGCGGAGATGTTAAACCAACTCCTCGACCGATTTAACGCCGGGTTGGAAAGCGATGAGGGGCTGCGCTACGTTGCATCCGCATCCGGCAACGTGTTAAGCCCGCCGATGCTGTTCTCCAGAGAAGCGTTCCCGGATCTGTTACGATTGAAGGGCGACAGCGGAGCGAAGCCAATTTTGCACGGAATGACGGGCATTACGGTGGAGCATCAGGAAGCGGCTTTACTGTGCGATATTGACTGCAGAGCCGAATACGAGGCATATGTGTGCTTTAAGGATTAGAGTTAGGCCATAAGCTATGCGAGATCACCGGCTGGTTTTCGGCAAAGGAAAGAACGAATGGAAACGATAATGGAGGAGCTCCTATACGGCAGCTCCTTTGAATTTTTTTGCGGATGGAATTGTCGAGAGCCGCGCAGACTTCCTTTGGTTTTTCTAGCCTAGCCTGATTCAACTATGATTGAACAGTAATTTAACCCACGGGATAAGTCGTTGTCCTAAAAACATACCGAATAGACCGATCAATCCCAACATTGGTGGGGCGGGAGACGGTATACGGAGGGTCTGAAAAACAATCCCGATAGCGAGTCCAGTAACCAAGGCTAATAATACAGACCACATAAATATGCCTCCTTTCTTAATAAGATCTTGGACTAATTCTATTGGCAAAACGAAGTCTCTAACAATATGGTTTTCTCTATATAACGTATAGGGAGTACTTATACGATGTAATGGAACGATCTCATAGCTTCAACCTATAGAACGTATAGAAAAAATAGAATTGATCCCTATATTTCGGTTTCAATACTATAAGGACATACGACGAACTGAATAACCACTTGTTTCGAATGCCGTCGTAAAACTAATAAAAGAAAGTTGGGATTCTACATGTTTAATGACAAAACGGATTTGCTTACCGCAGATAATTCTGCCATCATCCTGATTGACCATCAACCACAAATGCTATTCGGCGTGCAAAGTGCCGATAGGCAAACCGTTATCAATAATACGGTGGGATTGGCAAAAACGGCAAAAGTATTCAATGCGCCCATCATCTTAACTACCGTTGCGGCTAATTCCTTTTCGGGTCCGCTCCATCCCCAGGTTCAAGAAGTTTTTCCCGATCAACAACCTATCGATCGGACAAGTATGAATTCGTGGGAAGACGAAAACTTTTTAGCTGCCGTCAAAAAGACGGGCCGCAAAAAGCTGGTTATGGCTGCATTGTGGACAGAAGTATGCCTGGCTTTCCCCGCATTGTCGGCCATTAGGGACGGTTACGAAGTTTACATTGTAACAGACGCTTCAGCTGGGACAACGGTAGAGGCGCATAATATGTCCGTTGAGCGTATGATTCAAGCAGGTGCGATCCCGGTTACTTGGCAATCGGTTCTTCTTGAATATCAACGTGACTGGGCTCGTCCAGAGACTTACGATGCTGTGTTAGAAATTGCTAAGCAACATGGCGGCGCTTACGGCGCTGGCGTAATTTATGCCTATACGATGTTCGGCGGCAGCGAGGGACATTGAAATTAATCGATCAGCAGGAGAAAATTCACGAAGTAAGCTTACTTCGTGAATTTTTTCATCACTTTTGATTGATTTGAATAAAGATCGGTAATATTAAAGAGCATGGAACAATACGTTGGTAGAATGATAATGCTCGAAAAAGTGAAACTAGCAGCTTAGAAGGCATTGAGAAGCAGAAGGGACGTAGAAGGCTAATCCGCGGTAAACTGAAACCAAACCCGTATTGTTTTATACCGGGGTTATTTGTTGTTCGCCGGAATGATTTTTTCTTCAACCCTAAAATCCAGCAACCTTCACCTGAAATCTAGCGGATATATTAAATGACCGGTTCCTTCTTATAATGTTTACATGTACAGCAATCACCTATTGAGATTTCTTGAACGATCAATCAATCCCTAAATAAAACGAAGGCGAGGGTAAACTATGGAATTGCGCCAGCTTGAATATTTTATACAAATATGCAAATCGGGAAGTTTGACCAAAGCCAAAGAAGAATTAGGAGTGACCCAGCCTACACTAAGTCAGCAAATTCGCGTTTTGGAAGATGAGTATAATATCCCCTTGTTCGATCGGGTCAGTCGAGGGGTTGAGATAACGGAAGCGGGAAAAATTCTCTTGAACAAGGGCAACGCGATTATGAATCTTCTTGAAGAGGCGCGCAATGAAATATATGGCCGAAACCATACATCCAGAGAAACCATTACGATTGGATGTTGTCCTGCTGAACTTGAATATCTGGCTCCTTACTTCATGAGGTTTCACCAAAAGTACCCGAATATTTTATTGAAAATTATCGATGCAGAGGATGCCGAGAATCAAGTTTTGGAGCAAAAGGTAGACATTGGTATCACGGCAAACCCGATTTCTGATGCTTCGGTCATTTCGACTCATTTGTATAGACAAGAAATGGCGCTATTGATTCACTCCGAACATCCTTTGGCCGATAAAGCTTCGATTCCTTTTCGATCCTTGAAGCAAATGAATTCGATCATGTTTCCAGAACAAAACAAATCCTTAATTGAAGTATATGGTTTCTCTTGCGGGTTTACCTTGAAGTCGATCATCGAAACGTCCTCCACTTCCGTATTGATTCAATGGGTTCGGCATGGACTTGGAGCAGCTCTTTTACCGTCATCTTCGCTCCAAAGTCTAAGGGACGATTCTTTGCGTGTTGTTAAACTGGAAGGCCAGGCTCCTTGTTGGGATATATCTCTTGTATATCTTAAGTCCGTTCCTATGAGGCCCGCTGTACGCCTATTTAAGCAAGAGATGGATACCTATGTAAGAATTGGAGAAACCGGATGATCGTATTACACAATTAATAAATAGGAGTGAGTTTGAGGTGAATCTTTCATGTTCAGGCAATTAGAATGTTTCATTGAAATATGCAAGGAGGGAAGCTTTACTAAGGCTGCAGATGTTTTAATGATTTCACAGCCTACTTTAAGTCAACAGATCCGCTTTCTAGAGGGAGAAGTGGGAACCCCTTTGTTTGAGAGAGTTGGTAGAGGGGTCAAGATTTCAGCCGCCGGGGAAATCCTTTACGAAAAAGCTCTTTCCGTGAAAAGGCTAATTGAAGAATCAAAGGAAGAAACTTACGCGTTACGCAATGTTCGGGCGAATAAACTTTCGATCGGCATCTCGTCCATAGACTGTTTTAGTATAATACCCCGTTTTTTGACATTCCAACAGCAGTATCCTGATATTGCTTTAAAATTTGCCAGTGCAGAAAATCCATCACAGCAATTATTGGATAGTAGGATCGACATTGGCATTACCGATAACCATGAACCAAACAAAGAAATTCATACGATGCATCTGTATAAAGAAGAACAAGCATTGGTCGTGTATGCGGATCATCCATGGGCAGATCGAACCACTGTTTTTTTTCAAGAGCTGGAAGAGTTAGAATTTCCCTTATATGTTAAGGATGTAAGTATAATCGAGCAGCTTCATTCATTCAGCGCTAAGCTCGCCAAATCCTTGCAATCCAAGTTTGAGTCAACTTCCACGGCCATTCTGCTTTTTATAGTCCTGCAAAAGTTGGGGGTAGCTATTGTCCCTGTTTCTTTAGTCGGAAGCTTTTTTGGTGCGCAATTGAGAATGATTCGTCTAGTAGATCCAACGCCTGTTCGTGAGATCAAGCTTATTTTTAAAAAGTACCATTCCAATAATCCTTCCGTTCAAAAATGTATCGATTTTTTTCTGGAACAATCGAAAAAAGAGTTGGTCATCTGTTAAGGAATGGGTGTTTGACAAAAAGAATAGATGCAATCGCGCGAAGCTTCGTGGATCCCAAACGGCTCCATAGGTTTCGCTATTGCCGTTTGCCGGGGTTTCTCGTCAATTTGACAGCATAAGCAGATTCTATGGTTGGTATAGAGAAAGCCTTATTGATGGAAGAAATGCCGGCTTATAGACTTATGTACAGAAGTTCATTCATGGATTCAAGAAAAGGAGAATGGAATGATGTCAAAGATGGCGATCGAAACGGAAGCAAGTTTAGTTATTCATAATGCCGATATTGTGACGATGGACGTTTCGAATCCAACTGCAACAGCCGTTGCGGTTAAGGACGGCCAATTCCTGGCCGTAGGGGACGATGCCGAAATCATGAAATACGTCGGGCCTTCCACGCAGGTTGTGAACGCAAATAAGCGAATGTTAATTCCGGGTTTAAACGATTCCCATATCCATCTTATTCGAGGAGGGCTCAATTATAATCTCGAGCTTCGTTGGGATGGAGTCCCGTCAGTAGCGGATGCATTGCGAATGTTGAAGAAACAAGTAGATCGTACGCCTGCCCCTCACTGGGTCCGTGTTGTTGGCGGCTGGACCGAGTTTCAATTCATTGAACGCCGTATGCCGACATTAGAAGAAATCAATCGAATTGCTCCTGAAACCCCTGTATTTATACTCAATCTTTACCGACAAGCCTTCTTGAACAAAGCTGCCTTGCGAGTAATTGGGTATACCAAAGATACGCCGAACCCGCCAGGCGGAGAAATCCAAAGGGATAGTCAAGGGAATCCAACCGGAATGCTCATCGCTCGACCCAATGCTACGATTTTGTACGCGACATTAGCTAAAGGGCCTAAGCTGTCCTACGAGGATCAAATGAATTCAACCCGATTGTTCATGAGGGAATTGAATCGATTCGGAGTCACAAGCGTTATCGACGCGGGCGGGGGCTTTCAGAACTATCCTGACGATTATCAGGTTTTTGATGAGCTGGACAAGCGTGGAGAGATTACGGTTCGTACAGCGTACAATCTCTTTACCCAGCATCCCAAGAATGAACTGAGTGATTTTAAAGCATGGACCGCTACAACGCAGCCGTATACGGGCAGCTCCTACTATCGACATAATGGAGCAGGTGAAATGCTTGTTTATAGCGCAGCGGACTTTGAAGATTTTGTAGAACCTCGTCCGGAACTACCAGCTGTACTGGAAGATGAGCTTTTCGAAGTTACCCAACATCTCGTTCAGCAGCGTTGGCCGTTTCGTCTTCATGCTACTTATGGAGAATCCATAACCCGGTTTCTCGATGTTTTTGAACGTGTGAACCAAGAGGTGCCGTTCAAAGACTTGCGCTGGATCTTGGACCATGCCGAAACAATCCACGAGAAGGATTTGGAGCGAGTTGTGGCTTTAGGCGGTTCGATCGCCGTTCAAAGCCGAATGGCTTTCCAAGGTGAATATTTCGTCGAACGATATGGGGCCAAAGCAGCGGAAAATGCTCCTCCGATAACCAAGATGATTAAGTCCGGATTACGTGTTGGTGTAGGGACAGATGCGACTAGAGTAGCCAGTTACAATCCATGGGTTGCCTTATACTGGTTAGTGACGGGTAAGACATTAGGCGGGTTAAGCTTGTACCCTGAATCTAATCGTGTAGAGAGGCATGAAGCGCTTCGCATGTATACATCGGGGAATGCATGGTTCTCCAAAGAAGAAGATGTAAAAGGACAAATCAAAGCGGGCCAATATGCGGACTTCTCGATTCTATCCGATCATTTCTTTCGAGTCTCCGAAGAAGCCATTAAAAAAATTGAATCTGTCTTCACGGTTGTAGGAGGCAAGATTGTGTACGGTACTCACGAATTCCAGTCTTTGTCGCCTCCGGCTCCAAAAGCGAGTCCAGACTGGTCTCCGCATAATTTCTTTGGAGGCTACTACAATGGAACCAATTATGGAGGCGGCGGGGCAGGAGCTCAAGCGCCACATAAGGTGCTCCATCATCATAGCTGCAACCATCATCATGGCAGCGGCTTCTGCGATCTGGATTGCTTCGTTTTCTAAGTGTGTATAACCAACATCGATTAATAGAGGAGAGATCAACATGTCTGACGTTTCGATCAAGGTAAACGATAATGGACCATTGCGAATCACGGGCAAGGTAGAGATGGTGGATGCGGTGGGGAACCGTTTCGAGACCCCGGATACTTTTATTTTATGCCGGTGCGGGTTATCCGGTAAAAAACCGTTCTGCGACTTGACCCACAAAGGGAAGTTTGAAAGTGCCCCTCGGGCTTAGTCGAAAGCCGTATCCAGAAAACGGTCGAAAGGAGCCTTTATGACACAAAACCTAACGGATGTACTTAACACCCAGATTGCCAACTGGAGTCTGCTATTCACCAAACTTCACAACTATCATTGGTATGTTAAGGGGCCGCAGTTCTTCACCTTGCATTTGAAGTTCGAAGAGCTTTATACGGAAGCTGCCCTTCATGTGGACAATCTTGCCGAGAGGCTGCTGGCATTAGGCGGTAGTCCGGTAGCGACCCTTCATGAAATTATCGAAATCGCTACAGTCAAAGATGCGGCAGGCAATGAGAACGCTAATGAGATGGTCCGTACGCTTGTAATTGATTTCGGGATTATTGTGGGTGAACTGAAAGAGGGCATGAATATGGCCGACCGTGAGGGTGATGAGACAACGGGGGATATGCTTTTGGCCATTCACAGCTCGCTGGAAAAGCATGTATGGATGCTGAAATCTTACTTAGGCTGATTGAAATGGAAGGCAAAAGTCTAATGAGGTTATAACGAATGATCTTATTCGTTCTAATAGGGCTTCACCAAAACCAATTCGAAAGGAAGTATATAAACATGGCTAAATTAACAGTTGGAACGGAAAACGGACAACCCATTGAATTGTATTTTGAGGATCTTGGCTCAGGTAAACCTGTCATTCTGATCCATGGCTGGCCGCTCAGCGGCCGCTCGTGGGAAGGTCAGGTTCCGGCGCTCATCGAAGCGGGCCACCGTGTAATTACGTATGACCGGCGTGGGTTCGGGCAATCCTCCCAACCGTGGAACGGTTACGACTATGATACGTTTGCCGCGGATCTTCATAAGCTGATCGAACATCTTGACCTTCACGATGTGACGCTGGTCGGATTTTCGATGGGCGGCGGAGAGGTTGCCCGATACGTGGGCACATATGGAACAAGCCGTGTTAAAAAGGCCGTATTGGCAGCAGCTGTTCCTCCATTTTTCTACAAATCCGCAGAGCATCCGGAAGGAGGTCTGGATGAAGCCACGATTCAAGGCTTCCAAGCCGGCCTGAAAAAAGACCGGATTGCCTTCCTTAACGACTTTACGCATAACTTCTTTAAAGCTGGGGACAGAACCGACCTCGTCAGCGAAGCCAACCGGGTGTACAACCTAGAAATCGCTTCTTTCGCTTCTCCCAAAGGGACGCTGGATTGCGTGGCCGCTTTCGGCCGGACCGATTTCCGAGGGGATTTGGCTAAATTCGATATCCCGTTACTTGTCATCCATGGCGATTCTGATGCGATTGTTCCGCTTGAAGTAAGCGGCCAGCTCTCCCATGAAGCGGTTAAAGGCAGCGAGCTGGTTGTCATCAAAGGTGGATCGCATGGTTTAAATGCGACTCACCCTGATGAATTCAATCAAGCTTTGATCTACTTCCTGAATAAGTAACAGGCAGCTCGTTTCCAAGAAAATAACGCTAAAAGAATAATGTATTGCTGGAAGATCTGAAAGAGAGACGCCTTAACAAGCTACCTTTCTTGCAGGTCTTTTCCTTTATAATCGGAGAAATTTAATTTGAACTATTGTCATTGAGGTGAAGAAAATGATCCCTTTTCTTGGGCGTATTAACCAGCTGAGCAGAAAACAACGCAGCATTGGGTTGACGGAGGAGGAGAAAGCTGAACAAGCAGAGTTGCGTCAAGAGTTTTTGCGGCTTATTAGAGGCCAAGTTAGGTCTACCATGTTGAGCTTAACCGTTGTTGACCCTGAAGGAAATGACGTAACTCCGTTAAAGCTGGTGAACGAAAAAGGAGAGTCAAAAATGTAAGAGAGAGCAGTTCCCCAGCTATCATATGCTGTGAGGAACTGCTCTCTTTTTGACGGATCGTGTTAAACCAACTGTGGAACTTTCAAACCAAGCCCCTCAGCGATCGCTTGCCCCCATTCGGGATCTGCTTTATAGAAGTGAGTGATTTGGCGGAGTTTGATTTCATCGTTCTCCACCGGCTTCATGGCATTCACAATGTTATTTATTAAACGCCCGCGTTCTTCTACACGAAACAATCGATACAGGTCGCCGGCTTGCGTGTAATGATCATCATGGTCATATGGAATGCTATCGGCTGAACCGGTTACTTCGAACGGGGTTGTCTTGTACGCTGCCGATTCGGCAGCTCCGCCATAACTGTTTGGTTCATAGTAGATCGAATTTCCCCCATTGCGATCGGAACGCATTTGGCCATCACGCTGATTGTTATTTACTTCGACAACAGGCTTATTGATAGGCAGGGTATGATGATTTGTCCCAACTCGATAGCGATGAGCATCGGCATAGGCGAATAAACGGCCTTGCAGCATTTTATCCGGAGAAGCCTCAATGCCGGTACGAATGCCCCAGGTGAGAAGGTTGCTTGCTCAACTTCGGCAAAATAATTGTCCGGGTTTCGGTTCAGGACCATACGTCCAACCTCGATAAGAGGGTAATCTTTTTGCGACCATACTTTCGTTACGTCGAAAGGATCGAAACGATAGGTGTTGGCATCTTCCAAGGGCATCAATTGTACATATAGCTTCCATGCCGGGAAGTCGCCTTCGTCTATGGCATTAAATAAATCCTCGATATGATAATCCGGGTTTTCACCGGCCAGTTTGGCGGCCAGCTCGGCATCCAGGTTTTTCACGCCTTGTTCCGTTTTAAAATGATATTTAACCCAAATCCCTTGTCCATCCGTATTGACCCACTTAAACGTATGGCTTCCGAAACCATGCATATGACGGAGAGTCGCAGGAATACCGCGATCGGACATTAAGATAGTGACTTGATGCAAAGATTCGGGAGACAAAGACCAGAAATCCCAAACAGCATTGGGGTTTTTCAGATGAGTTTGGGGATGGCGTTTCTGGGTATGAATGAAATCCGGAAATTTAATGGCATCTCGAATGAAAAAGACAGGCGTGTTATTGCCCACCAAATCATAATTTCCTTCTTCCGTATAAAACTTTACGGCAAAACCGCGCGGGTCACGTACGGTATCTGCAGATCCCAGTTCGCCAGCTACCGTGGAGAAGCGTATAAAAACGGGTGTACGTTTGCCGATCTCGGACAAAAAGCTGGCTTTTGTATAGGCGGATACATCATTGGTTACTTCAAAATACCCGTGTGCGCCGGTACCTTTGGCATGAACAACACGTTCGGGAACGCGTTCCCGGTTGAAATGGGCAATCTTTTCAAGAAGATGGACGTCTTGAATGAGGGCTGGACCGCGTGAGCCGGCCGTCATAGAGTTCTGGTTATCTCCAACGGGAGCGCCCCAACTTGTAGTTAAATGGTCAATTTGTGTTTTCATCTACTTACCTCCAAAGTAATATATAGCCTGTCGGCATTCGCCGAGGAAGTGGCATAAGAGAACAACCGGAGACAGTATTCCACTAGTGCACGTTAGTCTCGTTTTGGGATATTGCGGAGTAGCTGTGTGGTCCTTCCAAACGAATAAAAAAGGGGACCAGCAAGCTCAAAAACAACAATCCAGCGGATACTTCAAAAGAAAGTAAATAGCCTCCGTGATTGATCAGATAAATCGAGAGAATCGGCCCAAGCGATGCACCTATGAACACCATAAACATGTGGAATGAAACCGCAATCGCCCGGATCTCCCCCGCAATTTGGCCAATTAGGGTGATCAATGCGGGAAGAGCCATAGCAATTCCCATAATAAACACAACGCTCATCGTTATTAATAAAGGGAGATTAGTCCAGAGGCCCAACAAGCCCAAGCCAATTCCGGCCAAGATCAATCCGCAGCTCAGAACGTTTTTGACTCCCATTTTCGCTACCAATCTCCCATCAAACGGTGCTACTATCATTCCGATTATACCTACCGCACGGATCCATAGAATATCTTGATGACTTAACCCGAAGACAGGACTTGTTAAATAACTTCCAAGGGTCGTAAAAAAACCGACAAGCGAAATAAAGAGCGTAGCCGAAATGATGTAGCAAAGAGGCAAACTCTTCTTCTTGAAAATATAGCCGATTCTCGAAAAGGCAGAAAAGAAGCTGCCATTCGGCTGTTGGGTTTTATCGTTTGGAATAAAAGAGGCAATCAAAATCGCGGAAATGAGATAAACCGCAAAAAGCATATAGAATACATAAGACCAACTCGTGTATAAAACGATATAGCTGCTATAGATTTGTCCAACGATAGTTGCCATTAAAAACGCCGTACTGATGAACCCGATAATGGTAACTCTTCTTTTAATAGGAAACATCTCCATGGCGTAGGCCAAGACAGAGGGGGGGAACATGGACGCCGCTAAGCCTTGGGCGGCTCGAAGGGCAACAAGCCAAGAGAAACTGTTAACACTTCCGATTAGAGGGGTTATTACAGTGAGCAATAGTAACCCGGACAACATCATTTTTTTGCGTCCAAAGCGATCCGATAAAACGCCAAAGAACAAACCTCCGCCAGCAAAAGCAAGCGAAAAGGCACTGCCGGTCCAAGCCGCTTGAGAAGACGACACCTGGAATACGTCGGAGAAAATCGTTATTAATGGAATCGTTAAATACACACAAGAGACTACAACTAATGAACACCAGAAAAGGATACCGGTCATGAGCGAGTAATTGGACGATTTGGACAACGGTTCGTTAACCAACCTCCTCCCCCCTTGCCACTGTTTTTACGTTCATAAACACATTGACTGCAAAAACCAAGATACCGGTTCCAGCTACGGTTTCACCGATACGTTTTAACGTGGTAATCCAATCTGGAGCGTACCCATGGGCCATTATAGTGAGGGTAATCAGCATGATGGGCAGGCCAATGCCCTGCAGCCAGAAATGCCACTTCGCTAGAGGAGATCCCGCTGCTTTGGGAAAAAGAAGATACGTAATTCCGCAAAGCGCCAATGTTGCCCACCCGAAAAGATTGCTATGAGCGTGTACGCTTGTTAAGGCAAAGTTAAGTGTGGTACCCATGTAAATCCCGATGCCAATGCCGACCAAAATATAAATGACTGCCATTTTTAAAAAACGTACTCCCATACAATCTCCTCCTGATCATGTTATAAAGAACCGTTCATTGGCTTCATCTTATAAGCTCCAATAGGGACTTATCAATATGCTTCTACCTATACAATGTATAGATATTGCTTATATTAGCCCGTCCATGTAGATATAGTTTAGGGCTATAGGTGATATAGAAAGAATCAAATTGTTCATGAAGGATTATTCCAATATGATAGGACTAAACCGTTACAGTCATCATGAAGATCAGGCTTCCTGGAGAACTAATGTTGAGCATAAATTCTATATCAATGGAGGATTAAAGATGGGCAGAATAGCGATATATGGATTTGGACGTATTGGAAGGCAATTATTAAGAGTCGCCCTGCAAAAGCAACTTTTCGTCCCGGTTTCGATTTCAGATCTTAAAGATGAAGGGACGCTTGCCGCGCTTTTCGAGGTGGATACCAACTATAAACGCTGGCCTGAAGAGGTCTCCGGACGGGATGGTCTTATGGTTATCGGCGGACGGGAAATTGTATTTATCAATTCGTCTAAAGAAATCCCGGATTGGAAGGCCATGGATGTGGATCTCGTAATCGATTGTACAGGCCGAGCCGTCACCCGTGCTATTGCTAAAGTCCATTTGGATCGTGGTGCCAATAGAGTACTGGTTAGCGGACCAAGCAAGAGTCTTGAAGATTGTGACGCTGTATTGCTTAAAGGAATCAATCTGGATCGTTTCGACCCGGAGAAGCACAAAATCATTAGTATGGCGAGTTGTACGACCAATGCATTAGCTCCAGTCATCAAAATCGTAAAAGAAAACTTCGGGATCCAATATGGTTTATTCTCGACCGTCCATTCCTATACAAACACGCAATCGCTGACGGATCAGCCTATGAAGGATCGAAGGGACTCGTGGGCTGCTGCGGAAAACATCATTCCTTCTTCATCTGGAGCGGCAAGAGCTCTTAAATTTATATGGAACGATTTACAAATTACAGGTAAGGCCTACCGAATTCCAACTCGTACCGGTAGCATTGCTGAATTAAACCTTGTTACGGAAAAACCGTGTACGGTACAACAGGTAAATGATATTTTCCGAAAAGCGGCTACAGAAAGTCAGTATAAGGAAGTCTTGGATGTTTTAGAAGGCGAATGGGCCTCTTCCCGGATCGTGGGCGATTCCCATTCCTCCATCATTGACCTACCATTGACTCAAGTACAGGGAGGACTCCTATCCGTTGCAGCCTGGTACGATAACGAATGGGGGTATGCTTCACGATTAGCTGAAGTCGCGGCTTATCTGGCAGGTCAATAAAACCAAAAGAGGGAGTGTCGTGCAAGATGAGTCCCGTAATGAAAACGGCAGGAATCCATCATATTACTTCTTTCGTGAGAGACGCGCAGGCAAATGTAGATTTTTATGCTGGAGTCCTAGGGCTTAGGCTTGTAAAAAAGACTATAAACTTCGATGCGCCTGAAGTGTACCATTTGTACTTCGGTAATGAAGCGGGGAGCCCTGGAACGATTATTACTTTTTTTCCCAATCCCTATTCTCGTAAAGGGGTTATTGGTGCAGGTCAAGTAGGTGTAACCACATACATCGTACCGGTAGGCGCACTTGATTTTTGGAAAGAGCGTCTTACGACGCTGAAGATTCCTTTCACAGAAACAGCTCGGTTTTCCGAAACCTACATTAAGTTTGAGGATCGTGACGGGTTGCATTTAGAGATCGTAGAGCGGGCAGAAGGGACTCCTAGTGCTTGGTCGTTTAGCGGTATACCTGCAGATAAAGCCATCAAAGGATTCGGAGGGGCCGTGCTATTCAGTTATGCGCCCGATAAGACCATACAGGTTCTTGAGGAAGTGTTAGGTCTTGAAAAGGCAGGACAGGAAGCGGGCTTGATTCGCTTTAAGGCGGAAGGGGACATGGGCAATCTCATTGATGTGAATGCCGAGCCCATGGAGAGAGGCATCATGGGTTCAGGTACCGTTCATCATATCGCATGGCGAGCCAAGGATTATGAAGACCACGAAGCATGGAGAAGCTATGTTGAGCACAACGGCTTCCACCCTACACCGATCATTGATCGGAAGTATTTCCATGCCATTTATTTTCGGGAGGATGGCGGCATCTTGTTTGAAATCGCGACCGACCCGCCAGGTTTTGCACAGGATGAGCCTCAAGCTCACTTAGGTGAGGCATTGATGCTGCCAGAATGGTTCGAAGGCCATCGGGCTGATATTGAAAAGAATTTGCCTCCCATTCAAGTCCGCGTATTGAATCATTCACCCGATGAAACATATAGTTCCGTTGAAATTCAATAGGAATTCTTGAAGAGGAACAGCAGCAGAACATAATAGGTGGAGAAAGCGAGCAAGACGAAGGAATAATTCCTTGTCGTGTTCGCTTATTCGCTTTGACGGCCTAGGACACCTAAAATTTAGTAACCCTACCTGTAATGCAGAACCTTCTTTTTGCTTGCAAGAACCTTTATACTAGCAGGAGGGTTTTGCACAGCTGTTAGCCTGCTTACATGTGGCGAAATCACCACGTTCCTATAATAGACATTAAGTTCGCCAACCTACACAGAAGAAGGAGCATTAGGATGAATAAAAGGCTTAAATCAGCCATGCTGTTGCTAACTATTATGACGTGTTGGACGTTAGCGACTTGTTCCACCGGCACATCTAACAATGGCAGTGTTGAGGATCATACGACCTCCGCGGATGCTTCTCCAAAGAGGACTTCGACGGATGAGCCTGCCTGGAAGCTGGATACGACACCGATTACGTTTGACTGGTATATCAATTTCGATTGGTTCAACAGCAAGTGGGGAGGCAATGTCGTTTCCGATTATATAACGAAGAAGACGGGCGTCAGCTTGAATTTTATCGTGCCTGCCGGCGATGCCGGCGAAAAGCTCAACACGATGATGGCCGCAAGGTCGCTCCCTGACTTCATCACGCTAGGCTGGTACGAGGACGCCGTGTTGAAGATGATCAAGGGAGAGATGGTGCTTCCATTGAACGAGCTGGCGGATCAGTACGATCCTTATTTCTATAAAGTCGCAGACCCCGCGAAGCTTAGCTGGTATAAACAGGCGGACGGTAATGTGTATAGCTATCCGAATGCCTCTTCATCCCCTGCGGATTATCAACACTATGGACAACTGTTTACTTCTAATCAGACCTTTCTTGTTCGGAAAGACATGTATGAAGCGCTTGGGAAGCCGGATATGAGCACACCGGAAGGGTTTCTCGGCGCGCTGAGGGCTGCGAAGGAGAAGTTTCCGGAAGTGAACGGCCAGCCGCTCATTCCGATTGGTATGCATGAATTTACGGAAACCGGCAACTATTCGCTGGAAGCGTATCTTCAGAACTTCCTCGCCATTCCGCAGGAGAAAGACGGCCAACTGTACGACCGCCGAAGCGATCCAACTTATTTGAAATGGCTGAAGGTGTTCCGCCAAGCGAATCAGGAAGGGCTAATACCGACAGACGTTTATATTGATGAAAAACGATTGGAAAAAGATGAGAAAATATTGCAAGGGCGTTATTTTGCCATGCTGTATCAGTGGTCTGATTTTACAGAGATTAACCAAGCGTTATATCGGAAGGACCCGAATCAGGCATATATCGCGATTGATGGTCCGGCCAATGATGCGCATGATGCGCCGACACTCGCAGGAAATGGCATTTCCGGCTGGACGGTGACGCTAATCTCGAAGAACGTCAAGGATAAAAAGCGGGCAATGGCCTTCCTTAGCTATTTGCTCAGCGAAGAGGGAAACAAGGATCTGTACTTAGGAAAGAAGGGGGTTACCTACGATACGATAGACGGGAAAGATCGGTTCCTTCCGGCGGTCGCGCAGCTGCTCAACACCGACCGCAAAGCGTTCGACAGCAAATATGGCGGCTCTTATATGTACTGGATGCTGATGGATACGAACATGAATCTATCATGGATGACGGGGATGGACGCGGAGCCTGCCAAACAAATTGCCGATTGGACGAGGGGTAAGACGACCAGCGGGAGCGAGTTCGACAATCTGGATCCCGACCCCACGACGAAGGAAGGTATTGCGCAGGGCAAACACGTGCGGCTCTGGGCCGAGACGCTGCCGAAGCTGCTGATGTCCAAGTCGGATGCTGAATTCGATCAACTGTTCACTGATTTCATGAACACCATCACCAAGGATCCCGAGTATGAAGCCATTGTTGCTAGCCGCCAAGCAGCCTATGAACGAAACGTACAGAAGCTGAAGTCGCCGCCCAATCCCTAGTTCTAAGGCATGAAGCAGGAGATGGGATTCGCGGCAATCCGTCGGTTATTGGGAATACGTACATTTACGGTTAAATTTTCGCTTCAATTCAAACTGATTTTGTCCTTTGTATTCGTTATCTTCCTACCGGTTATTCTATTCTCCTGGTATACGCTCAATGAAGAGACCGACAGGGCAATGAAAGAATTGACGAAGAACAACGAGAACGCCCTGGCGGTCGAGAAGACTAACATTGAGAATAACATGGAGCTGATGGGATGGACCGGTCATCTTGCGTTATCGAATCGAGAAATGAACAATTTTCTGCAAGTTGAACAAATTCAGGATCCAGCCTATGTTCTTCATATCAAGAAGGATGTGGTCAACAACTTTCAATATTATCTGTTCAACAATCCTCGAATTGCGAATGTCCGGTTGTTCACGGACAACCGCTATGTGAATGAGATTTGGCCGGTCATCCTACAGGAGTCACGTATACAGGACAAGCCATCGCATGATGAGGTGATTAAGCAGAGCGGGTTACCTTGGTGGGAGATCCAGGAGAACGTGGTTCTCACCGGCGTGCCCTCCGAACCAACGCCGAATGAGCCCTTCATGACGTATCTGCAGGAATTCAAATATGCGGACAACACAACCCATAACGGGATTCTGGAGATATCGATGAAGCTGTCGAATTTCTTCTCTCGAACGTTCAGTAGTGTACAGGACATGAATTCCCAACTAATGGTAGTGACAAGGGACGGAGAAGTATTCAGCTTGAAGGATTCACCTGTGTTCGAGCAGCACAGCGCAGAGCAATTGATGAACAACGTGAAGCTGACGAGTAATCCGGATTACGAGACGGTACAGTTCGAGGTGAATGGGCAGTCCTATTTGGCGATTCAGAGCTACATTCCATCGATCTACGTACATCTGGTCAGTATGGTTAGTCTTGCGGACACGATGGAAGACATTCACCAATCGAGAGTTCGTTATATTGTACTCATTTTGTTACTTGTGGCATTTCTGGTGCTGCTGTCTTATGCCATGCAGGCTATCATTTTGCGCAGGCTTAAAGCGTTAAGAGTATCGATGGAACAGGTAAGAAGCGGTAACTTCGACGTCAAGCTGCCGCCGATTACCGGTTCCGATGAGGTAGGAGAGCTGGGCTTTCATTACCACAAGCTTATTCTGAAGATTAACGAGCTCATTCAAGATCAGGCCGCCAGGCAGGCGGCAGGCAAAGAAGCCGAGCTTCGGGCGCTGAAGAACCAGATCGATTCCCACTTCCTCTACAATACGCTGGAGAACGTCAAGATGCTGGCGGAGATTGAAGGGCAGTTCCTTATATCGGACATCATGACCTCGCTAGGCGGTATGATGCGGTATTCGATGGAATGGAAGCGGGAGCACGTAATACTCAGCGATGAGATTCAGCATGTCCAGCATTATGTATCCATCATGAACATCCGTTATGATGGAAGAGTGGATCTCCGATTGTCGATTGCACCGGAATGCCTCAAGCAGGAAGCGCTCAAATTGTCCTTGCAGCCCGCAGTCGAGAATGCAATCAAGCATGGGATGCGTGGCATGCATTCCAGCGACGGAAGTCTTGTCATTACGATCTCCGCCATCCGGTGTGATCAAGCTTGTGTCATAGAGATCACGGACAACGGCTGCGGCATACCGGAAGAGAAGCTGATCTTATTGAATCGAATGCTCCGAATGGAAGAGTCCGCTTACCAGGATGTCCGGCAATTATTCGTTCACCAAGATCACCGCGACAGCAATGGAATCGGTCTGCGTAATGTGGACCAGCGCCTGGTGATGAGCTATGGGACCGAATATGGGATTCGGATCGAGAGCGAGGAAAGAAGCTATACACGCATCATCATGACTTTGCCGTATCGGATCATGGGAGGAGGAGTGGACATCGATGATTAGCTTGCTGATCGTCGACGACGAGAAGATCATTCGGATGGGCTTGCGATCGGTGATTGAAAGGCAGTTCCCGAATCTGTTCAACTACCGATTCGCCGAGAATGGACAAGAGGCGCTGGAGCTGCTGCGCCAGGAGCCCGCAGATATTATGTTCACAGACGTTCGGATGCCCATCATGGACGGTCTTGAGCTGCTCACACAACTGCAGGAGCATCCCGTTAAGCCCGAGATCGTGCTGCTGTCAGGCTATAATTATTTTGAATATGCACAGAAGGCGATTCGTTTGGCCGTGAAGGATTATCTCGTGAAGCCCGTGGTCCGTGACGAGTTGTTTGCCGTCCTGGAGCGTTTGATACGGGACATAAGGATGAGGGAAGATCGAGCAGACAAGGCGGTCGAAGATGCGAACCTTGTTGCTGCCGAGCTGGTGACCCAGCATTTGACCCAGAACGATGTGGGTGATGCGATCACACAGAACAAGCTGAAGCAGGCCGGCTTTAGCTGGTTGGATGCAGGATATACGCTGGGCTTGGTTATGAGACGCGGTGGAGGATCACAGCCTGGCAGTACGGATGCTGCTTCTTTCAGGATTCAAATCGCTGAGCTGTTACAAGGGCAGATGAATTGGATGCTCACGCGTGATGGAGTAGGCGGAACGATTATGATCGCACGTGATCCGGGTATGTTCTACCAGTTGGCGGAACGGTGGAGGTTGAGTGCAGATGAGTCGCAGCTGCAAATCGCGATTAGCGAGTCTGTTCAAGGGATAGAGCAAATAAGGGGGGCATACTGCCAAGCCAAGCAAACCTTGAAATACAGGATTGTGCTTCCGGAACTCGATGTGCTCGACTACACCAGCATTAGTGAGCGCAATGAGCCGCATGTCGTTCCTGTTGAGTCGATTGAACGATTATCGAATCTGATGGGCATGGGACGCATGAACGAAATGAAGCAGCTGCTCGATCAAATTCTAGATGTTCGGATCATTAGTAGCTGTGAAATCGGCTACCTGGAACGGATCAGCCAGCTGCTCAATGAAGAGGTATTCGACAAGGTGTTCCGCATCTACGGGAATAGAGTGCTTGGCGTATTAAGGCCGTACGCCGATGTGGGCCACATCGGCAATTTCGATCGATTGGATCAATATTATACAGCTGTTGAGCAGCTTCTCAATGGTCTGGATCGGTTCATCCAAGATCAGAGAGAGCAAGCGACTACGGAGCAAAACACGATGCAAAAAGTTCTCGCCTACTTGCAGACGCATTATGCCGACGATTTGAACATGGCCGTCGTGTCCAACTATTTCTCACTCAATTACTCGTATTTCAGCCAAGCCTTCCAACAGTATAGCGGTAAGAGTTTCTCGAACTATGTTCGCCGGTTAAGGCTGGACAAGGCGAAGGAGCTGCTGGTGCACTCGGATTTGAAGGTGTACGAAATCAGCGATCAGGTTGGATTCGAAAATGTGAAGCATTTTACGAGAATATTCAAGGAGACCGAAGGCATCACAGCGCTGGAATACAGAAGCCAGCGAAGGTTGTTTGGAAGTCCAAGTATGAGCTAACCCTTAAATCATGCGAAGCAAAGCCAAAGGCAGCTGTCCAGTCGGTCAGCTGCCTATTGAGGTTCGAGGAGAGGAAAGGTGAAGCCCTTGGAAGCGAATCGGATGGAAGCGTTCAGCGACGGCGTGCTGGCGATCACCGGATAAAACGATATTTGAGAAAAACTTCCATCATCCGATCAAGACTTCTTCGGCGAATCGAACGTGTGCACCTTCGTCCACGTCTTGCCGCCGTCGGCGGTCGTGTACATGACGGACGGCTCGCTGATGTCGGTGCAGATCCACCAGCCGCGCTCGGCGTCGGCGAAGGCGAGCAGCGAACCCATGTAGCCTGGGAACGCCGCGGTTCCGTTCGTCCACGTCTTGCCGCCGTCCTTCGTCCAGCCGATGGTGTTCGGCTTGTCGCACGCCGGGCAGAACCCGGCCATGAAGGCGGCCTTCGGGTCAATCACATAGAGCGGCCCCGGCTTCGAGCCGTTATTCTTCGGCCCTTCGTTATAGTCGATCGGGAAGCCGGGGGCCGGTCCGCCGCCTGCCGTGGAGTTGGCCAGCACCGGCTGCCACTGTTTGCCGCCGTCGCTCGTGTGGAACAGCGAGTAGGAGGTCTGGCTCATGCCGGAGTCGCCGATCAGCTCGACCCAGGCATCGTCCTTGCCGGCCGACCGGATCGTCGCGCCGCTCAGCGGAGCGATCGTTTGCTTGGACAAGGTCTTGTTCCACGTGCGTCCGCCGTCGGTCGTAGCGAGGACCACGATCATCCCGTTGCCTTCGGTAACGGCCCATCCGCGATCGTTGTCATGAAAGTACGCTTCCCCTACGGTCTGATCCGGGATCGACAGCAGTGTCCACGTCTTGCCGCCGTCGGTCGTGCGGGCATTCGCGCTGAAGGCCTCGCTCGTGGAGACGAAGTGCAGGAAGCCGGCGTTCGGCATCTGGCCGACGACGGACCACGTTTTGCCTCCGTCCTTCGTATTGAGCAGTTGCCGCGCGGCAGGTTTGCCCGGATCCGGGCTGATCACGGCCCAAGCGTCCTGAGCGTTCAAGGCGAAGATTTGCTGGACGGTTCCCGTCCCTTGATACTGCTTCTTCCATGTCTTCCCGCCGTCTTCCGTGCGTGCGATCCAGCCTGCGCCACCGGTCCAGCCGATCTGCGGATCGGCCAGTCGGACTGCCGTCACCTGTCCGGTCGTCTGATCGGCCGGGGCCGTGCTGGCGGGGGTAGCCGACGCCCCTCCGGTCGGACCGGCGGATGGCGTCGGGCTAGGCTGTATCGTTGCAGTCGGCGTGACCGGCGGCGAGCTTCCGGCCGACCCTGTCGGCTGTGGAGACGCGGTGCCGCGACACCCGGCGAGAAAGACCATCATTATCCCTACTAGTACCAGAGCGGTCGTGTTGATTGCACGTTTCATTTGCATTTCCTCCAATCTGTGGCTCTGTTCTTTTTTGTATAACCTTTAAGACGCTTTTTTAACCTGTTTAGTTACATTCCGGCAGGAAAAAGGCAGGGGCGGTTTTTCCTGCGGCCCGATCTTGGTGTATGATAGGAGAGGAAAATTAGAGGCAAGACCCAAGGTGGAGAAAGGAACTACGCGTACGATGCTGCGATTTGGCGTTATAGGAACGAACTGGATTACGGAAGCGTTTATGGAAGCGGCCCTTGAAACGGGAGAAGCGCAATTCACGGGCGTCTATTCCCGAACGGAGGAGCGGGCGCAAGCCTTCGCAACCAAGCACGGCATAATCGGCCGATACACATCGTTAGAAGCTTTCGCGCAAAGCCGCGAGTTTGAGGCCGTCTACATCGCGAGCCCGAACGCGAGGCATGCCGAGCAGGCGATCGCCTGCATGCGGCAAGGCAAGCATGTGCTGTGCGAGAAGCCGATGGCGTCCAACTCCGCGGAGCTGGAGGCGATGATCGCGGCAGCCGAGCAGAACGGAGTCCTGCTGATGGAGGCGCTCAAGACGACGCTCCTGCCGAACTTCGAGGCGATCCGCGCCGGGTTGGCCGAGATCGGCCGCGTCCGCCGGTATATGGCCAGCTTCGGCCAATACTCCTCGCGATACGATGCTTACCGGCAAGGGACGGTGCTGAACGCTTTTAACCCGGAGCTATCCAATGGGGCTCTTATGGATCTGGGCGTCTACTGCGTCTATCCGCTCGCGGTGCTGTTCGGCCGGCCCGACCGGATTCAAGCGAACGCCGTCCTGCTGGAGTCCGGCGTGGACGGAGAAGGCAGCCTGCTGCTCCGCTATCCGGACATGGAGGCGGTGCTCATGTATTCGAAGATTACGAGCTCGTACGCTTCCTCCGAGATCCAGGGCGAGGACGGGACGTTAGTCATCGATAAAATCAGCCAGCCGGGCCGCGTAGAGCTGCGTCGCCGGGATGGGACGGTCCTCGATCTATCCCGGCCGCAAGCGGCGAATACGATGGTTTATGAGGCGAAGGAATTCATTCATGCCGTTAAGGAAGACCGGCGGCAGGCGAGCGTCAACACGCACGAGCATTCCCGCATCGCCATGGCGATCATGGATGAGGCCAGGCGGCAGATGGGGCTCGTGTTCCCGGCGGATCTGAGCCGCGAGGATGGGGGTGGGCAGCGATGAACCGAAGATCGAATCAGCCTCCGCAGGACCGCGGGAAACGGCGCGCCCTGTCGGAGCCGCAATCGGAATGGACGACGTCACGCTCGGCGTCGTCACGTGCTGCGCCGTCTCGCAAGCCCGCTCGACCGCAGCCGCATTCGGCGTCGCCGCTGCCCAAGGCGGGCCCGAGCGAGTCGAAGCGCTACACGGTCAAAGAACCGTCCGAGCTGCTCGCGTTCCTGCTCCAGACGGTGTCGAACCGGGGCCGCAATGCCGTGAAGGCGATGCTGGCGCGCGGGCAAGTACGGGTGGGCAACCGGGTCGTGACCGCCTACAATTACGAGCTGAAGCCGGGGCAGACGGTATCCATCGCCACGGACAAGGCGCAAGCGGCGGAAGCCGCCCCGCTCATCGGGCTCTCGATCCTTCATGAGGACGAGCATCTGATCGTGGTCAACAAGGACGCGGGGCTGCTGTCGATCGCTACCGAGCAAGAGAAGGACTTGACCGCCTACCGCCAGCTCATGGCGCATGTGCGCCGGTCGCAGCCCAATATGCGCATCTTCATCGTACATCGACTCGACCGCGACACGTCCGGGGTTATGATGTTCGCGAAGAGCGAAAAAGTGCAGCAGCTGCTGCAGGAGGGTTGGCAGGAGCTCGTGAAGGAACGGACCTACACCGCGCTGGTAGAAGGGCAAGTGCGCAAGCCGGAAGGGACGATCGCCTCCTGGCTCAAGCAGAGCAAGACGCTCAAGATGTACTCGAGCCCGCATCCGAACGACGGGCAGCATGCCGTCACCCACTACAAGGTGCGGCAGGCGAACCGGCACTTCTCGCTGCTCGATGTGAACCTCGAGACGGGCCGCAAAAATCAAATCCGCGTGCACATGGAGGATATCGGCCACCCGATCGTGGGCGATAAGAAGTACGGGGCCAAGAGCAAGGCCATCGGCCGGCTCGGGCTGCATGCGCGAGTTCTCGCGTTCCAGCATCCGGTCACCGGCAAAGTGCTGCGGTTCGAGACGGCGATTCCCAAAGTGTTTCTGACTCCGTTCAAGGACGATCTTCAACGCTAGATCTCCCACCAATCCATGAAGAGAGGTGCCGGCAAACCTGAACCTTAGGCTGCCGGCACCTCTATATCATTTTCCCTCAATCCCCCGTGAACTTATAGCCGATGCCCCAGACCGTACGGATATACAGCGGCTTTCGCGGGTCCACTTCTATTTTTTTGCGCAGATTCGTCACATGGACATCGATCGATCTTTCGTTCACGTAGGAGTCAAGGCCGCGGATGGCATTGATCAGTTCATCCCGGCTGAAGACTTTTCCTGGATTTTGATAGAACAGCTTCATGAGCTCGAATTCCGAGAACGTAGTTTCCACCTGAAGATTATGGATGTAGATCGAACGGCGTTCGAGGTCCAGCCGAAAACGCTTCGAGGGCTCTCGCTCTCGGACTAGCGTTTCCTGCAGAGCATACCCGGCCTGCAGCTCCTGAGCGGCGGCAAGCTGGAGTGTAGCTGCGGTTGCCGCACTCACCCTGCGGGCGAGCGCCTGGATCCGCGCCTTCAGCTCCTGCATGCAGAACGGCTTGCACAAGTAATCGTCGGCCCCCATGTTCAAGGCTTGTATGCGCACTCGAATTTTCGTATTCGAAGAGATCATGATAATCGGCACGAACGATTGGTCCCGCAATGCCGCACAGAGCTGGATTCCGTCGATATCGGGCAGCGTCGTGTCCAGCAAGATCGTATCGGGTCTCAAGGACTGGGCGGCAAGCAGGCCTTCTTTTCCGGTAGACGCCCTATGTACGTTAAAATCCTCCTCTGCCAAATACAGACTCAACATATCACCGAATATACAATCGTCGTCAATGATAAGGACTTTCATTTTGTGCTGACACCCCAGTTGTTTGGAAATCTAATAAACTCTTAATCATTTTGTTTTCGACATATTCGATTTGGACAGTATTCGACAAAAATCGCGATTTTCCTGCCGTGTTAGTTTATTAATGAATTGTGAGTAAAAATCATGGTTTCTTGATACGGACCCAAGATTCCGGCTAATACTTTAGTCCTATAATACAATTGGACTATTTTTTACGAGGAGAGGGATATGGGATGAGATTGTCAATCCGCTTGAAGCTGCTGAGCAGTTTTTTCTTAGTGCTGGCGCTGTTGGTCATGATCAGCGTAATTGCGCTCATGAAGATGAGCGACTTGCAAAGTACAACCACCAAGGTTCAGGGCAACTGGCTTCCCAGTATTATGAGTATTGAAGAGATGAAGGACCATGTGGCGGAGATCCGGGTGCTGTTGCATCAAATCGTTTTAGATTCGGACAAGGACGCCATTCAGAAGGTTCAAACCTCGATCGCGGAAAACAAGGACAATCTGAACAAGCTTATGAAAGCGTATGAACAGACGCTCGCCTCGAAGGAGGAGAAGGAGGTGTTCGAGGTGTTCAAGCAAGACATCTCCTCCTACTTGGAGCAGTCGAGCAAAGTGATTCAGCTGGCGTCCGTCAATGAGAACAGCCAGGCTTACGACGTCATCGTCCAGATGAGGCCTCTTCGCATAAAATTGTGGGAGGATATGAGCAAATGGATCGATTTCAACACGAACGGCGCCAAATATGAAGTCGATCAAGCGGTGAAGGACAACCGTTCCGGTTCGATCCTCATCTTCGTGTTCGGCATCATCGCCTTGTTGGTAGGAATCGGTGTCGCGCTCGTGCTGTCCTTCCGCATGTCTTCTTCCCTGAAATCCATTCTGGACGTAGTCCTCAAAGCCGCTGCTGGTGATTTGCGGGAACAGGCGAAGGTCAAGAGCAAGGACGAAGTGGGTACATTAGCGGCAGCCTTCAATGAGATGATGGAGAATCTCCGCTCGCTGATCGCCCGGACGGTTCAATCCTCGCAGAGCGTGGCAGCAGCCGCGGAGGAGATTTCGGCCACGACCGACGATATTGCCAAGGGCAATATGCATCAAGCGCAAGCGACCCAAGAGGTGAATGAACTGTTCCGCGATCTGTCCCGGGCGATCAATTCCGTGGCGAGAAATGCCGAAGCGGTCTCGGAGCTGTCCGAGCAAACGAGGCAACAGGCCAAGGACGGCGGGTCTGCCGTACAAGCCTCCATTGCCGGCATGGGGCGCTTATCCAAGCAAATGTCGCTTCTGGAGCAGGATGCGCTCAAGATCGGGGAGATCATTCAGGTTATCGATGAAATCGCCGATCAGACGAACTTGCTCGCGCTTAACGCCGCCATAGAAGCGGCACGGGCCGGGGAGCAGGGCCGAGGCTTCGCCGTCGTCGCCGACGAGGTGCGCAAGCTCGCCGAACGGAGCAGCGAGGCGACGAAGCAGATCGCGCTGATCATCAAGGGGATGCAGACGAATACGGACTTGAGCGTCAAGGCGGTGGCCGAGGCGGCCGAGCAGTCGGAGCGAACCGGACACCAGTTCGAGAGCATTATCCGGATGGTGGGCGACACCGCGGGACAAGTGAGTGAGATTGCGGCGGCGAGCGAAGAACAGTCGGCTCAATCGGAGGATGTGCTCCGCGCGATCGAGACGATCGCTTCGGTCAGCGAAGAGTCGGCTGCGTCGGCCGAGGAGACCGCGAGCTCGTCCCAGTCTCTGGCCAAGCTGGCGGATGAGTTAAGCCAGTCCGTCTCCAAGTTCGTCGTGTGATAGGGCGGGTACCTGGATGACAACTACCTCCACTTCTCTCTATATCGAATTCGAGCTGGGCAGCGAGCGATATGCGTTCTCGATCTCCTCGATTCAGGAGATTATCCGGCTGCAGGCCATGACCGATATTCCGAACGCCATGCCGGCGATCCGGGGCGTCATCAATTTGCGGGGCAGCATCATCCCGATTTTCAGCCTGCGGGCTTTGTTCAACCAACATCCTGCAGCGGATACGAAAGAGACGAGGATCATCATTGTGCAGGCGGGCCACAAGACGGTAGGGCTTAGCGTCGATCGAGTATGCCAGGTGGTTTCGTTCTCCGAGATTAAGCCGGGATCGGAGTCGTTCGGAGATCGGGATCGTCCTCTCCTCAGCTCCATTGGGCGGGTCGACAACCGCTATGTCGGCATTCTGGATGTGCAAGAGCTGTTTTCGAAAAGGAGTGAAAGCCTGTGAATGACTCGGATCTGAGCGCTTATATGGGCGTGTTCCTGGACGAGCTGAACGAACAGCAGCAATTGTTGGACCGCAGCTTGCTGGAGCTCGAGGAGCGCGGCAGCGAACCGGAGACGATTCAGGTCATCTTCCGGGCGGCCCATACGCTCAAAGGCTCCTCGGCCGCGATGGGGTTCAACGGCTTGAAGGAGCTCATGCATACCGTCGAGAACATCTTCGACCGGCTTCGGCAAGACCGGGTGATGGTCGGCTCCGGCCTGATGAACGGCTTGTTCCAATGCGTGGACTACATTAAGCGGCAGCGGAATTTGTTCCTGGAAGGCATTTATGAGGAACAGCCTGTCGACCACCTGATTCGCCTGCTCGAACAGTCCGACGAACAATGTCCGTCGGGCCCGCATTCGACGCTTGGCGAGGACGGCCAGCCGCTCTATGCGATTCGGATCGACCTTGGGCCCGACAGCGAAATGAAGGCGGTCCGGGCGATGCTCGTCATGCAGAAGCTGATGGAGCTGGGCAACCTCGTGTCGCTTCCGCCCGTCTTGTCTTCCCCCGCCGGACCGCCGGAAGATCAGGATGACGTGTGGAAAAGTTCGCTGGAGTTCGTCCTCGCAACGTCCAGCGCCCCGACTGCGATCGAGGGCACTGTGAACGAGATTTCGCAGCTCGCCCGTGTGCAAGTGCTCGCATGGCCCGCTGAGGGTCAGCCGGCTTCGATAGGCGCAGCCGTGGCGGAATCGGCCGCAGCCTCCCCGCCGGCTCTTCTGGCAGACGCGCAGGTCGAGCAGGCGGAGATGGCTTCCGTTCGGGAAACGGTCTCTCCGAGCGTCGTCTCTCAGACCCAGACCATTCGCGTCGATGTGAAGCGGCTCGAGCATTTACTGAACCTGGTCGGCGAGCTGCTGATCGATCATACCCGGCTGCTCGAGATCAAGAAGCGGTTGAACGAGCGGTACGGGCAAGACGGCGACATCACGACGCTTGACGACATTATTCATCACCATAGCCGGGTTGTCGGCGAGATGAGGGACGGGATGATGAAAACCCGCATGATCCCGATCGACAACCTGTTCAGCCGGCTGCCGCGGATCATTCGCGACTTAGCCCGGCAGGCGAACAAGGAAATTGCGCTGCACATCGAAGGCAAGGAAACGGAGCTCGACCGTACATTGATCGAGGAGCTCAGCGATCCGCTGCTGCACATTCTGCGCAACGCCGCAGATCACGGACTGGAGTTCCCGGATGAACGGGAAGCGGTCGGGAAGCCGCGCCGAGGTCTCATTACGATCAAGGCGAGCCATCAAGAGAATGCGATCGTCATCACGATCGCCGATGACGGGCGCGGCATCGATCCCGCGCGCATCATGCAGAAGGCGATGGACAAAGGCTTCATCACGAAGGAAGAAGCGAGTCAGATGTCGGACAAGCAGCTGATCTCGCTCATTTTCCACTCCGGCATGTCTACGGCGGAGCAGGTGACGGAGCTATCGGGCCGCGGGGTCGGGATGGACATCGTCCGGGCGCATATCGAGAAGCTGAACGGACTGATCGAAATCGACACGAAGCTCGGCACCGGTACCGTATTTACGCTGAAGCTGCCGCTTACTTTGGCCATTATCCGCTCCTTGCTCGTTCAGTCGGAGCAGCGCACGATCGCGATCCCGTTAGTGAATGTCATCGAGATCTTCCGCCTGCAGGAGCAGGACATCCAATCGCTGCACGGGCAAGAGGTGTGCACGGTTCGGGGGGAGATCGTACCGCTCGTCCGGCTGACGCAGCTGCTGGGGGCGAAACAAACGGTGGGGGAAGCGGGGGATCCGGCCAAAAGGTCCGTCGTGATGGTAGGAATGGCGGAGAAGCGCGTCTGCTTGATGGTCGATCGATTAATCGCCAATCAGGAAATCGTCATCAAGTCGCTGGACGACATACTCGGGCGTGTTCCCTATATTGCCGGGACCACCATCCTGGGGGACGGCCTGGTCGCCCTGATTCTCGACGTGAATTCCGTCATCCAGCAAGCGGGCGCAGCGACGCTCACCCGATTCGGCAGCCGGGAACGCGAGGAGCGGATCAAGCTGGCCCCGAAGCGGGAGCTGGTGACGTTCCGGTTGAACGCGATCTGGTACGCGATCGGGATCGAGCATGTACAGGAGATGATCAATGCCCCGCACATTACGAAGCTGGCGGAAGCGGATGCTACGGTAGACGGCGTGATGAATTTGCGCGAGAGGCTGCTGCCGGTCCATGACCTCAGGCGCATGCTCGGGATCCGGAGCGAGACGGCGGCGGTTCCATCCAAAGTGCTGATCCTCCACGCCGGGGACGTCCGGATCGGGATTGCGATCGACGAGGTGGCGGAGGTGCTGTCGGTGTACGAGCATGAGATCGAGACCGAATCCGATGCGCAAAGTGCGGTTCATTCTTTGGTGGGCAGCATCGTGAAGAACCGCAACCGCCTTATTCAGGTGTTGAACATGGAAAAGCTGATGATCATGCTTGCGAGAGCGGGCGTATAGCCGAATGAAACAGCCCTGCGCCTCCCAAGAGGAACAGGGCTAATCTTGCTAGTTCACGTTGAAAAACTTGACGCACACCGGCTTCGAGACGCGGAGCTCGTCGCCGGTTGGCTGCAGCTTGCCGGTGGCGGCGTCCCGGGCGAACGTCACGACGTTGTCCGAGTCGCGGTTCGCCGCGAGCAGGAAGCGCCCGTCCGGCGACAGCCCGAAGTTGCGGGGATGCCCGCCGCCGGACGAGACGTGCTCGATCAGGGATAGCCGGCCGGTCGCCGCATCGATGGCATAGACGACGATGCTGTCGTGACCGCGGTTCGAGCCGTAGAGGAAGCGGCCGTCCGGCGAGATGTGGATGTCGGCCGTGGCGTTGTTCCCCTCGTAGCCCGAAGGCAGCGTCGTCACGGATTCGATCTCGGTCAACCGGCCCAGGTCCCCGTCATAAACGAACGCCGTGACCGTAGAATTCAGCTCGTTGATCACGTACCCGTAAGGCGCGGTCGGGTGGAAGACGAAATGCCGGGGACCGGCTCCGGCCGCGACGGCAGTCTCTCCGTGGGGGACGAGCTTCAGCTGCTCCAGATCGAGCCGGTAGACGACGATCCGGTCGATGCCGAGATCCGGCACGAGCGCGAACCGGTTGGCCGGATCGAAGAAGACGGAGTGCGGGTGGGGCTTATCCTGCTGCGGCCGGATCCCGGAGCCTTCGTGCATATGCGTGTCGGTCGCCGGTCCGGCGCTGCCGTCGTCCTCCATGCGGGACAGGCCGATCCGGCTGCCGCTGTAGCTCGCCACGGCGAAGCTCCGCCGCGAATGGTCGAGCATGATATGGCACGTCGAGGCCGCTACGGTCGCTTGCCGGTTGCGGAAGGTCAGCTCGCCGGTCCGCTCGTCGATGGCATAGGCGACGGCGGCTCCGAGCCGTTCGCCGGCTGGGCCCCGATCCTCGGCGATGGCGAGCAGCGTGCGTCTCACGGGATCGATCGCAAGGAAGGTAGGATTGATCAGCCCGCTCGTCTGCTGCAGCAAGGTGAGCCGTCCCGTTTCGGCATCAAAGGCGCAGGCGTACACACTTGGGTCCTCTGCTTCGGCGTAGGAGCCTATGTAGGCGTAGACGGTGGAAGTTGTGGGTGCGGTCATGGGGTTCGATACGCTCCTTTGGGTCAAGATTGTTTATTGAAGGCTGATGTCTGGGCTTGAAGTCTCTTTGATTGCATTATCGCAAATCCGCCCCGCTCCTGCAATCGGCTTCGAACGGCCCGGAAACCATTCCTATAACGAACAATCGGACTTGTGTTCCGCCCCATTTCGAGATAAAGTTGAAGTAAGAAGTCGTCCCGCTATGCGGGGAAGCGAGGTGATTGCAAGTGACGGAAGAGAACCAAGTGCCGGCGGAGAACCAAGGCCCTAAGAAGAAGTCGTTGGCGGATGCGGCCAAGGAAATGCTGGCACAGAAGAAGAAGGCGCAGGCCGGCGGCCAGGCGAACCACCAGAAGCCGAACAACAGCGGTCCCGCCATGAAGAGCCAGCATTCGAACAAGCCTAATATGATGCGCCGCAAGATGGGCAGTTCTTAAGACGCACAATGATCGGCCCCCGTTTCTTAAGGAACGGGGGCTCGAATTCATCTAGAGTGATTTCCCGGGAAACCTAGAGGAGGACTCGCATGCTGTTCGTCTGGATCGCCCTGTGGGGCGTCGGGTTGTTCCTGATCGTGAACGAGCCCCGCTCGGCGTCGATTCGCTGGCTCGCTCTGCTCACATGGAGCGGAGGGGCCGGCGCGCTGGCGGCCACGCTGGACGCCCGGTTCGTGCCCGCGGCTCTGGAATCGCTGCGATACGCGAAGTGGGAGGGGGCGCTCAGCCGGCTGCAGGCTATCGCCTCGCTCAGCTCGTACTACGGCGTCCCGTACACGTTCGCCATGTTTTCCATGACCTACCGGCCGATCCGCATGCCGGTCCTGTGGCGCCGCCTGCTGCCTGTGCTGTTCCTGCTGCCGGCGGTCGGATTCCTGCTGTTCACCCCGTTCTACAATGAGGATTACCCCATAACGTACGGGGCCGTCGTCTGGTGGGCGGTGCCGCTCATGCTGTTCGGCGCGGTCAATATTCTCATCCAGCGTCCCAAGCATCCCGCCTATCTCGCTACGTATTCGGTCGTCAGCCTGGCGGTGCTGACCCCGGCGCTGTTCGCTATGGTGTTCAGCTACTTGCTGCCAAGCCTCGGGTTTCTGCGGATGTGGGTATACAATACTTGGTTCGTCGGGGCCGGGGTGGTCTTTTTTATCGTGGGGCTGTCGACTTACGGGTTCATGGGCATGCGTGTGCTCGTCGACCGCCGGCGGCTCGATTCGGCCTTCCGCGCCGTGACGAACGGGACGGTGCTGCTCAACCATTCGATCAAGAACGATGCGGCGAAGGTCCGGCTGTTCGGGCAGCAGATCCGAGAGCGGGCGGTGCAGAGCGGCGACCTAGAGCTGCTCGCGGACATCGACGTCATGCTGGCGGCGTCCCAGCACATGCAGGAGATGATCGCCCGGGTGCACCGGAAGACGGAGGACTTAATGCTCCGCCCGGCGAAGATCGATTCGGCGGAGATGATCCGCGAGGTGTTGAACTCGTTCACCCCTCAGCTGGACGGCATCGAGCTGAAGACGAACCTCACCGAGGGCTGGCACATAACGATCGATAAGGCTCAGACGGCCGAGGCGATCCATAATGTGGTGGACAATGCGATTGAGGCGCTGCGGGGACGAGGGACGATCGAGGCGGTGTGGACCGAGGGCAAGAAGGAGCTGACGCTTGAGATTATCGACAACGGCCCGGGCATGGACGCGGCGCAGGTGAGACGGGCGCTCGATCCGTTCTATACGACCAAGGCCGGGAGCGGGACAAATTTCGGCCTCGGGCTGCCTTACGCCTATCAGGTTATGCGCAAGCACGGAGGCTCGCTTTACATCCGCAGCAAACCGGGAGCAGGGACGCGCGTCATGATGACGTTCCCCAAGCGGAGCGTGCAGGCGGAATATACGGGAGAGGCGAATGCTGGCGCGGGTAATACGGGTGCTGGCGCGTATAACGCGGGATAAATCGGAGAATGGGCAAGGAAGCGGAGGGATCATTGGGTGGAGGCAATACGGGTATGGCTGGTAGAGGACGATGCGGATTGGCTGCGGGGCTTGTCCGCCTGCCTGCGTGCGGAGGCGGATCTCCGGCTGGACTTCGCCTCCGGCGATCCGGCCGAAGTGCGGCGCAAGCTGGCGGAGCCGGGGGCGGCCCCCGACGTCGTGCTGATGGACATCATGCTGCACGGCTCGCCGGAGGGGATCGCCCTGGCCGAGGCCGTCGTCGTCGCGACCGGAGCCCGGGTCATTATGCTGACCTCGATGGAGGAGCGCGACCTGATCCTCCGCTCCTTCCAAGCCGGGGCGCTCGACTATCGGATCAAGGCGGACTTCGAGTCGCTGCCGGAGGCGATCCGGCAAGCGGCGGCCAAGCAGTCGCCGATCAGTCCGGCGGCCGCGGAGCGGATGCGCGAGGAGTTCCGGCGGCTGAAGCGGCTCGAGCGCGAGTTCGAGGTGAGCCGCATGCGGGACAAGATTACGCCGTCCGAGCTGCAGCTGCTCGAGCTGATCGATCGGGGCTACTCGCAGTCCCAGATCGCGGACAAGCGCTTCGTCTCCCTCCGGACGATCAAGAACCAGATCAACTATTTGCTGAAGAAGCTGCAGCTCGGGAGCTCCAAGGAAGCGGCGAAGCAAGTGAAGGAGCTGGGGTTGATCGGCGGAAGCGGGGAAGGGGAGGAAAGCGGGACGACAGAGGAAGGGAAAACGGATAGCACAGCGGCCCGAAAAGAATAACCAGGACATGGGACCAGGTACCAAGTAAAGTTGGTACTATTTTTTTTGCGCCAATTTCCTAAAATGAAGGCATCGAGTTGCTCCGCTCTAAGGGGCAGATGAGGAGGAATAGGCATGATTATCCCGATGCTAAGGAAACACTGGACTTCCATGCTGGGCGTATTGTTCATCTTGGCTGCTTTCATTACACTTTTTCGATATTCGTTGGATCAATCGTGGTTGACCGACAAACTCAAAATCGGAGCCGGCTTGCTGTGCGGCATCGGGTTGGCGTTAGGCGGCGCGGCGCTCGCCCTGAAGAAGCTGAACGCCATCGGCGACATTGTCATCGGCTTGGGCGCCGGGATCCTGTATGCGACGTTCTCGTTCGCCGGCATCTACTTCGACCTATGGACGCCGATGACCGTGATGCTGAGCATGACCGCGGTTACGTTGCTGCTCTCGGGCTGGGGCTACCGCTTCCACTCCCGGCTCGTGATGAATATCGGTCTGCTCGGAGGGCTCTTGTCCCCCCTCCTGATGCGGCCGGAGACGGACCAAGTGTTTACGCTGTTCCTGTACTTGCTGGTGCTGAACGCGGCCTACTTTTTCCTCAGCATCGTGAAAAAATGGAGTGAGCTGCGAAGTGTCTCGTTCATCGGCACTTGGTTGATGTATGGCGTGTACTTCCTGCATTACGGCCCGCCGACGGAGGGAGTATGGACGATGCCGGTTCGCTACGCGACGGCGGCCTTCCTCTTCTACCTGATCGGCTTCCTGTTCGCTTCCTGGCGCCATAACCGCTGCTTCGACGGCTGGAACTTGTACTTGAGCTTGACCAACGCGGTCGTGTTTGGCTGCTGGGCCCTGTATCTGCTCGACGGCGATGTCCCGATGGGCGTGCTGCTGGCTATGATCGGCGCGGTGTATGGGCTGACGGGCTTCCTCGTGTACCGCGTCGCACCGGGGGCGCTGGCTTTCGCTTACAGCCATGGGCTGGGCGGTGCGCTTCTGCTGCTCATCGCGGCCGGACAACTGGGTGATGGGCTAGAGTCGAAGCCGCTCGTGAATGCGCTCGTCTGGGGGCTGATTGCTTGGGGCTTGGCGTTAGCCTCGCGGAGGACAGCATGGAGGTGGGCTGAGCTGGCGGCCGTGGGCGTATGGGCGATCGTCGGCGCTTATTGGTACGTGGTCACATGGGACACCCCGCGGGGCGAATGGTTCGGCGTCTTCATCCCTTTCCTGAACTGGGGGGCGGTGTCCTGGGCGCTGCTGGCCGGACTCGGCTTTTACTTCTCGCTGTATCGGAGCTTCCGTGTGAAGGATATGTACGTAGATCGGCTGCTGACGAACGTCTACGCTTTACTTGCACACCTGATCGTCGGCGGGCTGCTGACAGTACAGATCGAGAATGCGTTCGAAGAGTATGCTGTCGGTTCCTCTTACACGGTGCTGTCGCTGACGTTGTCGACGGTGTGGGGCGTGTACGCGCTGCTGCTCTTCCTGTGGGGCTCGTACTACAAGCAAAAGCTGTTCCTGGGCTTCGGCTCCCTCGTCCTGGTCGCGGTCGCGATCAAGGCGATCTTCCTGGACCTGAGCGAGGAGGAGACGATCTATAAAATCATTACGCTGCTCGTACTCGGCACGCTGTCGTTCGCGATCACGTTCGTGCGGAACCGGTGGGTCGCGGCTCCGGTGACGGGCTCGGCGAAGCCGGTGGCCCTCTTGGCCGAGTCGGAGGAGCGGGGGGGAGCAGGGTAAGGAGGCCTGAGGTGGGGTTGTAGAGTAAAAAAATTACTTTGGAGCGCGGAAGTTGGTTGTCGGCGGGGTTGTAGAGTAAAAATCTACTTTGGAGCGCGGAAGTTGGGCCAGAACAGGATTAAGCCGGAAAAATCGTGTTACCGGTTGGAAAAAGCAGCGGACGCATGCCGGGGTACCAGACAAAGTTAGTACTGTTACCCCGCCACACAGTCCACTACAATAACAGTAGGGGGAGCCCTGCCCTACTTCAACTTACTCAAATCGAACGCGGGCACGAGGCCCTCCTCCATGGCTCGGCCGAGCAGAGAGCGAACGGCGGCATAGCCCTCCTCGCCGAGGTCGGCGGAGAAGCCGTTCACGTACAAAGCGATGTGCGCTTGCGCCACATCGGGGGACATCTCCTGCGCATGCCGCATCACGTAGTCGAGGGAGGCGTCCGGGTGAGCCCAGGCGTACTCGACGGAGGCGCGAATCCAGCCGGACAGAGCCGCCAAGTCCAGAGAGCGGCGGGCGATAATCGCGCCGAGCGGGATCGGCAGGCCGGTATCGGCTTCCCACCAGCTGCCGAGGTCGGCGAGCAGGGTGAGCCCATAGAGATGGTACGTGAACCGCGCCTCGTGGATCACGAGGCCGGCGTCGATCTTCCCGTCGCGGACGGCGGGCATGATCTCGTGGAACGGCAGGACCACGATCTCGCCGACGCCGCCGGGCACGTGCTGTGCCGCCCACAGGCGGAACAGCAGGTAGGCGGTCGAGCGCTCGCTCGGCACCGCCACCCGCCGGCCGGACAGGGCGGCCGCCCCTTCCGGGCCGCCGACCTGACCGCTGCCGGTCAGGACGAGCGGGCCGCAGCCGCGGCCCAAGGCGCCGCCGCACGGCAGCAGGGCGTAGTCGTCCAGCACCCAGGGCAAGGCGGCATAGGAGATCTTCAGGACGTCCAGGTCCGGGGACCGCTCGGCGGCCAACCGGTTCGTAATGTCGATGTCCGCATAAGTCACCTCGAACGGAGGAGCATCGGGCACGAGTCCATGCACAAGCGCATGAAAGACGAATGTGTCGTTCGGACAAGGCGAGAAGGCGATGTTAATGCGGTTGCCAACATTCTCTGCTTTTTCCAAGTTCGCCATAACTTACAGCACCTCCTTCAGGGTCGCGCTGGCGGCCTCCAGCGCGCGAAGCGCCTCGGGAATGCGCCACGCGGCCCGGTTCCGCGGACCGACCGCATTCGAGATGGCGCGCAGCTCGAGGCACGGCACGCCGCGCATCGCCGCCGCCGTCGCCACGCCGAAGCCCTCCATGGCTTCGGCGATCGCGCCGGGCACGCGCGCGGCTACGGCCGCCGCGGACGCGGCCGACCCGGTCACCGTAGACACGGTGACCACGGGGCCGCTGGCCGCCGGCAGGCCGGCGGCGCGCAGCGCGGCCGCGAGGCGCTCGGCGAGCGCGGCGTCGACCGGCGCGCTCGCCGAGCCGAAGCCGAGCGCGTCGACGCTCGCGAAGCCGTCCGGCGTCTCGGCGCCGAGATCGGCCGCGACGATCGCGTCCGCGACGGCGAGCGAGCCGATCTCGGCGCGGCCGGCGAAGCCGCCGCCGATGCCGGCGCTCACGACGCAGCCGTATGCGGCCGTAGCTAGCGCGAACGCCGTGCGGGCCGCGGCGCTGGCCGGGCCGACGCCGGCTTCGAGCACGTCGAAGCGCGGATCGCCCGCGAGCCCGCGCAGCACCGCTTCACGTTCGGCGGCGACGGCGGTCAGGATCAGGACGCGCCGCTTCACGGGGGAAGAGGAGGGCTTCGTCGATTCGGATGACATAGATTCAGTTCTCCTTTGATCGGGGAAAGATTAAAGATGTGAATATAGAACGACGTTAACAATTGAAATTAGTATAGTCCAGCCCGGATAGGGATGCAACCGCAACGGGCAGCAATAGGTAGCAATAGGTAGCAATATAAGGATCGATGGCAAGACGGAATCAGGAGGGGGATGGGTCGTGTCTAAAAAATGGCTGGAGCACGAAGGCGCGCGTTGGGTGGAGCGGCAAATCGTCACGAAGGAGCAATACAATCAAATCTTAAGCTTGTACGATGACAAGAAGCATGCGGTAGGGATCCTCCCGATCCTGGGCAGCGTGTTAGTGGGGCTGGGTATTCTGAGCTTCATCGCCGCGAACTGGCAGGACATCTCGCAAATGCTGCGGCTCGTAATCATCCTGGCGGTGATGAGCGGCTTCTACGCGGCGGGCGACCGGCTGCTGAAGCGGGGACACGAGAAGCTGGGCATCGCGCTGATCGGCATCGGGCTTATTGCGTTCGGCGGAGGCATCGTGCTGGTCGGGCAAATGTTCCACATGGTCGCCTACGACGTCAAGTCGTTCCTCGTCTGGGGAACGGCCGGGATATTGACCACGTATTTGTACCGCAGCCGGTACTTGTTCCTCATCAGCTTGCTTATCTTGAACATCGCGCAGCTCTATAGCGCATCGTCGTTTCACGATTTCAACTGGATCGCGTTGATGCTGACCGTAGTGGGGCTGGGGTGGTACGCCTACCGCTGGGCGAACTCGCTGCTCACATGGCTGCTCGGGCTCAGCATTCTCCTGCATGCGATCGTGCTGCTGGCGGTCGAGGACGGGAAGCTGCTCTGGTTCTACCTGATCGCCATGGCGATGTACAGCGCGGGGGATTGGCTGCGGGACCGCAGCCAGCTCTCGGCGGTGCAGTCGGCGCCGCTCACCGGAGCTTACCTGATGGGATTGTTCCTCGTGCTCTTCGCCCGGCTCGACTCCGAGGCCGCCTGGATGGACGACCATCTCTTGCCGTCCGCGAGCGTGTACTTCCCCATCCTGCTCGTCCTCCTCGCGGTGTCGGCTTACGGCAAGTGGCGGCGCAAACGGGAAGGAAGCGCCCTCGAGTGGCTGCTGTTCCTGCCGCTCGCCTACTTGCCGGGTTCAGCGGTCGAGGTGACCCTCCTGATCGCGCTCTTCCTGTTCTCCCTGTACGTGCTGTGGCGCGGCTATGCGGAGGAATGGCGGATGAAGATCAATATCGGCACGCTGCTCTTCCTGTTCACCACGATGGTCGCCTATACGAAGCTGACATGGGGATTTATGGACAAATCGCTCTTCTTCCTCATCGGCGGCGGAATGCTGCTCACCCTCAGCTGGCTCCTGAATCGGCGGAAGAAGCAAGTGTTAGAAGACACGAAGGAGGGATGACCGATGACAGATGCTCAAGGGAAATCAACGGCAACTGCCGCTCGCTCGAGGTTCGGGTCCCGTTCCCGTCTGCTTCTGGTCTTGGTGCTTTGTCAAATCTTGTTCCTGCTCGGCTTGGCGGGTTCATATTACGCAACGGACTGGTGGGGCGAAGAAATCCGGCTGCAAACGAAGCCGGTCGATCCCCGCGACCTGCTGTACGGCGATTACGTAACGCTAAGCTACGAGATTAGCCAGCTGGACCCCAGCTTGTGGAAGGACGCGGAGCAGCCGAAGCGGGGCGAGTCGATTTATGTGGTGCTGAAGCCGGACACGGGCGGCGTATACCGGCCAACCGGAGCCTACGGTGACAAGCCCGCCGTGAGCGGGGATGAGGCGGTGCTGAAGGGACGGGTGAATTACAGCTGGGACCGGGCGATTACGGTGCAATACGGGCTGGAGCGCTTCTACGTGCCGGAGGGCACGGGCCAAGAGCTGGAGGAAGCGGCGCGCGATACGATCGTCCGCGTGAAGATCGCGCCCTGGGGCCAGTCCCGCCTGATCGGGCTCGGGCAATAGGCGCTCTGCAGCACAAAACCTCCATCTCGGTTCCAACCGAGACGGAGGTTTTGGCTTAAAGAGCTAGCAGAGCGCTACAGCGCGACCATCTTCCGTTGCCGCTGCTCGAAGACGGCCCATTCCTTGAAGCCGATCCGCTTCAGCACGTCCCGCACTTCGTCGAACTCATCGGCGACCCGCTCCGGCGTGTGCGAATCCGAGCCGAACGTCGGCTTGACGCCGAAGTGGCAGGCGCGCTCGAGAATCTCGAACGACGGATACCAGCCGCCGCACGATTTCCCCTTGCCGGACGTGTTGATCTCGATCGCGACATCGTGCTCGGCGATCGTCCGGAGCGTCTCGTCGACGACGGACGTCCGCACTTCGCTGATATCCGGCCGGTATCCCTTGATCGCGTCGATATGGCCGAGGATATCGAACATGCCGCTGCGGGCCGATTCGGCTACGAGCCGGAAGTGCGCTTCCTTATCCCGCAGCAGGCCGGCGTCGTCGATGCCCTCCCAGCGGGTACGGTCGAAGATGCTCCGTCCCCCCGAGACATGCACGGAGCCGATGATGTAATCGAGCGGATAAGCGGCATACACCTCACGGTAAATCTCCGCATGCTCCGGGAAAAAGTCCGACTCGACTCCCAGCAGCACGGTGATCCGGCCGCGGTATTCCTCCTTAAGCCGCAGCACCTCCCTCACATAGTTCGGGAATTCGCTCTTCGCCATGGCGATCCCCGGCCGGAACTGGTCGGCCTCTTCGCCGAAGAAGGGCGAATGGTCGGAGATGCCGATATACGTCAGGCCGCGTTCGATCGCGGCCTCGATATAATCGCGAATGTCTCCCGTCGCATGGCCGCAGCGGGTATGGTGCGTATGATAATCGAAACGCATGCGGGTTCACTCCTCTGTACTGGCGTGACGTTCTTGTGCTTCATTGTAGCACAGAAAGCCGAGACGGGATGTAAATTATTCATCCTTCTCCTCATCCGGCAGGACGGCAAAAGGACCAGCCCTGTCGCTCAAGGCTGGCCCTGCACTCGCACGTTCTTAATACTGGATCGGATCGGGGACGATGTCCTCGTCCATCAGCTCCGTATTCGTCTTCATACGCTTCATCTCGTTGCCGAGCTTGCGCATCTCCTGCTCGTTCGGGGCCATCGTGCCGCTCTGGACGCCCTCCAGCCCCTTCCTCCGGGTATCCGAGAAGAACAGCTGCTCGAGCTCGAACAGTTTGTCCAGCGCAGCCTTCCGGACACTTCGAGGAATCGCATCCCCGTATCCGAAATCGACTTCCTCGAATTTCACGATCGTGTCTCCTTGATCGCAGGTGTGCGTAGTCAGGATTAGCGGATAGGTCGCCTGCGTCGCTTCATCGACGAGATTCAGCTTGTACATCGCCCGCTCGGAATATTCGATCCGTTCCAAGCCGAGCTCCGCCAGCTTCCGATAGACCGTGTCTTTGTCCACTCCTATCCCTCCTGTCGGTCCGGCATGTGGGCGGCTTCAGTTCGGCCGCGACGCCGGACGGTCGGCCTCCCTCGAGGTTCCGGAATCGAGCCGGTCCCCCTCCATATCCCGCGTTCGATCCTGCATGGCATCTTTGGCCGTATGCATCGTATCCCTCATTTGCTGCTTGCCTTCTTCGGCCTGGTCCATCAGATCGCTCGCCCGGTTCGCTACGCGGTTCGCCATGTCCTTCGTCTTGTCCGTGGCGGCCGACGCCCATTCCCGAGTTTTATCCATGGCAGAACGATATCGGTTCGAGAGATCCTCCCGCATCCGGGCCCCCGTCTTGGGAGCGAGCAGCAAGGAAGACACAGCGCCAACGGCTCCTCCAATCAACACACCCAGCATGAATCCGCTTCTTCTTGTTTCGGTTGCCATTCGTAATCCTCTCCTCTATCAGCAGTTTTTTGTGGATATCATCCATACTCAGTGAGTAACCCGATTTCCCCGATTTGAAACATTGTGGTATAACTACAAGTGAGTGGAGAGACCGACGAGCCCACCAAGGGGGACAAGATGCATGAGCATAATCATAGTGGATGACAACCCTACGAACCTGTTGATCATTGAGAAAATTTTGCGCAAAGAAGGGTATCAAAACCTCATCTTGGCGTCCTCCGCCATGGAGCTGTTCGAAATTCTGAATATCGCCGCCGCGGACTCGACGGACATGCCTTTCAAAATGATCCTGATGGATATGATGATGCCGGAGATCGACGGCTTGGAAGCGTGCCGGCGCATTCAGGCGCATGAGCGGCTGCGCGATATCCCGATCATCTTCGTAACCGCGATGGGCGATTCCAACAAGCTCGCCGAGGCGCTCGACGCCGGCGCGATCGACTATGTGATGAAGCCGATCAATCGCGTGGAGCTGCTCGCGCGGATCCGGTCCGCCTTTCGGCTGAAGCAGGAGAAGGATTGGCACAAGGAGCGGGACAAGCGGATCAAGTACGAGCTCGATCTGGCCAAGCAAGTGCAGCGGAGCGTGCTGAGCGAGCCGATCCGGGACGAGAATGTCGCGATCGAGGCGATCTATGAGCCCTCCTCCGAGCTAGCAGGCGATTTCTACGCCTGGCACCGCATCGGCCCGAATCGTTATGGCGTCATCCTGCTCGATATGATGGGACACGGCATTTCGTCCTCCCTAGTCTGCATGTACATCTATTCCGCTTTGCAGGACACGATCACGCGCCTGACCGATCCCGAGGACGTCATGCGCGAGCTGAACCGGCGGATGAACCACCTGCATATGTCGGACGAACTGATTAATTATTACTTTACCGCCATCTATCTCGTGCTGGACACGGACCTCAAGACGATCGAGTATGTGAACGCGGGCCATCCCCCCGGGCTGCTGTATCGTGATGGGGAGTATACGACCTTGACCGAGGGATGCAGCGCGATCGGGTTCTTCGACCGGCTCGACATTCGGAAGGGGATGCTCCGGTACGAGCAGGAGGCCAAGGTGATGCTGTTCACCGACGGGGTGTTGGAGTGGCTCGGCGACGATCAGGAGGAAGGGGCGGCCTTGCTCATGGAGCATTTCCGCGAGCATCCGGACGACGATCTGCAGGCGCTCAGGGCCCGGCTCGCGCCTTCCTCCCAGCAGGCCGCACAGGAGGACGATATGTGCCTGGTCATGATTGCTACTATATAGAGACTGTTAATTCACGGGCGTTCCAAGTGAAAAGGGACCCTTTAGTAAGCCCCACAAAGTGAAGCAGATTCTCTGAAGACTATTCCGAGTACTTTGCGGGGGCACCATTAGACTAACATCTTGTTGATTGAAAATAGAACTAGTGGTTGGAGGTTCAAGCCAAAACTCGCCAGGGTTCTCTTTTTCACTTTCCACGCCAAATGAATCGACAGTCTCGTCGGGTTTGGTTAAAAACGCGATTTTTATTCGACCTCGGATAAAAACTCGCGTTTTTTTTGATTCAATCGGGCCGGGGAGGTGTATTAAGCGATATAGACACATCAGGGAACACGGAAAGGGGATAGCACAATGACGACTGCATCCGCAAATGCAACTTTACGCCATGCGCACCCGTCCCTTGCGAAGTATATCCGGAATTTGTTTCCCAATCAGGGGGAGAAGGCCGGGGTCGCGTTTACGATCTGGCAGCCGAATGCCAAGCATGTTAGCGTCGTTGGCCCTTTCAACGGCTGGGACGGAAGGCGCCATCGCATGACCGAGCAAGACGGGACTTGGACGCTGTTCATCCCGATTAGCGAAACGAGAGGCCCCTACAAATACGAGGTGACGACGCAGGATGACGAGGCGTATCTCATCTCGGCCGTCCCGTACATCGTGCCGCTGCACACGCGGCTCGCGAGCTTGGAGAGGAGGTTGGTGTTATGAAGAGGATCAGTCTCATCAGCCTGCTCCTCGGAGGCTCCCTGCTCTGGGCCGGCTATACGTGGGAGGAAGCGTCGAAGCCGTCGGAGCCTCCGCTGCCTCACTTCTCGGAGCCGGCACTAGCCGTCGTTCACTTGGACCATACCGTTCCGTCGGAGCCGAAGGCTGCGAAGCCGTATTATCACCTGCAGATGGTGGAAGGCATCTCGCTCCAGGATAATCAGGAGGCGGTCGTTGAAGTGCTGGGCGAGCCGGAGGCGATCCAGCCCGATCCTTACACCGCGCAGTGCGAAGTGTACCGGTATCCCGGCATCGACGTCGGCTTCAGCATGGGTATGGTGGATTTCGTCCGGGTGCTGCCGGAGGCGGGGACGATCGACATCGACGGCAGCCCGATTCCGATCACGCTGGAAGCTGTAGTGGACGAGCTCGGCAAGCCGGATTTCGTCGCGGAGGACGGGCTCGTGTTCAAGCGGCAGCAAGCGGCGCTTAAGCTGTTCGTGAGCAGCGAGACGCAGCAGCTGACCTCGATCGATTATTTTCACCGGACGAGCTCCTGATGCGCCGTGGCGTGTACATTGCCGGGCATGTTTGATACACTGAATCATATAACGAATGGTTGGGAGTGGAGAGTATGACGCTAGGCAAATTCCGTATCGACATCCAGCAGACAGAAGAGGCGAATTTGGTCCGGTTAGCCGGGGAACTCGATCTCTCTGCCGCCGCGGAGCTTCGCACCGCTCTTGACCCTGTCGTCCATCAGGCGGACAAGACGCTGATCCTCGACTTCGGGGAGTTGACATATATCGACAGCACGGGAATCGGCATCCTCGTGTCCGTCGTGAAGATTCGAGACGAGAATCGCGGACCGTTCCGCGTGAGGCATATTCCGGCGGGGATCAAGAAGCTGCTCGATTTGACCGGAATTTCCGCATTTTTAACAGAAAGGGCGTAAGGCAACAGCATGAATAGCGTACGGTTGGTCATTCCGGCAGATGCGGGCTACGTCGATGTCGTCCGACTCTGCCTCTACGGGTTAGCATCGAAGTCGGGATTTTCCTACGAAGAGATCGAGGACATGAAGGTCGCGGTCGCGGAAGCGTGCAACAACGCGGTCCTGCATGCTTATCCGGTTCATGAGGCCGGTGTCATAGACATTAGCTTCGAGCCGGAGGATTCGCAGTTCACGATCGTGGTGAAGGACAGCGGGCTCAGCTTCAATCCGCTGCCGGCGCTCGAGCAGGCCGCCCCGATTCGGGCCGAACGGCCGCAGGAGCTCCGGGAGGGGGGGCTCGGCCTATATTTGATGCAGGCGTTGATGGATGAAGTCACAGTGGAGAACGATCACGGAACGATTGTGAAGCTGGTTAAATATAAAACGAATGGGTCTCCACGGGTGCACGGTTAATCAATTGCCGCTGGGTCCGTTTTTTTTTACGCTCTGTATTTTTGGGACAAAGGCGTTTCAAAATCGCGACCGCGGGGTAATCATACGGTAGCAACCGGGTGGGAGGGATTCGATATGCTATGGCAGATCAGTTTGATTATCGTGGCGCTGGCCTTCGGCGTCCTCGTGTATTATTTGGTCCAGACGCTGAAGTCGCTCCGGGGCTCGCTCGACGAGATCCGCGAGACGATGGCCGGCATGAAGGGCGAACTGGCGCAAGTGAGCACCGAGGTCAAGGATGTGCTGCACAATACGAATCAAATGGCGGTGGACGTCCGGACGAAGCTCCAGGATCTCGAGCCGCTGTTCCGTTCCGTGAACGATGTAGGCACGATGATTCATGAATTGACCCGAACGGTCAAGGAATCGGCTTCGAGCGTCGCTACCGTCATCCAGGACGGACGCCGCCGAGCGCTAACGGCCGCCCCGGGCAAGGTGCAGAAGGTCATGAGCGGCATTCCCGTCGCGATCGACCTGTGGAACAGCTTCCGGCAACGCAAGGACCGGCATACGGCCGCGATGAAATAGCCGTTCAAGTTCAATCCGAGAACACTAGACCAGATCAAGTGACGAATCTTGAAGGGGGAACCTATGTTGAACGCCATTCATACCTTTAACGTGACTAAACAACGGACGGAGTCGGCTTACATCGTGTCGCTCGCCGGAGAGCTGGATTTGTCCGTAGCGACCGACCTCGTGGAAGAGCTGCAGCCGCTCATCGCCCAGACCGATCGGGCGTTCGTCTTCGACCTGCGGCAGCTGCAGTACATCGACTCTACCGGCATCGGCATCATCGTCTCGATTCTGAAATCGCGGGCGGCCCTGCAGGCGCCCTTCGCCGTCCGGAACGTTCCGCCGAAAATCAAGCGGTTGTTCGACTTAACGGGCATCTCCCGGCATTTGCCGCAGGAACCGGCGTCCACAGCCGATGAAGGGGCGGGGCGATCGTCATGACGAATTCATGTGTATCCTTATCGATTCCCGCCCAAGCCGCCTACCTGGATATTGTCCGGCTGACGTTATATGGCATCGCCGTAAAGGCCGGCTTTTCGTTCGAAGACATTGAGGACATGAAGGTAGCGGTCGCGGAAGCGTGCAACAATGCGATTCTTCACGCTTATGAAGGCCGGAATGCGGGGCTTGTGGAGCTGAAGTTCGAGCTGGAGGATGGACGCATCGTCATTCACGTGAAGGACGAGGGCGTTAGCTTCGATTACGAGCATGCTGCACTCCGGGTCGTTCCCCTCCACGATCAGCCTCTGCGCGAAGCGAAGGTGGGCGGACTCGGGCTGTTCATGATGCAGGCGCTGATGGACGATGTGCAAGTGAATACCGAACGCGGTACGGAAGTGATCCTGACGAAGCATTTCAGCAGAAAAGAGGAGATGGCATGACTTCCAATGCATCTTCACAATCCGAGCATGAAATGATCGCTCACATGCAAGCGTACCAAGAGACGGACTGCAAGGAGGCGGCGACGGCGCTGCTGCTGCATTACGAGCCGATCGTGCGGATGGCGGCGGGGAAAATGTCTCGCAGCCGTCCCGATCTGTATGAGGATCTGTTCCAGGTCGGCGAAATGTCCATGCTGCGCCTGTTCAAGCAATTCGACGCCTCCTTGGGCATTCCGTTCGAAGCTTATGCGATGAAGTGCCTGATCGGCCATCTGAAAAATTATTTGCGGGACAAGTCCTGGTACATTCAAGTGCCGCGGCGCGTCAAGGAGAAGGGCTTACTCGTGCAAAAAACGATTGACGAGCTGACCGTCCAACTGGAGCGGTCCCCGAGGATCGACGAGATCGCCGCGCACTTGGAATTGTCCGAGGAGGAGACCATCGAGATTCTCGCCGGCCGCGAGCATTACCATTACACGTCGCTTGACACCCCGCTGTCCCAAGAAGGCGACAGTGCCACAATCGGAGATCTCATTGCCGTCCAGGGCGACGAGTATGACGCGCTGGAGCATCGTCTCGATCTGGAGGAAGCGATGGAGCACTTAAAGCCTGAGGAGCAGCGAGTGCTGCTGCTGGCCTACAATGAAGGGCATTCGCAGCGTTATATCGCCGGCGAGCTGGGCGTCTCGCAGATGAGCGTCTCCCGCATCCAGAAGCGCGCGATCGCGAAGCTGAAGGACTTGCTGGCCGACCAACTCCCGTAAGGGGCGTGTTTCAAGTCCCCCGGATTCGGTTTATATAATCGTATCCTTAGTAAAGGCGGTGAGTTCAATGGACATCAGGCACCGGATCAGCTTCAAGGATGGCGAGATGCTCGTGTGCAGGGACGAGGACGATACGTATCATGTGAGCATTCGATCCATTGTGAATCCCTTGAGTCGCGGCAACATTCTGGACCGCTTCGATGATGAGAGACAAGCTCTCGATGCAGCCGAACGATTCCATTGGATGTATGCGCTTGCGAAAGAAAACGGCTATTATCTGAAAAACGATTGCTTCATCAAACCGAATAAGAAGGAGATTCATATCGGCATCATGAGAGACGGGACGATAACGCGAGAACAATATATTCTCCAGCTGCAAGAGGAGCCGATTTAGCGGGCAACGGGCATCATGCCCGTTTTTCGTTCGTTTATAGATACAGAGAAGGGATTTAAATCCCCGGGGTCCCCGCAAAGGGGCTCTGCCCTGGAATAAGCTACGAAGGCCCACGTTTGTGGGGTGTTATTAAGGAGGGTGTTATGGGCAAGCGTTGGCACTTCAGTATCCGGGCGAAAATGATGCTTGGGTACATTTTTGTTATCCTCTGTCTCGGCGTAACGATTCTGATCGTCGTGGACCGGATCGGGTCCAGGCAGGAAGCGATCGATTACATTACCGACCATGACCTGCAGGTCCACAATCTGATCAACCGGATGGAGAAGGTAGTCCTGGACATGGAGACCGGCCAGCGCGGGTTCATCATTACGGGGGACGAGCGATATCTGGACCCGTATAAAGAGGGATCGCAAATCTGGATGAACGCGTATATGCAGCTGCACGGGCTGCTAGCGGACAATCCTAGCCAGCAGGCGACTCTGGAAACGGTGAAGCCGCTTCTCGACAACTGGATTCAAACTTCGGGTGAAGTGTCGATCCGGCTGAAGCGGGAGAACCGGTCGGCTGAGCTGCTTGAATGGTTCAAGCAGGATCCGGGCAAGCCCATTATCGATCAGATCCGGGCTTCCTTCGACACGATACGTGGTACGGAATCCAAGCTGACCGAAGCGCGGGCGGAAGGCTTAAAGGACGATTACCGGAATTTGACGATCGTCTTGTTCGTCCTTTTGTCCCTCATATCGGTCGTCTCTCTCGCGGTCGCCCTCTTCATCTCCGGCGTCATTGTCCGGACGATCCGGCAGGTGATCCGGGCGATCCAGCACATTGCGTCGTCCAAGGCCGACATGACCGAACGCGTCGAGGTTCGCACTAGAGACGAAATCCAAGAGCTGGCCGATGCCACCAACAGGCTGCTGGATAATTTGGGGGAAGAGAATTGGGTGCAGACGAACATCGCAGAGGTGGCGACCCAGTTCCAGGGCATTCATCATCTGACGGATCTGTCCGAAGCGATCGTCGGGAAGCTCGCTCCCCTGCTCGGCGCGGGTTATGGCGTCCTCTATCTGAATAAGGAACAGAGCGGTCAGCCGCTTTTGACGAAGATGGGGGCTTACGCCGGTTCCGAGGGGGATCCCGCCCGAATCAGCTTCAAGCCGGGCGAGGGGCTGGTCGGACAATGCGCATTGGACAAGCAGGTTCTCCTGCTGCAGGACGTGCCGGAGACGTACATCCGCGTCTCCTCGGGACTCGGACAGGCGGCCCCGCGCAGCATTCTGATCGCCCCGATCGTGTTCGAGGGACATGTCGAGGCGGTGCTGGAGTTCGCTTCGTTCGATGAGTTCGAACCCCGGCATGTGTCGTTGCTGAAGCAGCTGCTGGACCCGCTCGGCGCGATGCTGAACAGCGTGCGCAGCCGGGTGGAGATCGAGCGGCTCCTGAACGAGTCGCAGATGCTGACCGAGGAGCTGCAGGCGCAGTCCGAAGAGCTCCAGGCGCAGTCGGAGGAGCTGCAGATGCAGCAGGAGCAGCTTCGCCAAAGCAACGAGTTCCTGGAAGAGCACAATCATTACGTCGAGCAGAAGGCGGCCGAGCTGAAGAGGGCGAAGGAGGAGCTGGAGGAATACTCGGTTCAGCTGGAGCGGAGCTCGCAGTACAAGTCCGACTTCCTCGCGAACATGTCGCATGAGCTGCGGACGCCGCTCAACAGCATTCTGATCTTGTCGCAGCTGCTCGCGGAGAACGAAGAAGGCCGGCTGTCGAACGAAGAAGAGGACTATTCCCGCGTCATCTATACCGCAGGCAAGGATCTGCTGGCCCTGATCGACGACATTCTGGACTTGTCCAAGGTTGAGGCCGGCAAGATCGACATCATGGTGGACGAGGTCAATCTGACGGAGCTGCCGCAGCTGCTGAAGCTTGTTTTCGAACCGATCGCGCAGCAGAAAGGTCTGTCGTTCCAGGTGGAGTCCGATCCGAATGTGCCGGACTTGATGCTGACGGACGGGCAGCGCCTGCAGCAGGTGCTCAAGAATTTGTTGTCCAATGCCTTCAAATTTACGGATCACGGCTCCGTATCGTTCCGGGTGGAGCGCATCGAGGCGGCTCGCGTGCAGCATCTGCTGCCGGTTCAGCCGGACGAGCTCGTCGTCGCGTTCTCCATCTCGGACACCGGGATCGGCATTCCGGCGGACAAGCAGAAGCTCATCTTCGAAGCGTTCCAGCAGGCCGACGGGACGACGAATCGCCAATACGGCGGCACGGGCCTCGGCCTCTCGATCTGCCGGGAGTTCAGCCGGCTGCTCGGCGGCTGCATCACGGTCGAGAGCAGCCCTGGGGAAGGCAGCACGTTCACGCTGATCTTGCCGGAATTCAAGACCGGGGAGCCTGCGCCGGGACCGCACCGAGAGGTGGCCGCCACGGCGGAGGCGGTCGGTCCGACGGAAGCCGACCCGCCGTTCAAGCCTTCGGCTGTGCCGCTCAGCGAGAACGGCACGGCGGGCTCCATTGTCGACGAGGCGACCGGGCAAGCCGACGTCGCTTTGTTCGCCGGGAAGCGGGTGCTGCTCGTCGACGATGACGCGCGCAACGTCTTCGCCTTGGTCACGGCGCTGGAGAGCAAGCAGGTGACGGTGGAAGTGGCGGAAAACGGCAGGCAAGCCTTGGATAAGCTGCGGGAGTCGCAGAACTGGGATCTCGTGCTCATGGATATTATGATGCCGGTGATGGACGGCTACGAAGCGATGCAGGCGATCCGTAAGGAGCTGGAGCTGAAGGAGCTGCCGATCATCGCCCTGACGGCCAAGGCGATGAAGAACGCGAGGGAGCAATGCCTGGCCGCGGGCGCTTCGGATTATATCAGCAAGCCGCTGAATCTGGAGCAGCTCTACTCCCTCATGCGGGTATGGCTGACGAAGTAGGGGGATGAGCATGGACCATAACGAAGAGAAGGAGCTGGACGCGCGGGTGGAGGAGCAAGGCGACGAGCTGGAGCAGATCGAGATCGGCCTGCTCTTGGACGGCTTGCACCGTTGGTATGGGTTCGATTTTCGCGGCTATGTGCGATCCTCCCTGCGTAGGCGCATCCTGAACCGGATGCGCCTCGACCGCATTCCGACGGTGACCGCGCTGCTCGACCGCGTGTTGCATGAGCCCGGGTACGTCGAGCGGCTGCTCGGGGATTTCTCGATCAAGGTGACGGAGATGTTCCGTGATCCGGCTTTCTTCCAGTCGTTCCGGGAGCAGGTCGTGCCCTTCCTCCAGGGGCTGCCCGAGATCCGGATCTGGCATGCCGGCTGCGCGTCGGGCGAAGAAGTGTACTCCATGGCCATCCTGCTCGAGGAGGAGGGCTTGGCCGAGCGCGTAAAGCTGTATGCGACCGATATGAACGCCAGCGTCATCGAGACGGCCAAACGGGGCGCCTATCCGCTGAAGCACATGCAGCTGTTCACCAAGAATTACCTCGATGCCGGGGGGACCAAGGCGTTTTCCGAATATTACAGCACGGACCACCAGTACGCTTACTTCCGACCTTCGCTGCGGAACCATATCATGTTTGCGCAGCACAACCTCGTCACGGACCGGTCGTTTAACGAATTCCACGTCATCATCTGCCGCAACGTGCTGATCTACTTCGACGGCGAGCTGCAGAACCGGGTGCACGACTTGTTCTACAACAGCTTGTCCGTGGGCGGGTTCCTGGGCCTCGGCAACAAGGAGTCGCTCCTGTTCCTCGAGAATGGCGCGGTGTACGAGGACTTCGTGCCGGCGGAGCGCATTTACCGGAAGGTGCGGTAGGCTGCGGGCTTCTGGTGGCGTGTGGCACGACACCCGTCCGGGTGAGGGAAAACCTCCCTCTTCTTGATGCCAAACAGTCTGCTGCATAGACAAAAAGAGGAAAACCTCCCTCACTTTTTCGCGGATCGCTCGGTTTCAAGCCTCGCGAGCTCGAAGAGAGGGAGGTTTTCCTCTATGTATTGGCGTTTTGCCCCAAAACGACAAAAAGAAGTGGAGGATTTCCCTCTGCCACCCTTCGCGAACTCGCATTGACATTGCCGCACCTTCACCCTAGAATGGGGTAAATTGCCAAAAGCTAGCATGGGGGAGGCGTTACGATGGCCGAAGAAAGCAACGATACATCCGGAATCGCACGGAGGCTGGGTCGAGACAAGATGAAAGAGCTTGTGAATGTCCTGGCGGATCAATTGTCCGGCTCCGAGCTGAACAGCTTGCTCTTGGAGGTGTACCGGTCCAGGACGGGAGCGGGCTCGGCGGCGGAGCTGCTGAGGCGGTACCGGGATAACCGGTTCGTGAAGCCGGCCGTCGTCGATCCGATAGACTTGAGGCAACTCGAGCTGGACGTCCTCCGAATCGCCCGGCAGCATGGTTTCACGCCGGTGCAGCTGTCGCCGGTCGCCCCGATCGGCTCTTGCTCGATCGTCGCGACCGCCGATCAGAACAAAATTATTTCCGCTACACGGGGGACGGAAGTCGTGGCGGATGCGACCAACCTGCTGGCGCTGCACGTGAGCGAAGGCTTGCAGAACGGTTCCTTGGACAACCGCGCGTGCAATCTTCATTTCTGCACCACGCATCGGCATGTCAGAGCGCAGCAGGTTCCTAAGGCGCCCGGGATGTTCGCCCATTTTCAAGTCCTCTGCCTCGTATCCTCTGGGATCGATCGGGGGTCCTATTCGTTTGAGATCGGTGCGTTCTGGGAGCACATCCGGGCGTACCGGGACATCTTTCATACACGGTTCGATTCGGAGATCGAGATCATCCTTAATGCACGGGGTGGATACAAGAACGCCGATGATTTGGTGCAGCGAATCCGGAGAGCCGGTGAAGAGCAATCCATCCCGGTCCGGACGGCGATCAACCCGGCGAAGACGGACAATCGCTACTACCAAGGGCTCCAATTTACGATCAAGACGACCATCCAAGGCAAAGACCATTACATAGGCGACGGAGGATTCGTAGACTGGACGCAGCAGTTGCGGAATAACCGAAAGGAACGGTTTTTGATCAGCGCCATTGGATTGGAACGGTTATTATTATTGTAAGCCCCTAGACTCATGCAAAGGACGTACGCGAACATGGAATTGAACATCGATATGGAACGGTTCAAACAACAATTGGCGTTTATCGTCGAGATCGACAAGCTGAAGAGCGTGTACCGCAGAGCGTTCCTCACAGACCGCTCCCGCAATGAGAACGATGCGGAGCATTCGTGGCATCTGGCGACGATGGCGCTGATCTTCCAAGAATATGCCAACGAGTCGGCCGTCGATCTGCTGCGCGTCGTCAAGATGCTGCTCGTGCACGATCTCGTGGAGATCGACGCCGGGGACTTCTCCCCGTATGATACCGCGAGCCGGGAACTGAAGATGAGCTCCGAGCAGGAGGCCGCCCGGCGGATCTTCGGGCTGCTGCCGGAGGAGCAAGGCCGGGAGCTGCTCGAGCTGTGGCTCGAGTTCGAAGCGCGAACGACACCCGAGTCGAAGTTCGCCGGGGCGCTGGACCGGCTCGCACCGCTGCTGCAGAACTATTACACCGAGGGGAAGACGTGGAAGCAGCACGGCATCAAGCTCGACATGGTGCTGAAGAGGAACGCGCAGATCGGCGAAGGCTCCGAAGGGCTGTGGCAGTTTGCTCAGCAGCTCGTCCGCGATGCGGCGGCGAAAGGCTATTTGCCTGTAGATTGATACATAGAAGGGAGAGGAAGATGAAGACATCCATTTATTTCGTAAGGCACGGCATCGCCCCTTTCTCGCTTGAGAAGGAGCGGGACCGGGGGGCGAATCTGAATGAGCAGGGCCAGCGGGACGCCATACGCGTAGCGGAGCTGATGAAGGAAGAGCAGATCGACGTCATCGTCTCCAGCGCGTATCACCGAGCCCGCGAGACCGTCGCGCCACTCGCCGAGCGGCTGGGGATGGACATTACGCTCTATGAGGAGCTGATCGAGCGGCCGATCGCCGGCCTGCACCAGGGATATCCCGAAGAAGAGCTGCTCGCTGCGATCGAAAGATCGTTCCGCGACCCCGACTATCGCATGCCGGACGGCGAGTCGACCCGCCAGGCGCAGGAGCGGGCGATCCCGATTTTGTTGAAGCTGCTATCGGATTACAAGGGCCGGAAGATTGCTGTAGGAACGCACGGGAACATCATGACGATCATGCTGAGCTATTTTGACCCGTCCTATGGGTATGAATTCTGGAAATCCACCTCGAAGCCTGACATTTACCGCGCGGAATTCCACGATACGCAATTGCTGCAAGTCGAACGCCTGTGGAAGCCTGTCTAACCGCAGCCAATCCCGGCCCTCCCTGAAGCATCGAACCACGTATATGTCCTGATGGAACGGGCACATTATGGGGGATGTACTAAATTCAGGGAGGCCAAGCTATGTCGAATTTGAATATCGGGATCATTCTGGGGAGCACGCGCCAGGGCCGCGTCAGCCCTCAGGTGGGGCAATGGGTGAAGAGCGTCGCCGACAAGCGGGGCGATGCGAATTACGAAATCGTGGACATCGCGGACTACAAGCTTCCGCTCTTGGGAGAAGCGGATGCGACGGAGCAAGTGGCCGCTTGGAATGGCAAACTGGCGAGCCTCGACGGGTTCGTCTTTATCGTAGCCGAATACAATCACAGCATAACGGGAGCTTTGAAAAACGCGCTCGATTGTGCCCGCGAAGCCTGGAACAATAAAGCGGCGGGCATCGTAAGCTATGGTTCCGTGGGCGGCGCTCGGGCAGCGGAGCATTTGCGGGGCATTTTGGGTGAATTGCAGGTCGCCGACGTCCGCGTGCACCCTGCCTTGAATCTGTTCACGGATTTCGAGAACTACACTACCTTCAAGCCGGCCGACTTGCATCTGAACAACGTGAATGAGATGCTGAACCAAGTGCTGGCGTGGAGCGGCGCCTTAAAAACGCTGCGCTAATCGTATTTCCCTCGAAGAGAGTGCCGATCTCGGATCTGGCTCTCTCTTTTTTGTCTTCCGCAAGTAGTTGAGTTGCTTATCCTTGATACCCTATACTCCAAGTGTAAACGTAAAAGTCGTGCAATCGTTTTCCACACTCGTGACGTGGATCTCGCCGCCCAACCGGTCTGCGATTGTTTTCGCAATCGATAATCCCAGGCCATAACCGACGATTTCGTGCGTTCTGGAGGGGTCTGCTCTATAAAATCGGTCAAAAACTTTCGGCAAGTCTTGTTTAGCAATTCCTTTTCCGCTATTTGTAATATGATATTTAACATGGCGTTTTGATTTTCTTAGGGATATCTCAATCTGCCCATTATCATTTGTATATTTGATGGCATTATCGAATAAAATCGTGACAACCTGTTTAACTCTTTCCGAATCGCCTTTAACAATGACGTCAGGGACTACCGAATGGGAAAGGTTAATCCTTTTTTCAATCCTTGCGGCTTCCATCGACAACATCACATCATGAATGACGTTGCTCATATTAAATGGCATTTTTCGCGTTTCAAAATTTACATCCTCTATCCTGGCCAAAGACAAAAGGTCGTTTATCAGGGTTGCCATTCGATCCGTTCCGATTTTTATATAACCCAGCCATTTTATTTGACTTTTAATCGTTTCTTCCTGATTTGCCAACAGTGCGTCGTAATTTGCGTTTATGATGGAAAGCGGTGTTTTCAATTCATGAGAAGCATCGGCAACAAATTGTTTCTGCTTTTCCCAAGTTTCGGCTATCGGTTTAATGGCCCGGTTCGCAAAGTAAAGACTAATCAGAAAAATAACAAAAAGCATAATCAATCCTACGAAAAGTAATGTAGTAAGCAGTTGAAATAAAGTTTTGTCGGATTCCGTTACATCTAAAAATAGGATCTGATACTTGTTTTCGTCGGCGGTATACTGTTGTCCGTTACTTAGAATAACATGCTTGCTCATTCGGGTTACAGCATATTGCCATTGTTTGCCCTCCAAGGTTATTGCGGAATTGTTTTTTTTATTGCTCCAGGCGGTCGCGGCAGCTTTAGAATAAGCTTCATCAGGCATATCAATAAAGGAGTCGACTTTTAAAATCTTGCCATCTGCGTCCACCTCGATACTAAAAGAAAGAGGACCATCCGTAGAGAAATTTTGGACAGAAGAAATGGTTCCTCCTTTTTGCGTATTTTCAGGCAAGTCGGTTCCTTCGATTGTGATTTGCATTTGGGATCCCGAACTCAATTTTCTTTTGATTTCCGAGTGGATGTTACTGTAGGTGATGAAATATATGATAGCAAACGCAGCAATCATCACGATCGAAGTAATGGACATATTAAGGATGAGAAATTTGTTGCGCAGCTTTGTAAACATTTTACTCCCTTTCATTTCCCGTATTTAAGATATAGCCCGCACCCCGTATAGTCCGAATGAAAACGTTAGATTCCAGTTGATTTAATTTTCTTCTTAAGAAGGATACATGGATTTCTACATGATTATCTTCGGCCTTCGTATCATAACCCCATAGTTTTTCAATAATATTTTCTTTTGAAAGGATCATACTATTTCTTTTTATTAGGAGCTCCAATAATTGGGATTCTTTTAAAGTTAGTTTTATCTCCTTGCTTCCACAGCAAAGCAGGAGGGTAAGCGGATTCAGCTCAATATTTCCATATTTAAGGATGCCGTCATTGATCAACTCGGATTTTCTGCGCCCCAATGCACGCAAACGAGCTAACAGCTCGTCCGTGTGGAATGGCTTCGCCAAATAATCGTCAGCACCGCTGTCAAGCCCGCGTATCTTGTCCTCGGTTTCGCCTCTGGCCGTTAACAGAATGACGGGCGTTTCAATGTCGTTTTGCCGCAATGCTTTGAGCACGCTTATCCCGTCCAATCTGGGGAGCATGATATCGAGTATTATGATGTCATAAATGCCGGAAAGCCCGCTGTCCAGTCCATCGTCACCATTATGCTCCAAATCAACGCTATAGTGATTCTGTTTAAGCACTTGAGCGACAGCCTCCGCCATATACCTTTCATCCTCAACCATTAAAATCCTCATTTCATGCCTCCTTGTCCGCCATTCAAAATGAGAAATAACATGATGCTACCACAACAAAGGAGCTGAGACCAGCCCCTTGTTGAGGAACCTTTTTCGTGTTTCTCCCTGCGACAGAGCTATCAGAAGTCTTATTCCGTTCTGTCCCCGTTTAAGCTGTTCTCTGCACCGTCGGGAACCGTTTCGCTCCAAGTTTTGCCGCCATCCGTGGAGTAACTTCTAACGCCGTTTTCCACTTTGACAAACGTCCCCTCCGCTTCACCATTTTTAGGCGGAGTACCATTCAAGATGGTGAGTTTGCCGTCTTCGTCGCTGACCGTTACGCCGCTGGGAGCCGTTTCGCTCCAGGTGTTACCGCCGTCCGTGGAGTAGAGCCTAACGCCGTTTTCGATTTTAACTTGTAAAGCTGTTCCATTCACAGCACCGGACGGATTGCCTAACGTATGGATGGTTTTGCCACCTTCGCCTGTTGTTATACTTTCCTCTGCACCGTCAGGAGCCGTTTCGCTCCAAGTTTTGCCGCCGTCCGTGGAGTAACTTCTAACGCCGTTTTCCACTTTGGTCAGCGTCCCTTTCCCTTCACCATCTTTAGGCGGAGTACCGTTCGTGATGGTGAGTTTACCGTCATTGTCGCTTACCGTTACGCCGTTGGGTGCATTTTTGCTCCAGGTCTTTCCACCATCCGTCGAATAGAGCCTTACGCCGTTTTCCATTTTAACCTGCAAGGAAGGATGAAAGTTTGCTGCATAAGCTGTTCCTACGCCTAGTGCCGCGATAAGCGCCCCGAAAAGAAGAACAACGCCCGCTTTCTTTTTTGCCGAGTCCATCATTTTACCCTTCATATCTAATACCTCCAAATGATTTATTGTAAGCAGCTGCCTTACATTTACCATCATAAACACGCTACCTTTAACGAACCTTGAATAAAAAAATAAAATTTCACTCCTGAGCAATAGGGCCAGAGCCAGCATCCGATTTGTTTCACCCTCCCCTTAGCCGTGTTAAGTACTCTAAAAGTGTGAATCACCATAGAGAGGGAGGGACCGAACATGCAGGAGGAAGCCGCCATGACGGAGGAGGAGCTGCGCCGCCGGGAGGAGCTGTACGAGGAGCTGGAGCGGGAGCCGGAGTGTCAGGAGCTGGACGAGAATCTCGAACGCATCACCACGATGGTGTACGAATACAACGAGAAGATCAAGGCCCACTTGAAGGAGGAGCAAGAGAAGCGAACGTCCTTGTCGGAACGCATCGCCGATCGGATCGCCGCCTTCGGGGGCAGCTGGACGTTCATCGTGATCTTCGCCACGTTCCTCATCGGCTGGATGATCTGGAACACGCTGTCGTTCACGTTCCACTTCGACGATCCGCCGTTCATCCTGATGAATCTGGTGCTGTCCTGCCTAGCGGCGTTTCAAGCGCCCGTGATCCTCATGAGCCAGAACCGCCAAGCCGCCCGCGACAAGCAGGAGGCGATTATGGACTTCGCCATCAACTACAAGGCGGAGCAGGAGAATCTGGAGCTGAAGCAAATTCTGAAGCGGATCGAGCATCGGCTGGAGCAGTTGGAGCAGCTGGAGAGACCCGAACGACTCGATCGACCCGAATCACCCGAACGACCCGAACGACAGGATCGCCCGGAGCGACTGAAGAACGAAGCCGTATCCCATGCTGTTTCACCTCGGAAGGGAGCGGGTAATAGGTAACATGAAACACTAATCTGAATATTCAAACAAAGAGAGGTGCATTCAAATGTTATCATGGGCTATCGTATTCCTAGTCGTAGCGTTGGTGGCGGGGGTGTTCGGATTCTTCGGAATCGCGGGCGCAGCGGTCGGGATCGCCAAAATCTTGTTCTTCCTCTTCCTGATCCTGTTCGTCATCTCGCTCATAATGGGCCGTCGCAGAAGCTATTAATCACCCGAGGAGGCTACGAGCATGGAAACTTACACTAAGTACAGGATTGCATCCAATATGAATGAAGCCCACCGGCAGGTGCAGGAATTCAGCCGGGAAGGCTTCGACCGGGACCACATCTTCGTCCTGACCCACACCAAGGAAGGCACCGACTATGTCGCGGATTCCACAGGAGCCGCCAAGATCGGAGTATCCGAGGAGGGCGTCCTGACGGCGCTCGCGAACTTGTTCCGCTCCAGAGGGGACGAGCTCCGGGCGAAGATGGAGTCGCTCGACATTCCGCAGGCCGAAGCGGCCCGCCTGGAGGCCGAGCTCGACCACGGCAAGATCGTCGTGCTGGCGTCCGAGGACTAAGGTTACAATGCCTCCAGCAGGACGCCGATGAAAAGAGGAACGGACATCCGTTCCTCTTTTTTCCTGTCGCCCGCCCCCCTTATAATGGAGACAGAACCGAATAAGGAATGGGGAGAGGTGCAGCGATGCAAGCGGAGATCCTGATCCACAATGCCATGATTATCGACGGAACCGGGCGGGACCGGTACCGGGGGAACGTCTACATCGAAGACGGCCGCATCAAGGCGATCGTACGGGAGGAGGAGTCGGGGGGCGAGATCGCAGACGCGCAGGTCCGGGAGCGAATCGACGCAGGCGGGCAGATCGTCTGCCCCGGCTTCATCGACTCGCATACGCACTCGGACACGATGCTGCTCTGGGACCGCCAGCATGCGGCCGGTCTCTGCCAAGGCATCACGACCGAGATTCTCGGGCAGGACGGACTGTCCTACGCCCCCCTCAGCCAGGACAATCGGCACATGTACTTCCGCTTCCTCGCCGGACTGAACGGAGCCCCGGACATTCCGCTTGACTGGTCTTCCGTGCTGGAATACCGCATGAAGTTCGACCGGACGGTCGCCATCAATACGGCTTACCAGGTCCCGCACGGCGCCCTCCGTCTCGAGACCGTCGGGATGCGCGACGTTCCGCTCGTCGGCCCTCACCTCGCCCAGGCTCAGGCGCTCCTCGCCCGCGGGCTGGAGGAAGGCGCGGTCGCCTTCTCCACCGGGCTCAGCTACTACCCCTGCTCGTTCTCCGATACGGACGAGATGGTCGAGCTGTGCAAGGTGGCGGCCGCCCACGACAGCGTGTATGTGACCCATATCCGGACGGTGTTCCGGGAGGGGAGGTACGTCGATCCGGTGCTCGAGTCGATCGAGATCGCCGAGCGATCGGGGGCGAAGCTGCACTTCTCGCATTATCGCACGAGTATCCCGGACGCAGGGCAAGTCCATAAAATCATGAAGGATATCGATGCGGCCCATGAGCGCGGGGTGGACGTATCGCTGGAGCTGTATCCGTATCCGTTCGGCAGCGGCTACGTGGTCATCCTGATGCCGCTATGGTGGGCGGTGGACGGCTACGACGCGATGCTGGAGCGGCTCGCCGACCGATCGCAGCGGCAGCGGCTGATCGAAGGGATGGAGCGGAACACGATCCCCGTCCGCGGATATTTCACACATGTTCCAGGCAACCCTACGTACGTCGGACGGAATTTCAAGGATGTGGCCCAGGAGCGGGGACAATCGGTTCCCGATATGCTATGCGATCTGCTTCTCGAGGAGAAGCTGGAGGTCGGCTTCATTGACGCCGACGACGCGATTTTCCAATCGGACGAAGGCTGGGACCGGTTCAATCGGGACTGCCTCGAGCTGCTGTCGCGGCCCTACTACATGGTCGGCTCGGACAGCATTCCCGTAGGCCCGAACCCGCATCCGCGGGGCTTCGGGACGTTCCCGAGGCTGCTGCGGTTCAGCCGCGAGTACGAGTTCCGGCTGGAGACGATGATCAACCGGATGACCAAGGTGCCGGCCGACCGGTTCGGCTTGCATGATCGAGGCGAGCTCCGGGTTGGTTACGCCGCGGATCTGGTTATTTTCGACCCGGACCGGGTTACGGACACGGCTACGTACCGGCTGTCGCGAAGCGGGCCGATCGGCATCACCCATGTGTTGGTGAACGGTCAGGTAGCGGTTCGCAATGAGAAGCCGACGGCCGTATTCGCGGGCCGGGCGCTCGCACGAGGGTGAGATAGCGGGGACACAAAAGGAGTGGAGAGCGGGATGCCGCATCTGTTAGTAAGAGGGATAACGGTAGAGCAAATGAGCCGGATCAGCACGCCGGTCGTCGATCAATTGGCGGAGGCGTGCTCGTGCGGCAGAGACAATTTCATGATCGACTGCCTTCCGGTCGTGTCGGTGTTCGACGGGAAGCAGGTCGACCCGTATCCGTTCATCGAGGTCGCCTGGTTCGAACGGGGGGACCCGATTCGCGATCGGGTGGCGGCCATCTTGACCGAGCATGTGCACAGTCTCGGCATCGCCGAGGTAGAGGTCGCCTTCCGCACATATCGCGAGGACAGTTATTACATCAATGGAGTTCGCTGCGATTGACCCGTTGCTTGCATCCAAACCGCCTCCATTGCGTATAGCATTACAGCGAAGAGAAGGAGTGGAACGGATGGAAACTAGAGCGCAGCTGGAAGCGGAACTTGTACGAATCCAGGAATGGGAGCGCGAGCAGAAGGATCTCTGGTTCTGGGAGAAGCTCGGACGGCTGCCTTTCCTGCTGTTGGACCGAATTACCCCGAAGTTCGTGCAGGAGAAAATAGGGCTCGCCTTGAACGAGTTAGGCAGCTACGTCCAGACCGGGGGCCAATACCTCATCTCCGAGAGGTCGATACTCGACAAGCTGAAACAGGAGTCGGACGCGGACCCTTCGGCCCCGATCACGATGGCGCAGGCGGCGGGGCTGCCGCTCGCGGTGATGGACCGGGTGGCGGACGATCTCAGCGGCACCCGCTCCCGGCTCGCCGCCGTTCAGGGGGCCACGACCGGCATAGGCGGGATCTTCACGCTCGCGATCGACATTCCCGCGCTGCTCGGGATGTCGCTCAAGGTGCTGCAGGAGATCGCCCTCTGCTACGGCTACGACCCGAAGGAGAAGCAGGAGCGTATCTTCGTCGTGAAGTGCCTGCAGTTCGCCTCGTCGGATATCGTAGGGAAGCGGGCCGTGCTCGAGGATCTGGACGCCTTCACCGAAGCCGCAGGCCGCCAGCAGGTCGTCTCGCAGCTGCAGGGCTGGCGGGAGGTCATCATGACGTACCGCGACAATTTCGGCTGGAAGAAGCTGTTCCAGCTCGTGCCGATCGCCGGTATCCTGTTCGGCGCGATGATCAACAAAGGAACCGTCCAGGATGTAGCCGAGGCCGGCAAAATGCTGTACCGCAAGCGGAGAATCCGGGAGCGGATGGCCCAGTTGGACGCCCAAAGTAACGGAGCAGCGAAGTAAACAAATAACCAAATAACGAAACGACCCCCTAACAGGGGTTGACATCGCCACCTAATTTGATTAACATCTAATTAAACATAATTTTAATTAGATGTGTTTATATTTCCTGGGAAAGGAGCGATCCGCCCGATGCAATTGGACAAAATCGTCAATTACCACAAGGCGCTGGCCGACCCGACCCGCATCAAGCTGCTGCTGCTGTTGGCCGACGGGGAGCTGCACGGCCAAGCGCTGGCCGAGAAGCTGTGCGTCTCGACGGCGACGGTGACGCATCACGCGGCTAAGCTGCGCGAGGCGAGCCTCATTCATGAACGGCGGGAGAAGAACACGATTTACTTTTCGCTGAACGAATATTTCCTCCGGGGGAACGCGAATGCCGTGCTCGATCTAATTTTCAGAAGGAAAGGAGAAGGTCAGGAGATGCAGGAGACGAACGAGTCCAACAAACTCGAGAGCGACGCGCGGCTCAAGCAGTCGGTGCTGCGCAATTTTTTCACCTCCGAGGGCAAGCTGAAGCATATTCCGGCGCAGCTGAAGAAGAAGCTGATCGTCCTGGAGCACATGGCGTCGCAGCTCGAGCGGGGGCGTGCATATCCGGAGAAGGAGCTGAATGCGTGGATCAAGCAGTTCCACGAGGATTTCGCCACGCTCCGTCGAGAGCTCATCATGCACCAGTACATGTACCGGGAGAAGGAAGTGTACGAGCTGAATCCTCCCGAGCTGTGGACCCGATGGGAGGCGCTCCGCTGAGCAACGCACGAACCCGGACTGGGCTACCCAGCGTGTGTAAGGTGATGACACAACGTTATTCGTCCCGATACGATCAAATCTTGAAAAATAGCGGTCTGAGCTAGCGTTATTCATACGTCTAGGCCAAAAAAGGGCAGGTCAAGGGCAATAGCGTGATGCCAAATCTTTATTTTTTCACAATGGGTTGGATTTGACGAATAGCGTTATGCGGTAATGTTATTGTCAGGAGCAACAAAAAACTTCCAGCCCATTCCAATGGCGGGCTGGAAGTTTCCTCGTTTACTTACCGTTCTTCTGGGCGTACGCGTCGTTCATTTCTTTAATAATTTTCTGCAGATCCCCGTCTTTCTTCAAATTGGCGATGAACGCGTCGTAGGCTTCAATCTTCTCTTGGCCTAGGATGACCTTCACCCGCATGTCGTCGACTTTCTTCTTGATATCCGGCCACAGCTTCGCATTCGACTCCGAGAAGAGACCGACCGAAGGATCTTTGGGCGCCGCCTGTTCCCGCTCGGTGTACACTTTCTTGTTCAACTCGTAAAAGTCGCTCGGGATCCCCGGCACCAGCGTAACGAGGTCGTTGCTGTTCAGCATATAGATCCCCATGAAATTGCCGTCCAGCAAATCTTGGGCGAACTTCTCGGTCGTCTTCTTCAAACCGTTCGTTTCCGTGTAGTGCGTGTCCTTCACACCGTAGTTCGCAAGCGTATTGCCCTCCGAGCTGAAGCCGTAATCCATGAAAGCGAGCAGCTTCTTCACCTTGTCCTCCGGCACTTTCTTCGGAATCGCGAAGGCGCCGTAGAAGCCGGACGTGGCGATCGTGAACTTGTTGCCTTGCGGCCCTTTCACATAAGGCATCGGCACCATGGCGGCGTTCGGATTCGACTTGCGCAGCTCCTCGGTGAATTTCCACCCGTTGTTCATCGCGTATCCCGCAGAGCCGGCTTTGCCGCTGTTGACCGCTTCATTGATATTGGAGAGCTTCAGAATCGAGAAGTCCTTGGAGATCAGCCCCTCGTCGTACAAGCCCTTGATGTAGAGCAGAGCTTCGCGGGAAGCATCCTCGGTTATATTCGGGGTAAGCTTGCCGTCCTTCTCTTTCCACTCGCCGTTCGTGTTGTTGTACGTATTATAGATGAAATTGAGCGAGCCGGCCGTTGCCGCATATCCCGTCGTATCCTTCTGGCCGTTGCCGTCCGGATCGTTGTTCACGAACGCCTTCAGCGCGGCTTTGAATTCCTCGAGCGTCTCCGGCATCTTGAGGTTCAGCTTGTCGAGCCAATCCTTGCGGATGAGGGGGAACAAGCCGCCGCCCACGATCGGATACGGTCTCGGGATGACGAAGTTTTTGCCGTTAATCTTGGAGTTCTCCCAGGCGTAGGCCGGAATGTTTTTGAAATTCGGATAATCCTTCAGGAACGGGGTCAAATCCCAGAATGCGCCTTGGGCGACCATGCTGCGGAATTGCGCCAAATTCAGGTCTTCCAGGTACATCAGGTCCGGAATATCGCCGGAGGCCAGCGTTACGTTCGTCTTCTCGATGATGTTGTTCGGCGATACCCAGGTAATGTTCAGCTTTGTGTTCGTCCGTTTCTCGATTTCTTTCCACAAGAAGTTGTTCTGGTCCGAGAATTGCGCCCCGTAGTTGATGACCATCAAGCTGACATCGGTCGGAGCGCCGGTCGTTCCCCCGGCATTACCCGTCTTGGCCGGCTCATTTTTCGTGCCACCGCAGCCGCTTAGCAGCACGGCGGTCGCGAGTCCGACGGTTGAGAGGGTGTAAAGCGCTTTTTTCCCCTTTTGATTCATGTAATCCAGTCCTCCTCAACATAATTGTATAAGCTCATCCCTTGACAGAACCGACCATGGCCCCTTTGGCAAAGTGCTTCTGCAGGAATGGATACACCAGCATGATGGGCAGCGTGGCGATCATGACGGCGGCCATCTTCAGCGTCTCCGGCGGCATGCGCACCTGGGACGCGATCTGAGTGGAAGCCCCGCCTACCGCGGTCATCGGGTCGATCAGCATTTGCTGGAGCAGTACCTGCAGCGGCCACTTCGTATGGTCGTTCAGGTAGATGACGGCGCTGAAGAACGTGTTCCAATAGCCTACCGCGAAGAACAGCCCGAAGGCAACGAGCGCCGGCAGCGACAGAGGCAAGATGATGCGGAAAAAGATGCCGAGCTCGTGGGCGCCGTCGATTCGGGCCGCCTCTTCGAGACTGTCGGGGATGCTGTCAAAAAAGCCTTTCATAAGCAGGATGTACCAACCGCCCGTCAAGGCCGGAATAATGAGCGACCAGATGCTGTTGATCATGCCGAGCCCCTTGACCACCATATAAGACGGAATCATGCCGGCCTGAAGGATAGTCGTCAGGAAGATGAGCAGCATGAGCGTCCGCCGGAACCGCAACCGCTTCCGCGAGATCGCATAGGCGAGCCCGGAGCTGACGAGCAGGCTGAGCAGGGTACCGACCGTCGCCAGGAAGCCGCTGACCTGGATGGAATTCAGGAACGCGGGCGTAGACATTAAGTACTTGTAGGCGCCGAGCGTCCAGTGGTCGGGTAGTAGGATGAACGGCTTCTGGTAGTACTCGGTAGGGTCGGTGAACGATACGATGGCAATGTAGTAGAACGGAAACAAGCAGGTTACGCCGAGCAGCAGCAGGAAAGCGATATTGAAGCCGTTAAACAGGCGCTCGCCCCGGGATAATTTCATGACCGATTCCCTCCTATTCTGTACAAATGTGGGTTAAAAGACGCCTTCGTCCCCGAAACGCTTGGCGATCTTGTTGGCGATCAGGACCAAGAGGAAGCCGACGGCGGATTTGAACAAGCCGACCGCGGTGCTATAGCTGAATTCGCCCTGCTGGATGCCCTTGCGGTACACGTACGTGTCGAATACGTCCGCGACATCGCTTACGGCCCCGTTCATCATCAGGTAGATTTGCTCGAAGCCTACGTCCATAACGTGGCCCAGGCGTAGGATCAGCAAGATCGCGATCACATTTCGGATCGAGGGCAGCGTGATGTGCCACGCCTGCCGCCACCGGCTCGCCCCGTCGACGCGGGCGGCCTCGTAGAGCTGTGGATCGACGCCCGCGATCGCCGCGAGGAAAATGATCGTGCCCCAGCCGGCTTCCTTCCACATCGATTGCAGGGTGACGAGGATCCAGAAGTAGTCGGGTTCGGTCAGGAACGGGATCGTCTCGCCGCCGTAGTGGGCTATGATTTTGTTAATAAGCCCTTCCGATTGGGACAGCATGAGCAGCGTGAAGCCGATGATGATGACCCAGGACAGGAAGTGGGGGAGATACAGGATCGTCTGGATCGATCGCTTGAACGCCATGCTGCGCAGCTCGTTCAGGAGCAGTGCGAGCACGATCGGGAATGGGAAGAAGAACACCAGGTTCAGCAGACTGATCGCCATCGTGTTCCGGAACAGCATCCAGAAATCGTCATCCGTGAACAGCCTCTGGAAGTGCTCCAGCCCGACCCATTCGCTTTTCAGGAAGCCCATATAAGGGGAATAATTCTGGAAAGCGATGATGATGCCTCCGATCGGCACGTACTTGAAGACGAACAAGTATAGAAGCCCCGGCAGCGCTAGTAAATATAGGTATTTGTCGCGGACGACGTCCGCCCAGACTTGATTCTTGCTATGCGGTTTTGCCGCCGATTTCGCTTGCGGTGTCGGTGCGGCCGCAGACCCGGTGCGCGATGTCGATGTGGATGACATGTCTGCCTCCCTTGCAATTCGGATTTGACATTTACGATAATTAAAGCTACGATTTCGAGCAATAGTAACCTCTTTCATTCGGATTCGGGCGTTTGGAAAGCGCTTTTTTGCACGGAGATATAAGGGATTGCACTTTGTTGCTCGCCGGATCGGGAGCGAAATAAACTGCTATTTGAGGCTGGCAGGGGAGGGCTGTGGAATGAGATGGCTGCGTCAGAAAACCACCAAGCGATCGCTGTACAGGAAAAGTCTGATTACGATCCTGCTCATTACGTGCATCCCGATTGCGGTGATGGGGGCGGTGCTGTATGGAGTCGGGTCGAACCGGATCTTGCAGGAGGTGAACGCCTCCCACCAGAAGCAGCTGCACCAGACGGTTCAGCGCTTCGACGATTACTTGTCCCAGCTGGAGCTGTTCGTCGGCCGCCTGACGCTGGAGCCTTCGTTCAACAGCTCGCTGGAGGACACGGACTTCATCCAGCAATTCCAAAAGAAGCGGGATATCGACCAGTCGCTGTCGCTTATGCGGAGCACGAATCCGCTCATCCAGGAGGTCTCGCTCTATATTCAAAAGTCGAATACGTTCATGAGCGACGAGACCGGCTACCGGCAGCTGAGCCGGGAGGAGGATCGCGCTTATTTCAGCGGGCTGCTGAAGCAGGACCGGGACATTACTTGGCATCACGAAGTGCGGTACCCGACGAGCGCTCAGCCGCGTCAAGCGATCGTGGTGAAGCTGAAGCGTACGATCTACGATCAAGAGGCGTACGGCGCCTTCATCGTGTACATTAACCAACGGTTCATGAATCAGTATTTGAATAGCGTCACGGCGGAAGACGGCTATACGGCACTCAGAGAGAAGCGCGGAACGACGGTCGCCGTGTCCTATAACGCGAGCAGGCCGGCGCCCTTCACCGACGCGATCCTGGAGCAGGCCGAGTCGCTCGCCGGCGAGCCGCATACGACTACGGCCCGTCTGGCCGGCGAGCGCTATTCGGTCTCTTACGCCCCGCTGTCGCGCTTCGGTCAGGAGTGGGTGTACATCTCGGCGACCCCGCTCTCCGCGATCATGCAGCCGGTCGAATCGATCTCGACCTTGATCCTGATCGTCAGCTCGTCCGGCATCGCCCTCGCGCTCGTGCTGTCCTGGGTCGCCTCCGAGCGGCTGTACCGGCCGGTGCGACGGCTGCTGCACTTGTTCCAGCGCGACGCCGAGCCGGGCTCGCTCGACGAGGCGGCGTATATCGAGAAGCGCTGGATCGAGCAGCTCAGCCAGAAGCAGGAGCTTGAGCGCAAGCTGCAGGACGCGACACCCTCGATGAGGGAAGGCTTCCTGATGCAGCTGCTGCAGGGCCACCTGTACTATCTGCAAGAGGGCGAGCTGCTCGACCGCTTGAAGCTGCTCGAGTGGGACGTGGGGGAATCCCGGTTCGCGTTCCTCGTGTTTCAGCTGAGCGGCATTTTCGGGAAGCCGCAATTTTCCAGCAAGGACGAGCAGTTGATTACATTCGCCCAGTACAATATCGTGCAAGAGACTTGCTCGGCGTGGTATGACAAGTATTTCGTCCTAAACAATCAGGATTTGTCCGTCGGCGTCATGATCGCGGTTCCGTGGGAATCGGGAGAGTCGGAGATCCGCGAGCGGCTTCGGGACATGGCCGAACAGACGACCTCCTCGCTGAGTGTGGCGCTGAAGCTGCGGGTTACGGTCGCGATCGGCAATCTGGCCGATTCGATCGTGGAAGCCCCGGACCGGCTCGAGGAAGCGAGGAACGCGCTGCAGTACCGGGACTTGAACGAGCACAACCAGGTGCTGCAGCTCGATAGCCTGCATGCGGCCGACGGCCGGTCCGTGACGTATCCGTTCGAGATCGAGAAAAGTCTGCTGCACGCGCTCCGATCCGGCGACGATGAGGGGGCGAAGCGCAACTTGAGACTGTTCATGAAAAATATCCAAAGCCAGTCCGGATTGAACTTGGTCGTCCAGAACGCGCTGGTGAAGCTGCTCGGCTCCATTCATGAAGCGCTGCTCAAGGCCGGGATCAACATGATCGAGCTGTACAAGGACACCAACCTGTACGAGGAGCTGATGCAGCTGAAGGAGATGGACGAACGGGTGGAATGGTTCGAGCAGGTCGTGTTCGCCCCGTACTTGTCCGCCGTCCAGAACTCGCAGGAGCTGCAGCTCCGCAATATCGTGCAGCAGATGATTCAGCATATGGAGCAGCACTACGCGCAGGAGCTGACCTTCGAGTCGATCGCCGACACGTACGGCATCCATATGACGCGGCTGAGCCGGGCGTTCAAAGCGGCGACCGGGCTGACGTACACCGAATATATGACCCGTCTGCGCCTCGACAAATGCAAGGAGCTGCTCGAGCAGTCGGATATGAAAATCAATGACATTGCGGAGATGCTCGGCTATCAGCCGGCGTATTTGATCCGGATCTTCAAAAAGCAGGAGCTGGTGACCCCGGGCCAGTATCGCGAGCTTCATCGCGCGAATGCTTCATCGGGAAGTTGAGTATCCGTCGGCGGGCGGTCGGGATATGGGCGGGATAAGGGCGGAGGAGCATTGCAATTTTCGAGGAATTTCTGTACAATTAGGACCAACTAAACGATGTACGGCTGTGAAGGATGAATAGTACCTGTTGCACCCTTGCTGCATAGCGATCCGGGGATGGTGAAAGCCCGGGGCGAGGATTCAGGGAAAAGGCGGTCCGGAGCTGTGGTTTGGTAAGGAAAAGGGGATGCTTCGCCGTTCGCCGGAAGGGGATGTGCGCGAGGCGTCAACTAGGGTGGAACCGCGGGTGAGAAGCTCCCGTCCCTAGGCATGTCGATCATGCTTAGGCGACGAGAGCTTTTTTGTATGGCCCACCCCGGCCCGCGCTCTTGCCCCAAGCAACCGTCGACCCTATACCTGAACGAAGAGAGGGCGAAGATCAATGAGCGTCACAATGGAACAAGTCGTAGCGCTGGCCAAACACCGGGGATTCGTATTCCCGGGCTCCGAGGTGTACGGAGGCTTGGCGAACACGTGGGACTACGGTCCGCTCGGCGTGGAGCTGAAGAACAACGTGAAGAAGGCCTGGTGGAAGAAGTTCATCCAAGAGTCTCCGTATAACGTCGGCTTGGACGCGGCGATTCTGATGAACCCGCAAGCTTGGGTCGCCTCCGGCCACGTAGGCAACTTCAACGATCCGATGATCGACTGCAAGCAGTGCAAGGCCCGCCACCGGGCGGACAAAATCATCGAGAACGCGCTCGATGCGAAGGGGATCGAGATGGTCGTCGACGGCTTGTCGTTCGATCAGATGATGGACCTGATCCGCGAGCACAACATCGTCTGCCCGGACTGCGGCAGCAAGGATTTCACCGACATCCGCCAGTTCAACCTGATGTTCAAGACGTTCCAGGGCGTGACGGAATCGAGCACGAACCAGATCTACCTCCGTCCGGAGACGGCGCAAGGGATCTTCGTGAACTTCAAAAACGTGCAGCGCACGATGCGCAAGAAGCTGCCGTTCGGCATCGGCCAGATCGGCAAGAGCTTCCGCAATGAGATTACGCCGGGGAACTTCACGTTCCGGACGCGCGAGTTCGAGCAGATGGAGCTGGAGTTTTTCTGCAAGCCGGGCGAGGACCTGAAGTGGTTCGAATACTGGCGCAACTACTGCCACCAGTGGCTGCTGTCGCTCGGCGTGAAGCCGGACAGCATCCGGCTGCGCGACCATTCGGACGACGAGCTCTCCCACTACAGCAACGCGACGACCGACATCGAGTACAAGTTCCCGTTCGGTTGGGGCGAGCTGTGGGGCATTGCCGACCGCACCGACTTCGACTTGAAGCAGCACATGGAGCACTCGGGCGAAGACTTCAACTATATCGACCAAGATAACAATGAGCGCTACATCCCTTACTGCATCGAGCCGTCGCTTGGCGCGGACCGCGTGACGCTGGCGTTCCTGATCGACGCGTACGAGGAGCAGCAGCTCGAGGGCGACGACAGCCGCGTCGTGCTGCGCTTCCACCCGGCGCTCGCGCCGTACAAGGCGGCGATCTTCCCGCTGTCGAAGAAGCTGTCCGAGGGCGCGCAAGCGGTGTTCGCCGATCTGGCGAAGCACTTCCTCGTCGACTACGACGAGTCCGGCTCGATCGGCAAGCGGTACCGCCGCCACGACGAGATCGGCACGCCGTTCTGCATCACGTACGACTTCGAGTCGGAGACCGACGGCCAAGTGACCGTGCGCGACCGCGACACGATGGAGCAGACGCGCATGCCGATCGGCGAGCTGAAGGCGTTCATCGAGGCGCGGATTGCGTTTTAAGGTTGTAAATGAGAGGAGCCTGGCCGTTCATGCTGAACTGCAGGCTCCTTTTTTTTGTATGAATTAGCTGCAAATTTTTCTTTTAAATGAGAATCAAGCTCTCCATTCGGGGCAATAGATGAAAAATTTTCCTCTATTTTGTAGCGAAGTGCCAAAACTCAATCTCAATTAGTGAATACGGCTCGGCCCCTTAATTTTGGAGTCATGTTGTGAATTACTCGGTTTGTCGTAGTATTCCTTTTTTTTGCAGGGAGC
>NZ_JBJGED010000029.1:0-97367 GCF_045062745.1 Paenibacillus sp. HJGM_3
CCCCCATCGCTCCATGGTTTGGTTAGGAATTATTAACCAATATTATGGAGTTTGAAAAGGGAACCTAAGTAGTAACACCCGGGTTTACTATTAACCGAAGTTAGGTTTACAATTCCCTCGTGATGCACGATTCTCAGCTGAAATTGTAAGTTTAGGTTTACTAGTTGTAAGTTTCGCTTTACTAAGGCGGAGAACCAACGATAGACGCTCGGTCCGGCCGGCTCAGCCGAATCCAACACAACAAAAACCGCCCCCAACAAAATCCAGGGGCGGTTCCACAAACAGCTGCCTACTTCTCCGGCGGCAGAAGCACGATCTTGCCGTCCTCGACCGACACGCGGACGCGGCCGGTGCCGGCGGCGCCGATCGTCTCCAGGTAGCCGGCCGGGATCTGAAGCCGGCCTGCCTTGTCGACGACCGCGTACTCGATGTGCGAGTCCCTCTCCTGCTCGGCCTCGCCGCGTTCGAGATCGGCGAGCTCCTCCGCGTACGACCGGCGCCGCACCATCTCCGAGGACGTCTTGCCGTCCCGGATCGCGACGACGCGGTCGACCTTCTTCGCGAGCAGCGGGTCGTGCGTGACGATCACGACCGTGAGCCCGAAGCTGCGGTTCAGATGGCGAAACAAATCGAGGATTTGATTCGCCATCTTCGTGTCGACGGAGCCGGTCGGCTCGTCGGCCAGCAGCAGCTTCGGCTTGTTCGCGAGCGCGATCGCGATGGCGACCCGCTGTTGCTCGCCGCCGGACAGCTGGCTCAGCTTGTTGCGCGACCGGTGGCTTAAGCCCACGGCGTCGAGCAGCTCGAGCGCCCGCTCCCGCTTCCGGCGGCCCTGCAGCAGGATCGGCAGCTCGATGTTCTCGAGCGCGGTCAAGTACGGGATGAGGTTCCGGGCGTTATTTTGCCAGACGAAGCCTACGGTCTCTCGCTTGTATTTCACGAGATCGCGCTCGGTGAACTTCAGCAGGTCCTTACCGTCGACATGCAGGTTCCCGGCCGAGGGGCGGTCTAGCCCCCCGAGCATGTTCAGCAAGGTGGATTTGCCGCTGCCGCTGTTGCCGATGATGGCGGTGAGCTCCCCTTGCTCGACTTGCAGGTCGAGCCCTTGCAGGGCGACGACTTCCAGATCCGACACTTTGTAGATTTTGACCAAATTCTCGCAATGGATCATGCTAATCCTCCCCCAGCTTGACCGCCTGATGAATTTTGATCCGTGAGAGCATCGTACCGATAATGAGCAGCGCGAGCCCGATCATGATGCCGACGATGCCGTACAGGTTCAGCCGGTCGGCCAGATGGAACGTCACCTGGAACGGCGGCACCTGGGTGCTCGGGTCGAAGGTGAGCTGGAAGAACGGCACGAACAGCCGGCTCGCAACGGTGCCGGTGACGGCGCCGATCAGGACGGCCGCACCTGAGGTAAGCACCTGCTCCGCCGTCATCATACCGATGATCTGCGAGAATGAGAGCCCCATCGCCCGGTACACGCCGAATTGCAGAATCCGGCCGAACAGCGACAGCACCCAATACAGCAGGAACCCGATGAACGTAATCCAGATGCCGATCAGGAAGCCGAGCGTCATAACCCCGTTGATGGCCAGCTGGAACGGATCGTTCTTCGTGGCGATCAGCTGCTGCTTCGTATCGGTCAGCTGGACGATCGGCATCTGCTTCTCCTCCATCGCTTCGTACAGCTGCTTGCTCGTCGCGCCCGGCTTCAGCTTCAACCAGATGTCGTACGGCTCGAGCGCCAAATTATTCTGAATGTAGGACAGGTGGCCGATCGCGACCATCGGCAGCTTCACCTTCGGAATCGAAGACGTGCTTTTGGCCGAAGTGTTCGTCGTCGTGGTCGTAGTTTTGGCGGCGTTCGCAGGCGGATTCGGATTCCAGCTCGGCCAATAGTCGATAATGCCGTAGACTTGGAATTGCGCCGGTTGAATACCGTTCCAGCCAAGCGTGATGACGTCGCCGACCTTCACCTTATATTGATCGGCGACCGACTGGGACACGAGCACGGCCTTCGGATCGGAGGCGAGCAAGTTCAAGTATTCGTAGAAATGATGATCCAGCAATTGGTCCCGCAGCCAAGCGGTCCGGCCGAAATCGTCCGTATCGATGCCCATTAATTGAATCGCCGACGTTTCTTTACCGAACCCAAAGAAAGCATTCGGCTTGTTGAACACGCGGGCGGCGTTCTCTACGCCGGGGAGTTGCGCATAGGGCAAGAAAGGCGGTTCCGTATATTGCACCCGCTTCTGCGCACTGGGCGCGGCAGCCGCGGGGACCGCTCCTCCCTCCATACCTCCCCCCATATCCGGGGGAGGCGCGTCATTCTCCCATTTCGTAGAGACGACGATATCCGCTCCGTTCTTATACCGCAGCTTATCCTCCATATTCTGATTCAGTGTGCGGGCGGCGCTGGAGCTGAATAGCCCGGTGGCCATCGTCAGAATGAGGAACAGCATGATGAACTGATACTGCGTAGCCGATCGGCCTACCTGCAGGAGAGCCGAGTACAAGTAGGGCGGCCACCAGCGGCGTCCGATGGCGTACACGATCCGCAAGAACAGCGGATAGACGCGCAAAATGAGCAAGCCCATAGAGAGCATGAACAGGGCCGGAGTTAGGAAGAGCAGCGGATCGATCTTCAAGTCAGTAGATTCTAGGCCGAGCGCCACCAGATCTTTAATCCTCCGGTGAAAAGATTGGAGCAAATAGATCGAGAGGCCCATGAGCAGCACGTCGATAAACGTTTTGTGCAGGAACGACATTTTCATCTGTCTCGCCATCGATTGCTTATGACCGACGATCGTCGCCCGAGTCGCATTCCAGACCGGAATAAGCGTCATCAGCACGGAACCCGATACCGCGATAAGCGCATAGCGGTATGCATCGGCGTTCAGCTTGGCATCGACGGCCGCCCGGTTCACGAACTCCATGAACCCGTTGGAGGCACCGAGTATCTTGGTCAGCTGCAGCCCCAGCAAAGGTCCGATGGCGTAAGCAATGGCGCCGAGCAGCACCCCTTCGAACGTATAGCTTAAGATGATCTGCACCCGGCTCGCGCCGCGGCTTCGAAGCACGGCGATCTCCGTTCGCTGCCGCTCCGTGATCAGATTGGCCACCATGAACAAATAAAACGCGAGCAAAATCAACACCGGCACATTGAGCGACCAGAGCATTTGGCGCAGCTGCTTTTCCTTGTCATAATACGTATTGATGATTTTCAGCGCCGGCGCATTCACCGTGTTGTTGTAATTGCCGCCATACCTCTCAGCGGTGAAGTCTTCGATCTCCCCGACCGACCGGGTATATTTTTCCACGGTATCCAGCTTCATCATGGAATAGTCCATCGCTTTGTACCAGTAGGCCGAGACGACATTCAGCTTGTAGCCGTTCGTCAATTCGCGATCGAACAGATCGAAATCCATGAAGAACGTGGAGTTGTATTCGTGCAGGTCGGTTTGCCAGAACACATCGTTATAGTCTTTGCGATCGAACACGCCCACCGGCTTGAACCGGACATTCGCCTTGACGGTGTCTTCCTTGACGACGAATTCGTTGCCCAGCACGAGCTTCAGGTTGCTCAGCACCGCCTCGGTGACCAGCACCTCATACACCCCGCCCACGGGCTCTGACGAGGGGTACCGGCCGTCGATCAGTTTGACATGGTCCTTCATGCCGCTTATCGCGGAGATCTCGGCGTACCGTTTCTTGCTGGCATCCGCTTGAGCCGGATCGGTAGGCTCGATATTGAGGCCCATCGTGCTTCGCTGCACGTACGACGCTACTAGCGGAAGACCGAACCTGCCCACGACGTCCTTATGGAACTGGTCGCCTAGCTTCAGCTCTTGCGCCCACTGCTGCGGAGTACCGTCACCGGTCAAATAGGCGAACGCCGATACAACGCCCGGGTACTTGCCCGAGTTCACCTGTAAATTTTCCAAATCCTTGACCAAGAGCCGCTGCAAGATGGCGTGAGTATAGATCGGCATGGAACTGGCCAAAGCGACGGAGACGATCAGTCCCAGCAGCAGGCTGAGCTCGAGCCACTTGTTCTTGGCCATCTTGCGAAGAATCATTACGAATAAGGCCACGGAACCACTTCCTATGCGTTAATTGTTGAGAATGATCTTTTGTCCTTCCTTCAAGCCTTTGCGGATTTCCACCTCGGTCGACGTTTGCAGCCCTTTCTCCACATCGATTTCCTTGCGGCTCTCGCCTTCGAGAATTTGCACGTAATCGCGGCCCAAGTAGCTGCGCAATCCGGATCGAGGAATCACAATCACATTCTCCGCCCGGTCTGTCTCGATAATGACGGTGGCCGAGCCGCCGATCTTCGCCTGCTCCTGCAGCTTGTCTACTCCGAAAATAATCGTCTTCGCGTTCCGTTCCTGCTGGGCTTTATTGTCGGTATACGGAGCGCTGGCCGGCGTCTGCAGCACCTTGCCCGGCAATTCTTTATCCCCGATCTTGACCTTCACGCCCATCCCCACTACGATGCCGCTGAGCTCGCTCGTGTTCGAGTTCTCATAGACCAGCTGCACACGCATCGGGTCGGAAATGGTGACCACAGGCCGGTAAGCCGTCACCTGCTCGCCCGTCTTGATGGAATCAATATAGGTGACGACCCCGCCGATCGTGCTGACCAGCTTCGTTCGCTCCAATTGCTGCTGCAGCTGGTCGAGCTGGATTTGCGACGTTTCCACGTCAATCATTTTGAGCCGGACCGCCGTCGGGTTCCCGAGCTGGTCCTGCTTCGCCTGCTCGAGGGCGATCTTCGCCTTCTCCACATTGAGCTGCTGAATACGGATTCGGCTCTCGAGATCGCCTCTATCCACTTGAGCCACGACATCCCCCGGTTTCACCGTATCCCCGAGCTTGACGTCTACGGATTGGAGCCGAGGCCCGGTTTCTTTGAAAAATAAATTATCACTGCTGCTGGAGATGACGGACGCGGTGGCATTAATCTGCTTGACGAGCGTCGCACGCTTCACGTCATACAGCTCGTAGTTCTCCTTCACCGGCTTCACGAGAGGCGGCTTCAGCGCTTCCTCTTCGGTCGGACGCAGCGAACAGCCGGCCGCCAGCACGAACGCCGCTCCGACAGCAAGCGCTTTCAAAACCCTTATATTACCCTTCATCGACAATGACACCATCCTCCAGTGCATATACTTGATCCACGATTTCCATAATCGCCGGGTCATGGGTGGTCAAAATGATCGTCATGCCCTGCTGCACCAAATCCTTGAACACCTTGAGCACCTGCAGCCCCATCTTGCTGTCCAGCTCGGCGGTCGGTTCGTCGGCCAGCAGCAAAGCCGGCCGATGCGCAATCGCCCGGGCGATCGCCACCCGCTGCTGCTCGCCGCCGGACAGCTCGTACGGCCGATGCTTCATGCGGGGCTTGAGCCCCACGAACTCCAGCGCCTCCTCGGCCATCGTACGGTGCTGGCTCGTCGGCACGTCCGCGATCCGCAAGGCGAAGTCCACGTTCTCGTAGGCCGACATATAAGGAACGAGTGCGAACGATTGGAAGATCAACCCCATGTTTCTCCGGCGTATCGTATCCCGCTTCTTCTCCGACAGCTCGGTTAGCTCTTGGCCCGCGAAGTAGATCGCGCCCTCGGTCGGACGATCCAAGGCGCCGAGCAAATTGAGCAGCGTCGTCTTGCCGGAGCCGGACCGGCCTCGGAGCGCCACGAGACGTCCCGGGCGGATCGACAAATTCGCACCCTTGAGCGCCGTGACCTCACCGGCTCCTCTTCCGAATACCCGTTTGACCCCGATGGCTTGGATTAGCGGCTCTTGGGAATCCCGCATTTGTATCGCTTCCATGGCTCCCCTCCTGTGAATGGCTGTGTGTGCAACCACGCTACCTTTGCATAGTCCGTGCAGGATACACTTCCCGCATTTTCACTTTAGCTGGTTTAGGCCATGAAAAATAGACACCTCTTTGTTAGAAAAGGTGTCTATTTGTTCGACAACTCGTATTCTTTGGGGGTGCAGCCGACGATCCGCTTGAACACCTTGACGAACGTCTTCGAGTCCGGGAAGCCGACGGCTTCGGCGACTTCGTACACTTTCATCCCGCTCTGCCTGAGCCGCTTCTTGGCTTCGTCCATGCGGATGCGGGTCAGCGTCTCGATGAGCGACTCTCCGGTCTCCTTGCTGTACAGGTCGCTCAGGTAGCTGCGGCTCAGCTTCACATGCTCGGCGATATGCGCCGTGCTGACGTTGAGGCTGTAGTTCGCCCGCATGTATTGAATCGCCTTCCGCACGAAGGGGGACGGCGGCTTCGGCGGCGAACCGCCCGATTCCGCGCCGCGGAGATAGGGCGAGCCCAATTCCTCGAACGCCTGCACGAGCCGCTGCTTCACGTGCTCCATCGTGAGGCAGCCGCGCAGCGGATGAGGCTGCGCATAGTGCCGCTCGAAGTCGTCGGCGCCTGCGTAGCCGTACTCCTGTGCGCTGCGCGCGGCCGACGCGAACAGCTCGGCCAGGAACGCGTCCAGCTCCGCGAGCGGCAGGCGCGCTTCGGCGAGCTGTGTCCCCAGCTCCTGCGCCTGGAACAGCACGGCCGCTTCGTTCCCGTGGCTGATGGCGCGCAGCAAATCCGTCCGGCTCGCATAGGCGAGCGGCTCTGCTCCCGGCACCCCGCCGGAGGGAGACTCCCCAGCCGGCAAAACAGCCACGACCGGATCGGACCGGTCTCCGTAGAACCACGCTTCGATCTGGCGCTCATGCCGCTTCCGGGCGAGCTTCAGCTCGGACAGCCCGCGAATGGCGGTTCCATTCCCCACGAATCCGCCCGGCACCCGGACTGCATCCTCCGATGACTGCTTACCCTCCATCTCGCGAAGCAGCCGTGCCGCCCGCGCCTCGAAGCCCGTGTCCGATCCGGCCCGCTCGGCTGACTTCGGCTCTTCATACAGGAGCAGCAGCCGGTCCGGGTCCAACCGAACGGCGGCGCTGTAGCCCAGCTCCTCCCAGTCGGGCGCCACGTCCAAGCCCGCGAGCCCGCGGTACAGCAACAAACTCCGCAGCTGTCGGCCGTCTGCGAACAGCTCGAGCTCCAGCGCCGGATCCTCGCGCTCCTGCAGCAGCAGCTGCTCCAGCCTGGCGTTCAGCTGGACCTGCTTGGACTGCTCAAGAGCCTGGCGCCATGCCTCGACGCGGCTTCGCTCCGCCCGCCGCGCCTCCAAGTCCTGCCTGGCCTCCTCCATGATTTGCAGCAGCTGCTCCGGCTCCATCGTCGGCTTCAGGATGTAGTCCTTCGCCCCCAGCTTCATCGCTTCCTTCACCCAGGCGAAGTCGTCGACGCAGCTCAGCACGATCGTGCTCACATCCTTGCCCTGATCCTTGATGCGCCGCAGCAGCTCCAGCCCGTCCATTCGCGGCATGAGCAGATCGGTGATGAGCAGGTCGACCTCGAGCGCCTCGAGGAGGGTCCACGCTTCCTCTCCATCCTCGGCCTCCCCTACCAGGCGAAGCCCGGCGCCTTCCCAATCGAGCATCGACCGCAGGCCGATCCGAATGATCGGTTCGTCATCCACAACGATTACATTCATTCTCGGCTACTCCTCGTTCCGGTGGATCGGCAGCGACATCCGCACCGTTGTGCCTTCCCCCGGCTTGTTGATGATAAGCATTTTGTAATCGGGGCCGTAATACAGCTTGATCTTCTCCCGAATGTGGGCCATGCCCAAGCCGCTCATCCGCTCCTTCGACAGTCCGCCTCGTACCCGCGTCAGCCCGAGCGAGGAAGGCTCATATTCGCCCGCGGCTCGTCCCGCGAGCCCGACCCCGTCGTCTTCGACCTCGCACAGCAGCAAGTCTCGGTCCAGATAGGCCCGAATCGTAATGACGCCTTCCCGCTTGCCCGGCTCGATCCCGTGCAGAATCGCGTTCTCCACCAACGGCTGGAGAATCATCCGCGGCACGAGACAGTCGGACGCCAGCTCTTCGACCTGGATCTTTAACCGAATGCGCTCCCCGTATCGAAAGCTCTGAATGTTCATGTAGTCCTGGATCAGCCCCGTTTCCTCGCGCAGCGTGATGAAATCGCCCTTCTTCCCGAGGCTGGCTTGCAGGAGCCGCACCAGAGCGCTTACGACCTCGGAGATTTGCGGCGTTTTATGAATTTTGGCGACCCATTTGATCGTATTGAGCGTGTTGTACAGGAAATGCGGATTGAGCTGATACTGAAGCGCTTCCATCTCGGCTTCCTTCTTAAGCGCCTCCTCCTGCTTCACTTGCTTGATGAGCTCCTCGACCCGGTTGAGCATCTGGTTGTAGCTCTGGCCGAGATCGTTCAGCTCTCCGAAGCCGTCCTCCATCCAGTACGCCTTCAGATCCCCCAGCTCGGCGCGCTTCATCAAGACTCTCAGTCCGTCCAACGGGCGCGTCACATAGCGGGCGAACAAAATGGAGCTGGCGATGGAGACGATGGCGAGAAGCAGGAACAAGCCGATCAGAATGTTGCGCATCTTCAGAAGCGCGGCGTTCGGCTGAACCGGGACATCCAGGATCGACGTCCAATCCAGCTCCGCGCTGTCGAGCTTGGCCGTCGACCGGACGATTCCTTTGGGAATCGCACCGCCGCCATCGCCAAGATCGGGGCGTACCTCCGTCCCGAACAACAAACGTTTGTCTTGATCGATGAGCGTCAACTCGCCTGCCATATCCTTCTCCTGGGCATCGGCGATCAGCTCGTGAAGCGCCACTAGCGCCAGAATCGATCCATATGTCACTCGGGTGCGGGCATCGACTACCGGTTCCACGGCGAGCAGGGTCGGGTGGCGCGAGCTCGATAGCGACATCGCGCCCGCGGGCACGACCGGGATCCACTTCTTCCCCCGCTCTTCCCGGGCCGTCTCGAACGGAATGGGCCCCGCGTTCGTCTGGGCGCACAGCGTCTGGCCGGACTGATCGAGAGAGAGGCACAGCTGGAGCAAATATCGGTTCGAGGCGAGCTGTCTGCGCAGCATGGAGTCGAGATAATCGCGGATTCTCCGTTCCTCTCCCGCCTCTAGCTGCTGCTCGCCCCGGACGGCGTAGCGGCTGATCGCATAGTCCTCCGCCGTTTGCTTCAGTCCCTGAGCGATCCCGGCCAGCTGCTGCCCGGTCCGGTCGAGGAAGCGCTTGTTCGCTTGCTCTACGAGCGGGGCCTGTTCTCGGGCCGCATAGGAGCTCGACTGGGCGTAGAAGACGTAGGTCGCGACCAAGAGAGGAATGGACCCGACGAGCAGCAGGAAGAGCATCAATCGGAATTGAAATCGGTTCAGAAAGGCGGAAAATAAAGGTTTCATCGCATCACCTGGACCGCTCTGGCTGTAAATTGTACACCAAATAATACAAGGAACCGGTGACAAACCCGAAAACGACAATGAAAGCGAGCGAGTCCGGTTCGACCATCGCCTGGACGGTGTCCCGGACGATCTTCATCGGATCGCGAAGCAAGTCCCACGAATTCCAGCGCAGGAACCGGCCCAGATAGACGCCGATGCTGCCCAGAGCCAGTACCAGAAGCGCGAAGGCGTGACCATAGCGGACTCCGTACCCGCTCCGGATGCGCTCCTGCATCCGCAGCAGCGAGACGACGCCGAGCCCCCAGCCGAGGATGACCGCCAACGCGTGCAGAGAAATATCGTAATAAAGCATCGGCTTCGAAACCGAGCGGCTGAAATAGCCGATGTGTACGATATCGGTGATGATGTAGAAGCAGTTCGGGAAGAAGAACAGCCAGACTAGACCGACTCCCGCGATTCCAAGCGTCCATCGGCTTCCCCGCTCGAGTCGGCGGCTGATCCAGGACGAACATACATAGGGAATCCAGGCGAGCACCAAGTTCGGGACTAGCAGCCATAAGTATGTGGGATGGTCCGTGACGATGAAGCGCATCGCAATGAGCGCTCCGCATAAAACCGTGCACCAGAGGAATGTGAGCAAGAGACGATATTGATGGATCCGACGGGTCATGACTTGATGCGCTCCTTGTCAAATGGCTCTCTTTTCACAGTACCACACCTCACTTTTCGCCCGCAACAAAAAGCCGACATCCTCGTATTCCAAGGAATGTCGGCCTGTATGCGCATGAGAGCTTGTCTACTCGCTCAGCTCCACGTTATGATACACCTGCTGGACGTCTTCGAGATCCTCCAAGGCGTCGATGAGCTTCTCGAATTGCGAAACGGACTCCTCGGGAAGCTGCACGTCGCTCTGGGCCAACATCGTAATCTCGGCAACGGTGAACTCCGTGACCCCCGCTTGCTTGAACGCATCCTGAACGGCCTGGAATTGGCTCGGGTCGGCATATACGATCACCGCTTCGTCTTCCTCCACGATATCCCGCACGTCCACGTCCGCTTCCATTAGCAGCTCGAGCACTTCGTCCGACGTTTTCCCCTCGATGCCGAACACCGCCGTCTCATCGAACATATAAGCGACCGATCCGCTTACTCCCATACTGCCGCCATTCTTATTGAACGCGGACCGTACCGTGGCGGCGGTCCGATTCACGTTGTTCGTGAGCGCATCGACGATAATCATCGCGCCGTTCGGTCCGAAGCCCTCATAACGGAGCTCTTCGTAATTCTCGTCGGAATTGCCCTTCGCTTTCTCGATCGCGCGGTCGATAATCGCTTTCGGCACGTTGTACGTTTTGGCGCGCTCCAGCACGAACCGCAACGAGGCGTTCGCCTCCGGATCCGGGGAATCTTTCTTGGCGGCCACATAAATCTCTACCCCGAATTTGGCATAAATCCGGCTTGTGTTCGCGTCTTTCGAAGCTTTCTTCTCTTTGATATTGTTCCACTTGCGTCCCATGTTTCCCTCGCTCATTAAGTAGGATTGAATTTTTAATGTAACTATTATATACAATTTTCGACGATTTCCCAAGTTGTGAAACCCCACAAAGTGACGTGTGCCTCTGAAGCTTTTTCCATTCCTTTGCGGGGACCCCCGGGATTCATAAATTATAACTATGGTAATTAGAAAAAATCCCTTGCTGAGCAAGGGATCCTGATTTCATAAGGTCAAATCTAGAAATTTATACTCGCCCTCTCAGCTTCCACAAATTGCGAATTCAAGCGTTCGATCAGATCGATCAATTCCATCGGCTCGCTAATCGTATACATCGGTCGTTCACTGTCGTCTGCCGACGTTTTCGGATATCTCGGCGTCCAGTTCAGGTGAACGCTAGTGATGCCCATTTGATTCGCACCCTTGATATCGCGGCTTAGATTGTTTCCCACCATGACGATCCTCGAGCGGTCGCTATCGTTCAGGTCAAGGGCTCCGATCGCCGCCTTGAACATACGCGGACTCGGTTTGGAGGCTTTTATCGTCTCGGAGTAGATCATCGTCGTGAAATAATCGTAAATGCCGTTTTGGAGAAACATATTTTTGAAGGATTGAGCCAAACCGTCGGCGACCAACGCCAGCGTATAACCGCGTTCCGCAAGCATCTTCACCATCGTGTCCGCGCCCGGTATGACATCGGCTTTGATGACGACGTCGTATTCGTCCCGGATTTCCGTGCTTTCGTCAATGATGGTGTCGCCGCTGTCCAGGAAAACGATGATTTTTTTAGGTTCCACTCCGTTATTCCACCTTTTCGTACGAATTGACGCCTTTGAGGTGAAGCTCGCCCGCATAATGGCAGGCAACGTAATGCTGGTCGCCTATCTCGCGAACGGCGGGCTCGTCGGTCACACATTGATCCATCTTGTATGGGCATCTCGGATGAAAGTGGCAGCCGCTCGGGGGCTTGGCCGGATTCGGCACTTCCCCCTCCAGAATAATCCGTTCCTTTTTGAAATTCGGATCGGGCATCGGTACGGCGGATAACAAGGCTTCCGTATAAGGATGTCCAGGGTTCGCAAACAGTGAATCTGCAGGCGCGAGCTCGACGATTTTCCCCAGATGCATCACGGCGACGCGGTCCGAAATGTGCTCGACGACACTGAGATCGTGCGAAATAAAAATATACGTGATTTTATACTGCTTTTGCAAATCTTTGAGTAGGTTGATGATTTGGGCCTGTATGGAAACGTCGAGCGCCGACACCGCTTCATCGCATACAATGAGCCTCGGCCGGCTGGCCAGCGCGCGGGCAATGGCGATGCGCTGCCGCTGTCCCCCGGAGAAAGCGTGCGGGTACCGTTCCAAATAGCTCGCGTTAAGACCGGTTTTCTCCGCGATCTCCGTCACTCTTTCCCTGATTTCGGATCGGCTTAATTTACGGGTTGCGGTTAAAGGCTCGCTAATGATGTTAAAGACGCTCATTCTCGGACTCAAGGAAGAATACGGATCTTGGAAAATCATTTGAATGTCTTGTCTGTATCGGTTGTATGCGTCGCCCTTCAGTTTGAGGAAGTCGCACGGTTCGCCGTTTTCCGGATAATAAACAACCTCGCCGGAGGAAGCTTCGATCCCGCGCACGATGCAACGGCCTAACGTTGTTTTGCCGCAGCCGGACTCTCCGACGATGCTCAACGTCTCCCCTTCCCTAAGCTCGAACGAAATGTCCGTTACGACGCGGATGGGACCGTTTTTCCGGAAGCCGAAGACACTTTTCTTCCCGTCAAATTGCTTGGTCAGCCGATGGACCTGCAGAATCGTTTTGGACACGGATATCCTCCTCCCCCTTCTTGTCGAAAAGGAAACACCGCACGGTATGCTCGGGGGAAACACGGGTCAGCGGGACGGCCTGGTTGTCGCACACTCCCGGCATCCGCTCCTTGCATCGGTCGTAAAATCCGCACATCTGCGGCATATTCAGCGCAAGGGGCACCGTTCCTTCAATCGACTCCAGCCGATTATTTTTGCGTCCGAGCTTCGGCATCGAATGCAGCAAGCCTTTGGTGTACGGATGCTTGGGGTTGTTGAAAATTTCCTTGACGGTGGACTGCTCCACAATTTTACCCAGATACATGACCGCCACCTCATCGCACATTTCGGCGATAATGCCAAGATCGTGGGTGACGAGGAGGATCGCCATCCCGAATTCCTTCTGCAGCTCCTTCATCAGTTCAAGCACTTGAGCTTGAATCGTCACATCAAGCGCCGTTGTCGGTTCATCGGCAATGAGCAGCTCTGGGTTGCAGGACAACGACATCGCAATCATGGCACGCTGCCGCATCCCGCCCGAGAATTCATGGGGAAATTGCTCGAACCGTTTCTCTTCGTCGGATATTCCGACTTTGCGTAGCATTTCCAGGGCGATCTGCTTCGCTTCCCGTTTATTTTTCGTCCGATGGATCAGGATGGCCTCCATAATCTGATTGCCGATCGAATACATCGGAGAAAACGCGGTCATCGGCTCCTGAAAGATCATGGATATTTTTTTGCCGCGTATCGCTCGTATTTGCCGCCCCTTCGGATCCATCCTTAACAAATCAATCGGCATCGACGAATGCTCCGCTCCGGGCTGATACACAATGCTTCCCGATGTTTCGCATTCCTTGGGGTTAATGGAGATAATCGCCCGGCTGGTCAAGCTTTTTCCGCAGCCCGATTCTCCAACTAAGCCTAATGTTTTCCCCTTCTTGATTTCAAAGTCCACCCCGTCGACCGCGGCGAGCGTACCGGCGTCCATACGGATCCGGATCTTGAGGTCCCGAACGGAGAGGAGCGGTGAACCGGGGTCCGTTTGATGAGCCGTCATAGGTTTTCCCCTCCCTATACTCTCGTAGGTCTTTCTTATTTCTTGTACGGATCGGCGGCGTCGCGCAACCCGTCTCCGATGAAATTAAAGGCGAGCACCGTAAGGATGACTGTGCCGAGCGGAATGAGCTTCCACGGATACAGAGCGACATTCTCGATTTGTTGAGCCTCCTGGAGAAGGACACCCCAGCTTGTAGCGGGGGAGCGGATGCCGAGCCCCAAAAAACTCATCGCCGTCTCGCCCAATATCATCGACGGAATCGCCAGCGTAGCGGCTACCACCAGATAACTGATAAAGCCTGGAACAAGATGAACGCGGATGATTTTCATACTTCGGACACCCGAGATTTTCGCCGCCATGACATAATCTTCATTTTTCAGGGAAATGAATTTGCTGCGAACGACACGTGCGAGCCCCGTCCAGTCAATAAAAGCAAGAATGATGGTGATGTAGAAATACATTTGCACAACCGGTATACGCGGAGGAATCGCCGCAGACAGCGCCATCCAAAGCGGAAGCGTCGGAAACGAGCGGATGACCTCGATCAATCTTTGGATCGTCGAATCGATCAGGCCGCCGAAATAACCGGAAATCCCGCCGATTACAATACCGAGCAAGAAGCTGATCGTTACGCCGACCAACGGAATGCTTAATGAAATTCGGCTGCCGAGCACGATCCGCGAGAATAGATCGCGGCCCATCCCATCCGTACCGAGCAGGAACACTTTCCCAGGGTTATCCACGCCGAATAAATGCTTATTGGTTGGAATCAATCCGAAAAGCTTATAGCTCTCCCCCTCCACGAACAGCTTGACCGGGTACTTGACTTCTGTGTCTCGCACATAGATTTTCCTAAGGGTTACCGGATCTCTACCGGACTTGAGTCCATACACGAATGGCCGCAGGTGAAACTTGCCTTCGCTATCGACCCATTTCAAAGTCATAGGCGCGGTATTGATGTACTGGCTGTCGTAGCTTGTAAGGCCTTGCGGGGCAATAAACGGCGCGAACAGGGCAACTGCATATATCGCTACCAAAAAGTACAGGCTCACTCGCGCCAATTTATGCTTCTTGAATTTCCGAACCATCAAGCGCCACTGCGAGCTGTAATATTCCTCGAGATGGGGCTTGGCTTTTCTTCTGCCCAAGTAGTTGAAAGGATTGTTTAGGATCGTTTTCATGGGTTACGCACCTCGATATTCCGTGCGGATTTTCGGATCGAGCCAGGCGAGCAGAATATCCGATATCAAGGTGCCTATTACGGTCAATATCGCCATGAAAAACAACCATGTGCCGGCTAAATACATGTCCTGGGCGAGCAGGGCGTTATACATGACCGGACCTTGCAGCGGAAGGTTAAGGACAATCGCCGTAATCGTCGATCCGGTGAAAATGTGGGTGAGCGACCAGCCGATGGTGCTGATAATCGGATTAATTGCCGCGCGCGTCGGGTACTTCAAAATAATTTTCATTTCGGACAATCCTTTGGCGCGTGCGGTGACGACGTTGGGCTTGTTGATTTCCTCCAGCATTTGGCCCCTCATTACACGGATGAGCTCGGCCGTATTCGCCATGCCGATGACGATAATCGGGATAATCATATGCTTGAGCAGGTCGACCACTTTAGCGAACGACCAAGCGCTGTTCACCTGGTCTTCCGAGAAAAGCCCCAGCAGCGGATCCCCGAAGTACACAAACGACAAATACATCAAAATGACCGCCAGTAAAAAATGGGGAGTCGCCATGCCCAAAAAACCGAGAGCCGTAACGATATAATCTCCGACGGTATATTGCTTAATGGCGCTGTAAATCCCGATCGGGATGGCCAGCAAGTACGTAAAAGCCATAGTCACCAAAGAAACGATCAGAGTCAGCGGCAAAAATTGTCCGATCACCGCCGTTACCGGCTTGTTAAAATTGTAGGAGTACCCGAAGTCGAAATGCAGGATGATATTTTTGGCCCAATAGAAATATTGCACGAACCAGGGCTGATCGAGACCGTAATGCGCTCTCAGCTGCTCCATTTCCTGCGTTGTCATGACATCGCCGGCTGCCGCCATCTTGGCGGCATAATTCGAAACGAAATCCCCGGGAGGAAGCTGTATGATATAGAAAACAATAGCGGAGATCACAAATATGACGGGAATCATCAATAAGCATCTTCGAGCAATATAACCCAGCATCCGCTCTCCCTCATTTCTTTAGAAAAAGGGGGGGAACTCAGTCCCCCCTTGGGTCACTGCCGATTACTTGAAAAAGAATTGCGCCGGATGGGCATGCCCCAGATTTCGGAATTCATCGATATCGACGATCTCCTTCGGCACGTTCTTGAGGTTGTTTTTGACGACGGTGAGCGAGGGCGTAGGTCCCGTATACCCGATAACCCACTGATTTTTTTGATGCAGCTTAATGATCTCATTGCTCCATTTCACGATTTCCTCCTGATTTTTGGCCGCCTTCACTTTATCCCAATTTTCAAGAATTTTGGCTACGTCCCCTTCCGGCTTCACCCCTTCCTTGCCCTGGGATTGGGTATACAACCCGTAATGCCCCAGCCATGGTGTGAGCACGCGAAGCGGGACCAATTCGTCCGGTCGATACGCGACGTTGACGAGGTTGACGCTAACCGGGAATGCTTGCACCTTATTCGCGTACTTCAGGTCCTGAAGCGTCCCTTGATCGACGATTTTTAGATCCGTTTTGATGCCGACGGCCTCGTAATATTTTTTGATGAGCTCCATAAACGGGGCGACCGTAGTGCTGTCATTGTGGAAGGTGAGCGCCAAATCGGATCCGTCGGAGAACGTTCTGAAGTTATTCTTATCCCGTTTCGTCAAACCGATTTCATCCAACAGTTTGTTGGCCCGGGCCACGTCATAATTGGCCCATTGCTTATCCCAGCCTTCCTGGTAGCCGACCAGCCCTTTAGGCACCGATGCCTGCTGCGGCTTGCCAAGTCCGTTCGTGATGATTTCGGAAATTTCGGTGCGATTGACCGCGACAGAGAGAGCTTCTCTGAACCGGATATCCTGGAACAAAGTCCGATATCTCGGATCTTCGGTCGTTTGGTTCAGCTCCACACCCGTACTGGACCATGCTGTATTCGTCCATTGCAAGACGCGGTAATCCCCACGCTTTTCATTCTCTTTCAGCACTGTGAAATCACTGAAGCTAAACTGGTTCAAATCATAATTTCCGGCCAAAGTATCAAGCAGAGATTGATTGGGATCCTGAATCTTCTTCAGATTGATGCGATCGATATAAGGAAGCTGTTTGCCTTGCCCATCCACCTTCCAGTAGTACGGGTTGCGCTCCATAACGAATACATCGCTGTTCGGATCGTTCTTGGCATGCCAAGCTCTCAAGGTCGGAATTTGCGGGTAGATCCAATAATAGTATCCGGTTTCGACCAAGAACGTTTTGACATCCTTGAATCCCCACTGCTTGGCGATTTCCAACGCTTTCTCTTCGCCTACGAACTCAGGGAGAATCGTTTTTTGGAAATGTGCTGGGGCAAAAAACCATTTGTTATCGATCGCAACACGCTCAAGAAACAACACGCTCGGATACTTATGCTTTACCTTAAAGGTGTAATCATCAACCTTAGTTACCTCTGCCAGGGCTTTAGCTCCCGTAACGGGATCGACCGAATAGTAGGCGTCATAGATTTTTTTTCCGAAGGTTTCCTTCGTCAGCATGTGCTCCCAATAAAAGATCACATCGTCGGCCGTGAACGGAACCCCATCGGACCATTTCATTCCTTTCCGCAAATGAATCGTAAACTCAGTCGAATCCGCGTTGACCTCGTAGCTCTTGGCCACATTAGGTTCCACGCCGCTGCCGTCCGCTTTAAAGCGGAATAACGCTTCTTCCGTCGGTTTGCCGATCGTCCACCTGTCATTCGGACCTTTCCAAGGCATGCGCCATTCTCCGCCATACTTTCCGATTTCTTCGACGACGGCTTCCACCATCACATCTTCTTGGGCAGGAATTCGTTTGTCCAGGGAGGGTAAGCTGCCCGATTTTACCGCTGCCGCAAGCACTGGAGATTCTGATAAAGCGCTTACAGTAAGGACCGCACTTTTCATCGGCGCTGCTTGTTCCGTAGGTTTCGCCGATTCGTTGACCTGTGCCGCTTTGTTGTCGTCTTCACATGCTGCCGTGAAGAGTATGAATGCTAGAAAAAAGAGACATAATGCGAATCGTTTCACGATGCAAATACCTCCTTCAAAAGGATGGATATGTGGCTGGACTTATCGGTCTCATTTTGCTGAAAACGCTGGATACGGTTCCTTTGGAAACCCCCGCCATCTTGGCAACATCGTTGATCGTGGCCATTCGACCCTCCTCTCTTATTGCATTAAACCGGTTTATTAAACCGGTTTAATAAAACCTAAAACCTAGGGCTATCCGTTTACCATATCCACTACCGAATTAATCTCCTAACAATATGCTAAAAGCAGGCGAATTTGTTCTGTAAGCGCTTAAAAATTAAGTTAACGGCGTCTTAGGTAAAAGCTCCGGCATCGGCTGGGTCTGCTCGTTCCATGTGTCTCCTTTTTAGCCCAACAAGACTTTGTACGTCCCGGGTCGTAATCGAATGCACGCCCATTTCGATAAAATCCTCCATAACCGGCAGGTCGTTTACAGTCCAGACGTACACCGGCAACCCTCGGGACGATGCGTATTCCATCAACTCCGGACGAACGAGCCGATAATGGATGTTGACTCCGATACAGCCCGTTTCCACAGCGTCCCGGCAAGTTTGACGTATCGCTTCCTCGTAAGGTAACGATAAGAATAAGCCTGACTCGGCGTTCAGGAGCTTCGGCAGCTCCGGATGCAGATGCTGGACCATTCTAGCCCGCTCCCGTTCGCAGCCGGATAAAATGACGGATGCGCCCAATTCGTATGTACGAACCAATTCCGCTACAGATTGAATACATTCGTCGACTTTAATATCGAGATTGATGGTTGCGCCCGCCTTCTTGATCAAAGGTAAAATCTCTTCAAGCCGGCAAATCCGCATTGTCTTCGTCTTTCCTTCTTGCGCTACGGCAATGGTTAGGGCTTGGATTTCCGCAAAAGTCAGCTTCGATATGCTGCATTCATCGCCGCCCGCGGTGTGCCAACCGTCGTCGTGAGCGAGCACCGGCACGCCGTCCCTTGTAACGCGAATATCTTCTTCCACTACATCCGCTCCTAGCCGAAGCGCGGTCGTCACGGAATCCACCGTATTGTCAAGTGTCCCCATACAGCCACTGTGAGCGGTAATCAACGGAAATCGATTCATGAAGAGTGCCCCCTCAGCAAGCTCCGCGCAAACAGATTAAGCGCTTAACTTAATTCGCATAGTTTGACATAATACGGTTCATTTCGCTATATGATCATGTAAGTATCGATAAGCTGTTACTAGCGTGAAGTACTTCGCCCCTCCCCCCTGATAAGAATTGGAACTCCGCCTAATCTTGTAACAGTCGATTGTGTATAACTCATTATATATCGAAGCCCAAAGAACAAGTCAAGAAGAAAGTTAAGCGCTTACGCACAATTCCGTTTCTCCCCCCATGCGCTTGGTCAGCAGCAGAAAAAATCCCTTGCTGAGCAAGGGACCACTAGAACATGAATCGCGCAAGCGGTGGGGGAACGTCCTCCAGTCGGTCAAACGGATACGGCGCTTCCCATCTCCAGCTGGCCGATCAACTCGTGAATCATTTCGGTCTCCAGCGGAATCATTTCTTTCAACCCCTCGTACAGGGGTTGCGTAACCGGGGGCTGGGACCGGATTTTCATGAGCAGCAGCTTGGTTCGGAACATCTCCAGCTTCTTTTTCATGTAAGTACATTTCTCCAATAAGGAGCCGTCGTCGAGGATCAATCGTTGGTTCATGAAGTATTGAATGCGGTTTTCCATAAGCTTCTTATGCTCGAACAGCAGATGAATCGGTTTGATATCGATGAATGGAGGATTTCGAAGGGGGAGCTGCTTGTAATATTCGGCGACGGATGCGGTAACCTCCAAACCGTAGCTGTTCCCATTAGCCTGCATCAAGCCGGCAAAATTCCGGGACGAATTTTTCGAGTTGACATATTCGTCCAGTCCGGCGATCACGCACGGGATATCGACGGAGTAGTTCACTTCGCTTTTCAATGAAATCAACGCGATGCTGTCGCGAAAATCGCCTGTTTGCTCCGCCGGGTCCATGCTTGCGTAGGCGTCTTCGATTTCTTGGAACGAGGCTGTGGAAGTAGCGAATTTGCTTTCGAAATGATCGGCAATGTCGAACGTTTGCTCCCTTTCGTTGAACCCGTACAAAATGACCGTATGCGGCCTGTATGTTTTTTGGTAAAAGTCTGTGTAAGCCTTGATGTGAAAGCTGTCCAAAGTAATGAATACATATTGGTCGCGAACGATGCTTTGCTTCAGCCACTCGATGAAATCCACGTTCATGGCCGCAAAAGTGTCCTTATGAATCGCCTGTACATTGACAAGAGGACAATTCGAAAACAGGTTGTAATAATAAAAGTTGACTTCCAGCCCAATTTCGCTCCACCAGCTGTTCATTTGAATAAAATTGTTCGCGATCCATGGTTGAAATTTCGCACTTCTCGAAGCGATCGTCAAAAGTCCGGATTGGAAAGGGTAAGTTGAAACGGGAGAACCGTCGAAGGGAAGTCTTTTTTCCAACTTGATCTCTCCTCCATAATAAAATCACCTAAGGAACCGGCGTACCCCATGCAGCCAACTGACGTCTGTCATCGAACCGTCGGAACGTCTCAACCATTCCTTCGGCAAATCGTGCGACAAAAAGTGAACGTTGCCGCAAGTCAACCCGTACGCCCCGGCATTGGGAAAAACGACGATGTCGCCCGGCGCCGGTTCGCGCATCGGCACGCCGCTTTGCAGGACGTCGGTCGGGGTACACAGCTTCCCCGCAATCGTGACCGGCTCCATATCGGGCTCGCTGCCCGCCGTGTAGTGGGATCCGTCCGGACGAACGATCCGAACCGGCAGCGGCTGGCGAAAGCTGCGCCCGCCCAATGCAGAAACAAACGCGCGGTGATGCGTTCCCCCGTCCACGATGGCGAATTGCTTGCCGTGGGAAGTTTTCGTATACAGCACCGAACAAATATAGAGGCCCATCCGGGCGGCGATGTAGCGCCCCGATTCGACGCTGATCCAGTCGAGCCCCAAATCGGCATTCGCCCGCACCTGCTCGGCCAGCAGCGCTCCGAACGATTCGATCGGAAACGGTTCGTCGTCCTCGAAGAACGGAACCCCGAACCCTCCGCCCAGCCCCAGCGCCGAGAGCGGGATATCGAATTTTTCACGCAGCGACCGGCATAAGGCGAACATACGCGTGACGCTCTCCTCGTAGAAATCGAGCCGAAAATTTTGCGTGCCTTGATGCGTGTGGAGGCCGATCAGCCGGATGCCGCGAAGGGACATGGCGGTCGATACCGCTATATCGAGATCGTCCTCGTCAATACCGAATTGGCTCGGTACACCGACGGACGCCATCCGCGATCCTCCCCTCGACGTGTTCAGATTGACACGCAGCATCACTTGCGCCGTACGGCTCATCGCCTGCGCTTCTTCCGCGATCACATGCAATTCCTGCACCGATTCCGCGTTGATGGCGTAGATGCCTTCCCGGATACAGCGGCGAATTTCGAGCCGGCTTTTACCCGGACCGGTGAACAAGATGGACTCGGGAGCCGCTCCAATGCGTAGGGCCAGCTCCAACTCACCGACGGATGCGACCTCGAACGGCGAACCGAAGTCCTGAACGAGCCGACAAATCTCCGGATTCGGGTTGGCCTTCAAGGAGTAATAGAGGCGAACTTCATCCGGCAGGGATCGGCGCAGATTGAGATAATCGTCCTTCAGCGTTGCGTAGTCGTACAAATAACACGGGGTCCCGCAGTCTCGCACCAAGTTGCGGATCGATTCGACCTCGGTTCCGGCTAATGTCGTGCTCATGGCCTCACACTCCTCAATTCGCCGATAGCCTGCTCGACCCCGGCCATAATCGTCCCAACCGTTTCGCCGGTGTCCGCCCATGCCAGGACAAACGCCCGATGCCAATACTTCCCGACGTGCTCGTCGAACGTGCGGTGATAACCGAAGCATAAAAAGCCGCTCCGACCGTCCAGCTCGACCGTTCCCGCTTTGCGGCGTTCGGGCAAAACCGCTTGGATCCGTTCGTGAAATTGGTGGAACGGGATTTCCCGGTCATGCCGGAAGTCGAAGCTTTCCGTCACGATATGGGGGCAGCCCCTCTCCAGCAAATGTTGACGAAGCGGCAGCATATAGGTCACCATCGTCAACCTCGCGTTAATTTCGATCACCGGAATGAGCAAACCGGACCGGTCGACGATCGAGTCGACGCCGAGGAAGCCGGCATAGCCCCTATCGAGAAGCACGTTGCCAAGCCGGAGCATCTCCTGCTCGTACCGCTCGCGAACACCAGTCGGAACGAACGGACTCAAATCGCTCCCGCGGTATACCCCTACATCGTTCGTTCGTTGACTCGTCACCGCAACGACTCGACATTCCCCGTTCCAGAGCAGCAGCTGTGCGTTCAGGTTGTAATCGATATCGTGCCACCGCTCGATCGTGACGGCGAACTCTCCTGTCCCCCGTTGCTCTCCGCGCTGTAAGTAAGCAGCTACAAATGCGAAGTCCTTCGCTCCATAGACATGAAACAAGCTTTTGCCGGAAGAACCGTATGGAGTTTTGATTACAAAGCGAGCGTCGGGCATCTGCTCCGACAGTTCCAGGTAAGAAGCCTCCAGCGCTTCGACACTGTCGCATACGCGTCCGTCGCAAACGGTGAAGCCATGCCGCTCGCACAGCAGACGGGTGCGCACCTTGTCGTTCAGCTCGAGCGCCAGTCCGGGCGGCGGTCCGATGCGCCGGCACCGGAGCGATTCCAGGAAACGGTCCTCGGCCTCGTCGACCAAATAAGGTACGGCGGTACCGCCTTCGAACAAATCCGCTTGATCGTCGCGGGTGCCGACAACAATGCGGGGGAGTCGAATGCCGCAGTACCGCAAGTAGTCCAGGAACGTCTCGTCCGGCTGCTCATGCACCAGCACCGTGTCGTCTGCTCCCGCCAAAAACAATTGATGCTGATCGAGCCTCCGGACGAGCCTGTCGCCCGCAGCGTTGCCGATCTGCGGCAGTCTTGCCCGGGTGCGCACCGTCTGCTCCCAATTGATGTTCGAGTACCATACTTTCGGACCGCTCAGTCCGAGCAGGCCGTTTAGATCGAACTGTCGATTCATGCCGGCGTTTACCTCCTGCCTATCCCGACAGGCAAGCTCTTGTTCCGCTTGGAAGGAGCGGCCGTGCCCGGCGGGAGGGAAAATTCTACCGAACGAAGCCAGTCCAGCTCGCGGCGGACGTTCAAATGCGGTTCGCTGCCGAACCATTCGATGGAGGCGGACATGTCGGGAGCTGCTTCCGCCAGCATCCGAACGATTTCCTCGTAGGGGACGGCGCCGTCCGAGAGCACGGCGATGCCTCCGCGCCATCCGTTCGGCGAGTAGACGTTATTCGGATCGAAGACGTGCAGGCTGCCGCGGTCGGTTACGTTTTTCAAATGCACGTTGACCGTCCATGGGCGAAGCGCCTCGAACGCATCCGTCGGCGAAACGCCCGCTTCCCATAGATGCAAAAAATCGAGGTTGATGCCGATGGAAGGATGGTTCGTCTCGCGAAGCAGCCGGAGCGTGGAAGGCAACGTATCCGCAAACGTGTGCGGGTGCGTCTCCACAACGAGGCGCATGCCGTTGATCCGCGCAAACTCGGCGAATGTGCGCAAGCGATCTATACCGAGCTGCCATTCGCTTGCTGTAGTCCGGGCACTGGCCCGAACGCCGGCGAATATTCGGATTTTGTCCGTGCCGAACCGGTTCGCCAAGTCGATCAACTCCATGCAATTGCGTTCGGTCTCCGGATAACGTTCCGGCGGTGCTGTCAACTCCAGATAATGACTGATCATCGACACGCGGACGCCTTCGGCGTTCATTTCGCGCACCGTTTCGTCGAGTCGGGTCGTGCCCGTCTGCAGGAGCGACTTCGCGTGAACGCCCCACATCTCGATGCCGCCGAACCCCGACTCGAGCGCGAACCGGAAGAGCTCCCGAAACGATATAAGCGTATGGCGGAACGAAATCGAGCAAACGTTATATCGCATCGAAATCACGTCCTATCCCGCGCAGGAACGATAAAAATCCCAGCTCTTCCTCGGCGAGCTGCTCCAGCTTGTGCAGCAAGGAAGCAACAAGCGCTTCGTCTTGCACGTTTCGTTTGAATTTAACCAATTGAAAATTGACCGTCGTCCACAGCTTGATGATGCGTTCCATCCGTTGTTCCCCGGCGGCGAGTTGACCTTCCGGGAGCAGACCAAGCTCCCGCACGCTTTGCCGGAAGAGCGAACGTGTTTTGACGATCGACGAAATCGTAACGTTGTTCTGCGCGATCCAGCGGTCTCTAGCATTCGTTTCCCATTGAAGCGATGCTTCAAGGTCGACGCGGAACCGTTCAAGCGCGGTTTTGCCTCCTTGAATATTCATCTTTACGTACTGGCTCCAATTGCGCTCCGCGATGTGTGCGAATACGGCCTTAGGCGACGGCTCCCGAAACGTGCCGGGTTCCGGGAACGTCAGGACGTAGCAGTAAAGCTCGTCCTTTTTGACGGAAGCGGCGTATAGCTGTTCGGCTGTCACGTCTCCGATGTAATCCGCGATCGGATCGGTCATCGCGAATGTATTCGGCGTACGCCCTGCGGCATATAGCAGGATTACGTGCTCGAAGCCGCTCGCCTCGTGGGTCAGCATGTTCGCCGGAAAATAGTCGAATCCCGACGCCAAGCAAACGAACAGCACCATGTGGCCGCCACGTAAGAGCGACTGCAGCTTTTCCGGCGACAGTCTGCAAAATTCGGTGCGGATGCCGTACATATATTCCAGCGCATTCAGGCGTACGCTTTTACTCGACACGAGACTCCGGGAAATGTAGTTCAAGTTCCAGTAATCGAGCAAAAAGTAAGCTTCATTTTTTCCCGCCATGCGAAGAGCCGTCACCACGCACGATGCTGCGCACTCCATAGCGGCGAGCTTCACCGGCTCTATATTGCGGACCGCTTGCGCCATAGGTTTCCCCCGCTTTCGGTATCGGTTATGGGACCAAACTGACGAACGATTGGAACTTGCCGCTTTCCGGATGCGGCGCGATTTCCGCCACGATCTCCACGTCGACTTCGACTTCGGTGCCGAGGCACCGGCTTAGCATACTGCCGAATCGCTCCCGAATCGGCTCAACCGGGAACGGATCGGCGGCGAAACGAAGACGGAACCGGGTGTACGATTGCTGCTCGATTTGAAATTGCCGCACCCCGGCCGTTGCCGACAACTCGTAAAAAAAACGGTCGAAATAGCGGAAAATGGCGGCGCTCGCTTTCCGTCCGGGCAGCCTGATTTGCGACACCCGTGCCGGCATCAGCTCCACCACCCGTTTGCCCGTCTCCCCGTCGTTGATCAGCTTGCCGATATCACCGGTACGGTATCGAAGGAAAGGCAAACTGCGCATCACGTACGACGTGACCAGCAATTCTCCGTATTCGCCGTCGGGTACCGGCTCGCGGGTGGACGGATCGACCGCCTCTATGTAAACGAGCTGTTCGTCAATTTCCAATCGGCCTGTCGTACCCGTAAACGCCACACACCATATTTCTTCCAGCCCATAATAATCGACCAGCGGGACGCCGAAGACCCGTTCGACCGCCGACCGATGAGCGGGCTGCAGCGGTTCACCCCAATTTTGCGCGAAGCGTAAAGATTCGGGCGGGCGAATGCCGCGCTCTTCCATATAGTGCGCGAGCGCGTGAAGCGCGGATGAACGGCCTTGAATCATATGCGGCCTCTGATCGGCGATTACATGTGCATAATGCGCGAATGTATGCGGCTCGGCCAACATCCGGTTGCTGAGCACGACGGAGCGGTGCCTGAGAGGCAGCCCCCATCTGCGGCGGTGGCCGAATAAGGCGAGTGAAAGCGCGAGCTGCTCCTCCGCCGTCTTGACGCAGCGGAACGGAACGCCGGTCGTTCCGGAAGTGAACGATTCGTGCGTGACGGTATCCGCTGATCTCGGCAGCTCGAATCGTTCCCTCTGCTCGGCGATGGTCCGCTTGTCGATTACGGGCAATTCGTCCAGCCTGACCGTCTCGCCCTTCCACGGCTCATAAAACGGGCAGCTTGAGGTTATTTCGTCGACGAGCCGGCGCAGCCTGGCATTGTGCTCCAACACTTCGCTTTGGGCGGCGTTCATGGCGCCACCTTCTTCTCCACGAAGCGGATGACGGAGAGCACCGAACGAAATTGGTCCGGATGCAAGTCGTCGACGTCGATTTCAAAGCCGAATCCCTCCTCCAGCATCGCGAGCAGCTCCAGAAACTGAATCGAATCGATGTGAAGCGTGTCGGCCAGCGAATCGTGAACACCGATTCGTTCCGGGCTCCGCTTGCATAATTTTGCTATGAGGGCGATTGTTTTCTCCTGAATCGTTTCAGTTCCCGTGTTGGACATGTTCCCACTCCTTCGCCATCGAACGTAACGCTTGCCGGTCCAGCTTGCCGTTTTTCGTTTTCGGCAACGATTCGACAAACCGGATGTCACGCGGGCACAACGCGGCGCTTAACCGATCGCGGCAATGCTCCATCAGCTCGCCGACCGCTCTATGCTCGTCCTCGGGCGGCGTGCCGGCAACGGCAAATGCGACCAGCCGCTCTCCCCAAACCGGATCGGGACAACCCGCCACGCCCGCTTCCATAACGGAGGGATGCGTTAGCAGCGCCTGCTCCACCGTCTCCGGATAAATCGTATGCCCGCCGACGTTGACCGCACTATCCAGCCTTCCGGTTACATATAAGTAACCTTCCTCGTCCTGCCAGCCGACGTCGGCCGTACATAGACCGTATGACGTGAGAACGGAAGCGCTGCGCCGCTCGTCGGCATAATATCCGAGCATCACGTTCGGACCCCGGACGACGATCTCGCCTGGTTCTCCGCGCGGCACCGGCTTTCCGTCTCGGCAAATGGCGATCTCTACGTCCTTCACAGGCAAGCCGACCGAGCCCGGACGACGCTCCAATTGCTCCGGAGGCAAATACGAAACTCTCGGCGACGCCTCCGTCAATCCGTAAGACGGCATAATCGCGGTCCAAGGAAGCTTGCGCTTCAGATCTAGCAGCATATCCGGCGCCATGCCTCCGCCTACGACAAGAAGCTGCCGGAGCGATTGCAGATCGCCGGGACGCCACCGGTCGGACTTGACGAGCGGCAGCATAAAGGACGGGACGGTGCACATAAACGTCGTACCGAACTGCCGGACGAACCGGGCCGCTTCGAACGGATGCATAAACCCGGGCGCGAGCTGCAAATGGGCGCCGGCTGTCAGCGCAAGCAGCCATTCTCCTGTAATTGTCGAACAATAACCAAGCGATTTCGCCAGCAACACCCGATCGGAATCTTCGAGACGTACATAATGCTGGATCGAGCGAACGTTCGACAGCACGTTGTCGGCGCTCAGCATGACCCCTTTCGGCGTGCCGGTCGATCCGGATGACAGGAACAGGATCGACGCCGCTCCCGGCGGCGTGTACGAACGCCGGAACACGCTCGGAACGCGATGCACCGTCAGCGGCTCCGCGGTTTCGCCGTCGGCGAACAGATGGCTGCCGGACAGCTCCGCCGGAAGCTGGTTCGCCTTGGCGGCCGACACGATCACCAGCTCCGCCTCGACCAGCTGTGCGGCTTTATCCGCTTCCGGCCATTTCGCGTATGGATGCAGCGGCACGGGGATGCCTCCCGCGAGCAGGACGGACATAAGCGCCCGTAAGTACGATAGCGATTGGTCCATCCAAATGACGGCGACGAACCGGTCGCGCAAGCCCGACTCGAGCCACCGCTCCGCCAGCTTCCCTGCATCGGACGCGAGCTCCGCATACGTGACGAACGTTTCGGTTCGGCCATCCGCATACGTAACGCCCCGATCCGTCCGCGCCGTCTCGGCGAACAAATGCCTCCATGCCAATGCGCTCATAGGCGTCCCCCCGCCATCGATACCGGTCCGGCTTGCCCTTCTCCCCCGGCGCTCATGATGGCGTAATACGATCCCCGTCTCGCCATCAGCTCCAAGTGATTTCCGGCTTCCACGATACGCCCGTTCTCCATTACGTAAATGATATCCGCGTTTTGCACCGTTTCCAGCCGATGCGTCGACAGCAGCGTCGTCTTGCCCCTCATCAGCTCGCCGAGCGCCGCAAGCACTTCGCCTTCCGTCTCACGGTCCAGCGCGGACGTCGGTTCGTCCAGCAGCAAAATCGGCGGTTTTTTGAGAAATGCCCGGGCGATCGCAATCCTCTGCCGTTGACCGCCGGACAGCTGAAACCCTTTATGGTCGACTCGCGTATCCAAGCCGTCGGGCAAGCCGTCGATAAAAGCTTGCAGCCGCGCGAGCCGGGCAGCCTCGTACACTTCCTCGCGGGAAGCGTTCAAATCGCCGAGGGCGATATTCTCGTACAAAGTGCCGCGGAACAGGAACGACTCCTGAAACACGACGCCGAACGTTGAAACGAGATCCAGCCGTGTCATATTCCGGATCGGCACGCCTTCAATGACCAGCTCGCCGGATTCGATCGGCATGAAACCGATCATCGATTTGAACAGCGTCGTTTTGCCGGACCCGCTTCTTCCGATAAACGCCGCCACCTGACCCTGCTTCACCGTAAAATCGATGCCCCGAACGATGTCTGCCCCTTCGGAGGAAACGCGCAGGCTGCGGCAGTCGATCGCGGCGTCGGTGCCTGCTCTTCCTGCGTCCGGCCCGCCAACTGGAGGAAGCTCCGCCGATATCGCGGGTTCGATCTCCGTGCGCATAAATTCCTCAATGCGCGACATGGCCACCTCGGTACGCTGCAGCTCTCCGAAATAATCGTTCATCGTTCGAACCGGGTTGAGCGCATTGTTCAAATACGTCACCGAGGCGACCAGCATTCCGACCGAGATCGTTTCGTTCAGCGCTTGCCGGCTCCCGAACCAATATAAGACGACAACGATCAAACTGATCGGCAGCATCCCCGTTTGCCCGGTCACGACCCGAAGCAGCGTTTCCCGCGTGCTTGCCCGGATCAGACCGGCGTACAGATTGTCATTGCGCCGTTCTTCCCACGCTTCCAGCCCGAACGCGCGAATTTCTTTGCTCCCCTCAATACTCTCGATCAAAACGGTGCCGACTTGTTCGTTATGGGAGCGGACGTGCGCCGCGGAATCGGCCATCGGCTTGCGAAACAGACGGGGAATGTACAGCAGGAGCGGAATGACCGCCACCGCCAGCAGCGCGATCCGCCAATCCATCGCGAACAAGAAGACGAGCGCCGCCGTCATCATGAACAGCTGAGAGGACAGCTCCACGATGACATGGTTCAAAAAGTTGCCCATCGTCGCGGTGTCGTATCCGAGCAGCGCGGAATATTTGCCGGCGCCGCTTTTTTCGATTTCGTGAACCGGAATTTTGCGGATGTGGCGCAGCAGCGCCCGCCGAATATCGAGCGTGTTGCAAATGCCCAAATAGCGGAACAAGCCCGATCGAACGATCGTAAACGCAACGGAGAAGACCGTCAAAGTGAGCGACAATCCGAGGAGTGGCGCCACCCATTCCGCTTTCTTCTCGATCAGCACATGATCGATCAGATAGGAGAATAAAAGCGGCTGGAGCATCCCTAGCAAAAGACCCGCGAACGTGCACGAAAAGGCGAGCAAGGTCAGCTTCCAGCGCATGTCGACATAAGGATACAGCCGTTTAAACAGGCGAAAGCTTTGCAAAGGCACCCCTCCCGGCAAAATGATGAATGATCGGCTTCACCCGGCTCATCCAAATCTCATAGTCGGGCTCCGGCCGTTCGGCAAGCACGGACAGCAAGGTCTCGTCCAGCAGTCCCGTTCCGGGTAACCGATCGGACCGGTACAACGCCGTAAGCTCGCGCAGCGGTATCGAGGCGTGTCGCGTCACTTCGTCCGGGCCGACGATCGGGTACACCGGCGCTTGGGCGGCGCCCGTAGCACCCGCAAGCTTCGCATTGTCGGAACGGAGCGCCAACCCGGCCGCAAGCCGCGGCATGATCGTCCTGTAGTCGTACTCGCAGGCGCGCTCCGCCGCGCGTCTTCCCATCCGTTCGCGCCAAGTGCGGTCCGTCAATAGCCGGACCGTGTGCTCGACGACTTGCGCACGATCTATAACGGGGATGCCGCCGCTCCAGTCGCAATCTGCGAGCAGCCCGTCCTCGCCGTGGCGCACGACAGTGCGGAAGCCGTCCCAATTCGTGCAGACGACGGGAATCCCCCACGTCTTCGCTTCGATCAAGTTGTAGCCGAACGTCTCCCCCGGTTCGGTGGACAAGTTAAGCAGTACGTCCGCCTCACGGAAGACGCGCTCCTTCGCTTCCCCCTCCACAGCCCCGGTGAAGCGAATGCAATCGGTCAGGCCAAGCGTTTGAACCAGCTCGGCAATTTGTTGCTCATAGCGCGCAATTTGTTCGGCATTCGCCCCCGTATATTCGCCCGCGATCGTCAGCCGCGCATACGGCACGTGCCGGCGAATGTCGGAGAAGCATTCGATCAGGACATCGATGTTCTTGACCCGCTCGATCCGGCCGATCGCCAGCAGGTGTCCTTCCTCCGGGTTTGCTCCGGAAGCGCCGCTGTGCAATTCGATGCAAAGCGGAAGCTCCATAGCCTCGGCATACCTCGGCGACACGTTGCAGAGCGCGGCCGTACACGACTCCGTACTGGACAGCAGCAAGTCGCGACCGGCGATCCAAGGCGCGATCCCGATCCACTGCCGCAGCCAAAACGACGTCGCGACCGAATGCGCGATCATCAGCATTCCGATATCGAGCTTCCCGTAATTGCGCGCCATGAGCAAATACGGAACGAAGGCAGGTACATTGACGTACAGCGTCGTGACCCCGTATTTGCGACAGAGCTTGTCGAGGGAGTCCGCGGTTGCGGCAAGCGATCCGGGAAAATGGGCATGCCACTGTCCGAACGAGCCTCCGAACAGCCGCATGAAGGCGAGCGGCGGTATGGGTACGGTTTCGTTGTATTCCCCCAAATACCGCGTCCACCGGCTGTCTATCGCGCGTTCATTGACGCGCTTCGCCTGTCCTTCCGAGTACCCGATCCGTACCGGTACGCTCGCTTTCATATCTGGCCTCCTTCCATCGCTCGTACAATCTCCGCAGCTCCCGCTTCAGCTTCCGTTCCTCTTCGCGGAGCGCCGCGGCTTTATCGGCCAGCTGCACGACATCCTCCCGGCTTTGGCGGATCGAGGCGCGAATGGAAGCGTACCCGGCGTTCATCCATCCCTTGACTAGCCCGTTCACCCGCTCCTCTAGCGGATCGGGCGTTTCTCCAAGCGCCTCCGCGAAAAAAGACGAAACTTTGCTATAGCTGTATTTGCGCCTGGCGATAATGCCGAGCTGATCGACGGACGAGCCGAGCGCTCGAACCGACATGTCCGCCCCTCCTGCAAGCGCGCCGTGTACGATTTCCTGGAAGGCATCGGCCAGCCGGAAACGCTCTCCGTCAAACCGCGCTTCGAACTCGCTCGCGATACGCGCCGCGGTCGGATGCTCGAGCTCCGCTAGGCGAACCGTTACGCCGCCGCCAAGCTCGTTGCCGTAGAACGCGTTCTGCAGTGCGGTCAGCGGCACATCCCCCTCCCACCCGAAATACGGGTCCCGAATGTAAATGTCATCGCCGTATTGCCGGTCGACCATGACGAAATGCGGCCGGTGCAGCGTCTCATAGCAACGGGTCGGATAGGGCATGTAGTACAGATCCAACTGCACGAGCAAAGATTCGTTTTCCGACCTTTGTTCGAGCAGCTCGAGCAATGTCATGTAATTCCGCTTTTTGGACCAACTGTACTGATACCAGCTTCCGGGTGTCCGTCCGTACAGCCGATTGAATGCAGCCAAATAAGTATCGTTCGTGAGCTCGGGCGAGTAATAAGATAGCGCTCCTTCGGCTGTAACCGTGAACGGATCATCCCATGCCCCGCAATAGAGAGGCCGGTACTCGATCCGGCTGCCGGCTTCGAGCGCGAATGCCATCACATCGAGCAAACAGTGAACCGCTTTCGGGTTCATGCTTCGATGCTCAGCTTCTCGAGAATTTGTTTTGTTATTTGTTCTACGGTCATGAAATTTTCCGCCAACAATTCGTCGTCCTCGAAAAAAACCTCGTATTTTTGCTCGATCTGTACGATCAAATTGACGAGCATGACGGAGTCGATGCCTTCATCCGCCAGCGACGAAGCGACGGTCAGCTCCTCGCGAACGCCCGGCTTGCCGAGCAAATCGGCGACCCGATCGAGCAAAAACCGGTGTATGTCCTTTTCCATCCTAGATTCCCCTCTCCGTTATCGTAATCGAACTAGGCCTCTATCCGGCATGGACGGTTCCTACAATGGATTTGATTTCCCGTGCAATCGCGGCAACGTCGCTTTCGGTGACGGCGATGTTCATCGGCAGCGATAAAATTTGCCCCGCAGCTTCCTCCGCAACCGGAAACGATCCGGGACCGTAACCGAGAAAAGCGAAGGCAGGCGTCAGATGAACGGGAGCCGGATAGGAGACGGTCGTCAAGATCCCTTTCTTTTGCAAATGTTTGCGCAATGCGTCTCGAACGTCCGCTTCGACCCGTACGACATACAGGTGGAACACGTGGCTTTCATCGTCGCGATGCCTCGGCAACACAATGGCTCCCGCCCCTGCCAAATACGTCTCGTACAGCTTGGCGACGTATCTTCGGTGCATCGACCACGCGTCGAGATGGCGCAGCTTCAGCTCCAGCGCAGCCGCCTGAATCGGATCGAGCCTGCTGTTGAACCCGGGAATGTCGTGCGTGTAACGGGTTTCGCCTCCATGGTTGCGCAGCTTCCGAAGCGTCCGTAACAGCTCGTCCGAAGACGAAACGATGCCTCCCCCATCTCCGAGCGCGCCCAAGTTTTTGTCCGGGTAAAAGCTGAAGCAGCCCATAACGCCCCAGCTGCCCGCCGCCTTGCCGCCGAGCCTCGCGCCGGCCGCTTGCGCGCAATCTTCGACGATCGGGATACGGTGCTCGTCCGCCCACGGTTTGAACTCGGACAAATCTACCATTTGCCCGTACAAATGCACGGGGACGATCGCTGCGGTTCTCGAGGTAACCCGGCGCTTCACCTGCTCCAGATCGATCAAAAGCGTATCCGGGTCGCAGTCGACTAGCACCGGGCGCGCTCCGGTATGGTGAATCGCTTCGACGGTGGCTATGAACGTATTCGCAGCCGTAATCACTTCGTCTCCCGGTCCGACGCCAAGCGCCTTCAAAGCGAGCAACAACGCGTCGGTTCCGTTGCCTACCCCTACGGCACCCGTGACGCCAACGCCTCGGGCGAAAGCCGCCTCAAACGACGCCACCGGCGCACCTCCGACGAATACGCCTCTTTGGGCGATTTCGTGTACGGCCTGCAGCCATTCGTCGCGGATCAGCTCGAATTCCTTTTGCGACGCCGAGAACAGCACTCCCATCATGGTCCCTCCTTCTTACTCGCGCATCTAGACGTTCCCCATCCCTCCTACGGCCGTTACACCTGCATCCGCGTGTCAAGCAGCTGCTCGATGAATGTGACGAGCGAACCGATGGTCCGGAAAACGGCAGGATCGACCGCCTCCTCGGGCACTTCGACGCCAAACTCCTCTTCCAAATACACGACGAGCTGAAGGACCATGATCGAGTCGATGTTCAAATCTTCGTAGAGCCTGTCCGACTCGCTTACTTGGTCCGGCAGACGCACATTCAGGTTTCGCTCGATTACGAGGGTCATTTTGTCGACGATTTGACGGCGGTTCATCCGCTTTTCAGCTCCTCATCTTGTAAAAGTTTGCGGCTTATTTTCCCGGCCGGCGTCTTCGGGATGTCCCTCACGACATGAAAGACCGTCGGCACTTTGTAAGGCGGCAAATGAAGCATGCACCACGCTTTTAACTCCGCGGTCGTCAGCGTGAACGGGGCGGCCAATACGATCCACGCCTTGACCGCCTCTCCCCATACGCCGTGCGCCGTTTTATGAACGACTACCTCGGCGACGCCGGGATGCTCCCCGATGACGGTTTCCACTTCAGACGGCAACACCTTCAATCCGGAAACATTGATCATATCGTCGATTCGCCCGACTACATGGAGCCGATGATCGGAATCGAAATACCCGGCATCCCCCGTATGAACCGGCCGTCCGCGATACGTTACGATCAGTTCGCCCTGGCGATCGGCTTCCGTCGTGCTCGTCCCGACTTGAAGGTGGCCGAGCGGACGTCCTACATCCGTGACCCGTCCGGGATTCGCACCGAGGGAGATGCATCCCACTTCCGAGCACCCGTACTGCTGCCAAAGCTCGTTTGCCTGTTGCGACAATCGGGCTAATAATGGAGAAGTTAAAGGCGAACCGGAAGTGATCACTTTATGCATGCAAAGGTCGGCGGAAAAGGACAGGAGCAGGTGTATCAGGAAGGGAACGGTGTAAACGATGGAGCTTGCCGTAGTATGGACGATGTGTGCGGCAAATTTCGGATTTTTGTCAAAGACGATGATCGGTTCCGCTTTCCGTTCGAACGCGGCGAACACACCGGCAATCAATCCGAACGAGTGGGATACGGGCACGAGAATAACGGGCTGCTCGCCGCTATGAGCTTGCAGGGCGAGGTTGTAGTGCTCCGTTTCGGTTCTCACATCGTTCCATGACCGTCGGATCAGCTTCGGCTCGCCGGTCGTGCCCGAACTGAACTGGCAGAGCGCCGGATCCGCAGCCAGGTCCGAACTCTGGACCGCGAGCGGAAGGACACGATCCCATTCCTGGTAAATGAGCGCCATACAGCCGGCTTGTTCAGCTTGGGCGACCGCCTTGTCGGGCGGCGTATCGGGATGAAGCAGCAAAATCGATCCGTCCCGTTCCCGCACATATAACGCGGCAGCGATCGTATCGAACGGATGCCTCATACAGAGGGCATAACGCTTGCCTTCCGGTTCGCGCAAAAGCCCGATCGCCGCCATTTCCGCAAATCTCGACTGAAACTGCCGGGCGGAAAACCGAATTTTGTCTACTACGATCAAACGATGATCACCTCCAGTACTTTCATTATATTTTTGGAAGGGAAATCGCCTCAATGCCCGATACTTCGTAAAACGTCAGAAAATTAAGTTATATTTCGCGCTCATTCGATATTTTCGTGTCATTAATGGATGTGAAATGTTACAATTTTCTTGGTTGTTATTACCATTAGCAGAGGAAAGAAGGGAACCAATACCTGGAATATCCGCAAGGATGATGGCTCGGACTCACAAAACTATAGACTCGGAAAGAGGGATAGTTACGTATGATCGACAAAACGTTGTTCGACATGATGCCGGTTATAGGCTGCGATTGCTTTATCCCGAATAAGCGTCAATGGAAATCGACCGAGTTCCAGTTGCTTCACCAAGATGAGGGACGTCCGAACATTCGTGTGGCGGAATCGCCCGTCAAGCTTACGGAACGGCAGGTGCTGATCGTCCAACCCGGTCAAACGATTTCGCTGGCCGAGTCCGGCATGGATTTAAGGTGTATTGCTTTCCGATCGCCTTTTTTGCAAACCGTGTTCGACCGTTTCCGGCCGATCCGGCCCGTCGTCTCCACGCTTAATGATCGTACCCGGGACACGTTGCACGAGCTGTGGACGATCCATACCGTCGATGCGTTGCCGCTGGAACCGCTCAAAGCGTCGTGTGTGTTGTTCTCGCTTGTCGCCGACTTGGTGGCGAATGTGAGATGGGACGCAGCGGCGGAAAAAAACATGCCGAACGAAACGGTCGGGAAGTCCGCTCCCCTCCGAATCGGTGAAGGCAAATTCATCATCTATGCGGCGCGTTTCATGAAAAAGCGGATGGCCGATCCCGATCTATCCTTGCCTGACATCGCGCGGGCGATCGGCTATCATCCGAATTATTTCGCCCAGCAGTTTAGCCAAGTGATGAATATTTCGCCGATGAAATATTTGAAGGCGATCCGTGTCGAACGGGCGATCCAGCTGCTCGAGGCAACGGATGACGAAGTGCAAACCATATGCGAAAAGGTGGGAATTAAGAAATCGAACTCCTTGTCGGCGATGATCAAGGAGAGAACCGGCATGAGGCCGGTCCAATATCGGCGGCAGGTGAAAATTTCGAAGATGATGTGGAAGGGTGTCGCTGGCAGTCAAACGAGTTGACGCTCTATGCATCGCGGACAAAAATACAAAAAGACGGAATGCCGGGACTTTTTCATCTCCAGGCATTCCGTTTCGATGTTCGTGCCATATAATTTCGAAGGAAGTGCGTTAAGTATCGATGGATAATACAAATACAAAAGAAATGTTTTGGGCGTTTGTGATGAATTTAGGAGTGACGGGAACAGCTATATTTGGGGGAAGCTTTTTTATTAGATTGACTGGTGAAAGAGGATTTGATATTTTTTATTTTCTTATGTTCCTAGTTTTATTAGGTATCATGTGTCTTGGGACATATAAGTACACAAAAGTAAGAAAAAAGGATAAAAGTGAAAATAAATCCTAGATTCACTGGATTCCTGTCTCCGTCGACCCATGAATACCAAGGACAACGCGACCAGTGTGAGGATAATCCCCAGCACTCGCAATCCCCCAGAGCTGAACTGGTCTCCCATTACAATGCCTATCAGTAAGGAAGAGAGAATGGTTCCCAGGTATCTAGAAGTATTGAACAATCCGGAAGCCACCCCGATGATTTCTTTCGGAGAGCTTTCGAACAAGGCGGCTTGCATCCCGACATTGTTCAACCCGTTGCTAATGCCGAATGCGGCTAACGCCAAACACACGCTAATAACCGGCGATGCTGGAGTCAATGTCACGAGCCACACGGATCCAAATGTCATCAGGATTGCGGATACCACCAATGCGGGTCGCGGTCCTGTTTTATCGATCCATCGACCGGCTAACGGAGAAACAACGAGAGAACATAAACCTAAGCTCAGCATAAGAATCCCCGTGTAGAACTCGCTGACATTGCGTACCACTTGCAAGTAGGACGGAAGCCCGAAAAAGAGCGAGTAAAAAAGTACGTTCACTAGCATAAATTCGACATTGACCCAAGTCATCGCGGGATATTGGGCGAATGTGCGTAAAGGAATAAAGGGTGCCGCCGCTTTTAACTCATGTCGTACGAAAGCCGCAAGTGCAACGAGGCCGATCCCCCCGACAAGGACATTTCTCAATGAGACATACCCAGACGATTTTACTGACAGTAATTCAACGAGCAGGGCCACCAGACCCACTGTGAAGAGCAGAATCCCTGACACATCAATCCATTCAAACCATTTACGAAAGGACATGTTGCGTGAATCGGATGTTGGCGGGTTGTCCTTAGGAATAATCCTCCAAGCTAAAAGAAAGCTCGCCGCCACGAACGGAATATTGACGAAAAAGATAGCCTGCCAATCCCACCAGTGAATCAATACCCCGCCAATGAAAGGACCGATCGCTGCCGCGCCGGACAGGAATATGGACAAAACCGACAGTGCAGACGCTTGTTTCTCCGTAATATGAATCCGCACGATAGCCATTCCGACCGCAACCATCATGCTTGTTCCGATGGATTGCACAATACGGAAAACGATGAGCGACCCAAAGTTAGGTGATAGCGGAGCTAACAATGACGCAACGAAGGCTACGACCAGCCCAGTAAGAAAGATTTTCCGGCGGCCGAATAAATCGCTCGCCTTTCCCATGACGGGCTGTGAGATCGCACTCGCAATGTAGAAAGAAAAAATAATCCAGGAAACGTCTGTAAAGTCAAGTTGATACACATTTTGCAGCCTTGCAATCGCCACAGAAATCATCGAAGAATTTAGGGGGTTCAATAAGATTCCCAGCCCAACGGAAATCATCAACCTCCTGCTGCGAGCATTCACTATAGGTCTCCTCCTCCCATAATGTTTTGATGTCATCGTAATGCAAATCTTATATTTATTCCAACGCATTTTATGTTATGATTTCATTGACTGGAAGGAATGAATGGAGCGTGCGAAATGGAGCTTCTTCAATTGCAATATTTTGTCGCGGTAGCTCGATTGGAGCATGTGACCGAAGCTGCGCAAAGTTTGCATGTCACGCAATCGTCGTTAAGCAAAACGATTCAACGCTTGGAGGAGGATCTGGGTGTCCCTCTGTTCGATCGTATAGGGAGAAGGCTGCGGTTGAATGAGTTCGGAACCCGATTCCTTCATCGTGCGGAAAGGGCCTTGTTCGAATTGGAACAAGGGAAGCAGGAGCTTCGCGATTTGTCCGGCCCGGAACACGGCACGCTCGAATTGGCGGTCACCACCGCAAGCACGTTGCCGAACATCCTTCGAGAGTTTCGAAAAAAACGGCCCCACATCCAATTCCATGTACAAATGTTGACCACGCAGGAAATGGTTACGCTTCTTCATCGCGGAGAGGTCGATTTCTGCTTGTCGTCGCCTCCGATACGAGGGGACGACATCGAATGTGAAATTGTGTTCGTCGACCCGATCCTTGTTGCTGTTCCAGAGGGTCATCGTTTGGCAAACAGAAGCAGCGTGTCCTTGGCGGAGCTAAAGGATGAAGGGTTTGTCGGAGTAAAAAAAGGCTACGGTACCCGGGATTTAGTGGACGCTTTATGTCAATCGGTCGGCTTTGAGCCTATATATGTGTATGAGGGAGATGAACCTGCGCGTCTTAGCTCTCTCGTAGAAGCCGATATCGGTATCGCCTTCATCCCAAGCACGGCAAGGAACTCCCGGGAATCTATCAAATATCTCCAAGTAGAAAATCGCGAATTGGTACGGGAGATCGCATTATTATGGCATAAAAGCCGGTACATTTCACGGGCTGCAATGGAGTTCCGTGACATCGTTACAGAATACTTTCAGTCGCTTTCCTAGAAATGAGGAAAAGCGGCTATAATAAGCCGCCCTTTTCAAGCCCGTTGCACTCCAACGTTTAAAACCACGTTGCCCTTTTTATGGCCTTGCTCCACGTAACGGTGAGCCTCCGCCGCTTGCTCAAGCGGATAACGGCGGTCGATGACCGAACGCAGCGCGCCGGCCTCGATCAGTTCCTTCAAGTAAGTCAAGTCTTCGGCGCTTTCCTTCAATGATTCGCCTATCACCTTCTTGCCGCTAGTCAAGTTGATCCATAGCCCGCGAATAATCGGCAATGGGCTTACGTGGACCGCTTGCAAGTAGAAGCCGTCAGGTGTCAGACGCTTGATGCAAACCTTGAACGGACTTTTCCCGACCGTATCGAAAATAATATCGTAGGTCGGACCGCCCTCCGAGAACCGTTCTTTCGTATAATCGATGACACTGTCGGCACCGAGCGATCTCACTAGCTCCACATTCGGGGTGCTGCATACTCCTGTAACTTCCGCGCCGAAATGTTTGGCCAGCTGCACCGCATATGTCCCGACGCTGCCTGATGCGCCATAGACGAGCACGCGATTGCCGCGCCGGATGTTGCCCTTACGGAGAAATTGCAACGCCGTACAGGCGCCGACCGGAACCGCCGCCGCCTCCTCGAACGTGATGTTGGCCGGTTTGAGCACTACGCTGCCCGTCTCCGGCAGGCACTTGTATTCGGCATACGCACCAAAACCGGTGCCGCAGGCGGCATACACGGCGTCCCCGGGTTTAAAGCGAGTAACGCCGCCGCCCGTCGATTCGATGACGCCGGCCAGTTCGAATCCCAATATCCGGACTCGTTTCGGTTTCCGCAAACCGTTAAACATCCGCGCCAAGAAAGGATCCGCCTTGCGTAATCGCCAATCCCCCGCCGATGCGGTTGTCGCATAGACCTTAATCAAGATCTCGTTGTCTTTGGGTACCGGCTTGGCGACCTCTCTCAGCTGCAAGACATCCGGAGGCCCGTACCGCTCGTATACGATTGCTTTCATCCTTTTCCCCTCCATTCCTAATGTTGTCACTGGTGCGAACTCTGCGGATGGCCCATTCGGCCACGGCGAGGTTGATGACCCAGCCCGCACCCATGAACAGCGCTTTACTTAAATCATCCGGAGAGCCGATGACTAATGTCCCGGCCGTCTCAGTCAGCACCTGCGTGCCCGCGCCAAGCCCGATCGCGTAGCCGCGCGTCATCCAGGCGCGGTGCCGGGTCACGTCCCCCCGCAGGATCGCGGTAAAGCCGAGCAGGATGGACACGACCATGGCCGACCCGAATAAGAGCCGCAAGGAGAACAGCAGCTTACCGCCGTATGGAATGGGATAGAACAGGGTCATCCACAGCCCAGTAAGTCCTACCAGCAGGCCGCATAGAACCAGGAGCCGTCCGGCCGCGCGGTGCCAGCCTGGCTTGCGCCGCCGAAGACCGGGTGCGAACTGGAACGCGCCCAGGATGGCATACACGCCGGAGCTTAGGATATGCAGCACCACCGGCAGGGGCGTCTCAAAGAACCGGGCGTTGGCCGGCGTAACTTCCGCGCCGCCGGCCAACGAGGTGAGCCGGTAAATTCCGGCGGCGATCGGAATGACGCTCAGTAAGAGCAATGCGGCGACAAGCAGCATGGCCGAGCGTTCTTTTGTATTCATATCAGGCTTTATCACGCCGTTCGGACCAGACCGAGTATCCCAACCAAGCCAGACCTAACCCTACCGGCACCGCCAGTATCCGATCGTACGGGTGATGAATCAGGGAAGACAGTGGGAGTGGCAGAAGGGTCCCTATGGCAAGCAGGGCGGCAGCCCAGCGCGACAAAATGCCTGCGCGGAACGTAGCGATGCCGAACAGCAGCCCGCCGAGTAAATACATGGCCCCTGTCACCGAATAGATCGTCTCGAGGTGTCCGACATTTATATCGCCGACATTGCCGCTTGGGATCCCCAGCATGCCCTCGACAAAGATTGGCGATTCGGCGGAGAGCGGTGGAGAGACAAAGGCTTCGATGAATTGAAAGGCCAATGTGAGCGTATAGAAGAGGCTAATCAAGAGATAGCCGGCCAAACCGAGCCAACCGGCCTTCTCCACTTGCCTGGCATAGATCCCCATTATGCCGAGTAGGCCTAGAAAGCACATAGCGACGCCCAAGTAGTGGACGATTGCCCATCGACCGGTGTGGACTGACGAAAGAATGTCGGCAGGATGGATCGTCTGCACGACGATAAAGAGGATCCCTGCCAGCATAGCCGCTAACCCCGCGAAACGGATGAGATTCGAGGCTGTTATCGCGGCTCGCCGGTTGGTTTGCACGTGCTCGTTCCCTTTAATAATTGCGGTTTCTTGATACGTGTTCATGGGTTTGTCTCCTTTGTTTTCATGTCCTGTCTGTTCGCCGATTCGGGATCAACTTGAATGACCGACACCAATGGGAGGCCGAGATCGCGCACTTTCCTGAGCAAGCCGTGCAATGCGGGCTGATCGTCTACCCGGACAATAAGGATGGTTGTTCCGTCGCTTTCATGGGTAAGGCTTAGCCCCTCAAACCAGTAGGTCCACCGGGCATCAAGGTGACCCTTAAGTCGTACTTCGTACAGTGCAGGTCCGTTGTGGTCTTCCGTTGATCCGTGTGTCTCGCTCATTCTTTACCTCCTTCATTTTCCTCGTGTGGATGCATCTCCACGTCGTTTCATGCGTTCCTTACATAATCAAAAGATACATGCTCATGTGGTGAGACGGCATCACCACAAGTGGTGATTGACGTGATGATTTTTTCGACAAGGGGCTTGGTGAAAATAAAAACGCCCCGCACTTCTGCCAGGGCGGGGTTGATCTATCAAGGCTTGCTATAACAAATCGAGTTCCACAGCGCGGCGGACGGCTGTCCGTCGGTTGTTGACCTCAAGCTTGTCGTAAATGTTCTTGGTATGGGTCCGCAAGGTGTTAAGGGACACCCTAAGTTCGCGGGCAATTTCCGGGCCGTTCAAGTCGGTTCCGAGCAGACGAAGCACATCACGTTCACGTTCGCTTAACGGTTCCATCAGCGGCTTGCTCACAACCTGCTTTCCAGTCGCTCTTACCTCAACATTTCCAAGCGATTCCAATAGGCCGCGGACATAGTTCGGGGCGATCCCTTGTTTCACGGCCGCTTCCAACAGGGCAGCCATGGGTCGGCCTTCGTCCACGAAGATGCGGATGTAGCCCTCCGGCTCGGCCAGTATTAATGCTCGTTCCAGGGGCACAAGCGCAGCAGGGATGTCGCCTTGCATATGATAAGCAAGTGCCTGTAAGACGAGGATTTCGATCGCGCATCCCGTCCGCTCGCCTTCTTCAGCAGCTTGAAGGAGACGCTTCAGAAGTCCCATTACCTCGAGCATGAAGCGGTCTGTACGGTCGCTCTTATACCGGGCCAAGAGCACCCTGGCCAGGGTGATGTGCTCGAATTCGCGCTCGTAACAAAGGTCGTCCGCCGCGGACAGACCCTTCTCCCGTGCCCAGTCGAGGGCTTCACCCAACCTTCCCTGCGCGACCCACACCCGTGTCTTCAACGCCGATGCAGGACGTACATCGAGGAAAAAGTCGCTCATATACAGGTTCTCTGCCTCATGGAGAAGGTCGAACGCACCGTTCAAATCTCCTTGGGCCTCCCGTACTCGAGCCATGGCGACGCGCCAGCGATACGGGTATTGCGGGAAGCCGGTGTGCTCGCCCTGCTCCTTGCTTCTCAACAAATACTGCGTGGCGGCATGCAGATCGTCATGCTCCCGACAGAGCTCGCTCATACCTACGTAAATGTCCGCCGTTCCCCGCAGATCAGGTTCGCCATGATCCGCCGCAAGCTGCAAGCCCCGCTCATACGTACGCATCGCCTCGTGGAGTCGGCCTTGCGCAATCCGTATTTCAGCCAGAGCGATAGCACCATTGATCGCGTCGGAGATCGCCCCCGCCAGCTGCACGTTAATCATGCCGGCTGCAAACATCCGGCGTGCTTCCTCGAGATCCCCGCTCCTCCATAAGGCGAGTCCCAGTAGTGCAGTTGCCGCTCCGCGCGGGAGATGGTCGTCCTCAGGCACGAGGTCGAGCACCTGTCGGGCGTATTTCGTAGCGGCTGGCACATCACCCAATACCAAGGCTAGTCCGGAACGGTACACGGCGATCAAACCCGGGAGACGGCGAAACTCCTCTTCGTCCACGACGACCATCTCGGCCGGCAGGGCTTGCTCCCGCTCACGCATGTCCGCCGCTGTCTCCAGCCACTGTTCGGCGTCTCGCAGTCGGTTCTCAACGGCGTCTAATTTGCCGCCGGCCAATAACGCCCCGGCATACCAAACGCTTAGCACAGGCCTGCATCGGACCAGCTCATCGGGGAGCGATTTCAGCCACCCCAGCATTGCAGCCTCCTGTCTGCTCCTGCGCAAGGCTGGTATAGCCAGCTCAACCAGGTCCGCCGCGCGTGCGAAATCCTCGGCGGCCAGCGCATGGCGGATCGCGTCGTCCGCCGAGCCATGCTGCTCGTACCATAGGCTTGCGCGCCGATGAAGCGCAGCTACTTGATCGGGCTGATCCGACCTTAAATACGCAGAGAGAACTTCGGCAAAAAGATGATGATAGCGATACCACCTGCGCCTGTCATCCAGTGGAACGACAAAAAAGTTGCCTAGCTCCAGGGACTGAAGCAGCGCGACGCCATCCTCACGGCCGGTGACGGCATCGCATAACGGGCCATGCAGCCGGTCGAGAATGGAGGTCTGAAGCAAGAAGCTTCGGATCGGGTCGGGCTGACGCTGCAGAACCTCTTCGACCAGATAGTCCATAATGTACCGATTGTCTCCGGCGAATTCCCGAATGAAGGCAGGAATATCTTTGCGCCCCTGCATCGAGAGCGCCGCCAGTTGAAGTCCCGCAATCCAGCCTTCGGTACGCGTCTCCAGGGCAGTCATTTCGTCTGCCGTAAGACCCAATCCCATAACCTGATTAAGGAATGCGGCCACTTCGCCGAGCGTAAAGCGCAGGTCGGTGTCTCGCAACTCGGTCAAGAGGCCTTGAGCACGTAACCGGCTTAAGGGAAGCTGCGGATTTTCACGTGTGGCGATGACCAGGTGCATCTGTGGAGGGAGATGCTCGAGCAGGAAGTTTAAAACATCGTCGATCCATTTGGCATCAATAACATGGTAGTCGTCCAGAACGAGGACAAATTTGTACGGGAGAGCTGAGATTTCATTGAGCAAGATGGTTAGTATCAATTCGGTTGACGGCGGCTGCGGGGAGTTGAGCGCACTAACCGCGCCTCCTCCAAAATGGTCCTCAATCGTCTGCAGAGCAGCGACAAGGTGAGTCAGGAAGCGCGTAGAGTCGATATCTCCTTCGTCCAGCGACAACCATGCGACAGGTCGATCACAACCGGCGACCCATTCGCTGACCAGCGTTGTTTTGCCAAAACCGGCTGAGGCGGAGATGAGGGTCAGCTTGCGGTCGAGACCCTCGTTCAGCCGCTCGATCAGGCGCGGCCTTTGGACAACTCTCGTCCGTGGCACGGGGATATACAGTTTGGTGGCCAAAATGGAAATATTCATCGATTGATCCTCATCGGTTATTTCGTACCGGAAGAAAGGAACTTAAGTAAGCAAAAAGGGTTTCAGTAAGCCCATTTAAAACCTAAGGCTTCCCAAAACCCTTTTAAATACTGCTCTGATGCGGTCGAGAGGACTCGAACCTCCACGGCTGTTACCCCACTAGAACCTGAATCTAGCGCGTCTGCCAATTCCGCCACGACCGCGTGTCGTTTGTTGCGGCGACAAGAAATAATATAGCACAGCTCGTCTAACGAAGTCAACACTTATTTCAAAATTATTTGTGGGCCTCCCTGACCCGCACATAATCAAGGTACTCCAAGGCGGCTTGGCGGCCTGCTTCGTACACGGTCCGGCCGATCAAATAGCCGAGCCGGGTGGCGGTGCCGGCATACGCATAGCGGGAGGCGCCACGCTGGGTGGCCGCGACGACGATGGCGTCCGTCGTCGTGCCGGTCGCGAGTCGGCCGTCCGGCCCCGCCGGGATGCGCAGCTCTTGCAGCAGGGCGGTCTTCGCCTCCGTGGCGGTGATGACGGCATTGACCATAGCCGCGTCCGTCATCCAACCGTCGACGAGAACGATGCTGTTGATCGTCCCCGGGTACAGTCGATCTACGTCCACAATGTCGCCGGCCCTGGCGGCGTTGCTGAGGCCTACGGTGACCCAGGCGCTGACCGTCAGGTCATCCAGCGCCATCGTTTCGTGGCCTGCATGTTCGACCCAGGCGGCGGTCAGCATGCCGGCGCAGTGCTCCGCCGGATAGCCCGTCCGCGACAAGAAGTCCCCCATCTCGCGAGCCGGATCGTCGCTCATGTATGATTTGGGCACCTGCCGGTTTATAATAAAATAACTCGTCTGAAACCCGCCTCCCCAGATGGAGGAGTTAAGCGTCCGGAGCGCCGTGTCCGAGGCGATGCAGAGCACCGGTTCGCCGTCATCATGAAGCAGGCCATGCCGGATGCCTGAGATCGCGCTTAGAAGCTGCAACCGTTCCTCGTGTCGTGGCCCCGGGTTCCCAATACTGGTCATTCCGCCTCGTCCCGCCCTTGGTTGGCCGGCTGATATTTATACTCGCGCGACAGCTTCACGACCCGACGGTTCGGCCTACGCACCATGACCGTATCGTCATCCCAAGCCACGATGAACCCGCGCACGTCATTTTCCGGCTCCGAATCCCGTACGACGCGAATTTTCGTCCCATTCACCCGATACATATTGAGCTGCTCGTCCGATATCATGGCTGTTCACTCCTTTCAAGCTGGATATAAAAACGGACAGGATAGAGGAGCCTACGCCGCCTCTCCCTGCCCGCTCTATGCGGCCACTTATCCAACATGTTCCTTCGTATCGTTCTTCTCGAACCAATCGTCCAGCACCTTGCTCGACATGACCCGGCGCTCTATATATTCAACCTGCTGGTCGGTAAAGATCGACTTCCACTCCATAGAAAGCTCGCTGAGCAGCTTCACGATGGTGAGCAGCTCCGACCACGCCACATATCGCTTATACCAGAAAAACTGAGGATGCTCGATCATGTAAGGATACAAATCGTCAAACTCGGTGTGCTTGCAGTCGAGAGCCCGTTCAAAATGAACCTTCGCTTCCGATAACTTGGTCATCATGTAATCGGCGGATAGCTGTACATTCCCCATTCCGATCGCCTCCTCTCTATAGCTCCCTTTCATTATAAATGAAAATGCACACGGAGGAAAGATTCCAATTCATCTCAGAAAGTAGTCCAACTGCAACCGGCGGCCTATCCACCCTTATAAAAACCGGACTTCGCCTTGCTCCAAAGATTGAATCTGCACAAGCGATTCGAGCCGAATGCCGCTCTCGCGGATCGTCCGGGCGCCGGCCTGGAAGCTCTTCTCGATCACGATGCCGAGCCCGACCAGCGTCGCGCCCGAACGCTCGATGACGCGAATCAGGCCGCGGGCGGCGTCTCCATTGGCGATGATGTCGTCGATGAGCAGCACGCGATCCTCGGGACCGAGCACGCTCTTCGAGACAAGAATATCAGTCACGATGCCTTTGGTGAACGACGGGACGCGCTCCGCATACACCTCGGTTTCGGTCGTCAACGTCTTCTTCCGGCGGGCAAATACGAGCGGGACCCCGAGCTCCAGAGCGGTGGCAAAGCCCACGGTGATGCCGGACGACTCAATCGTTAGCACCTTGGTAATCGAGTCTTCCCGGTACCGCTTGGCGAATTGCTTGCCCATTTCCATGATGAAGGGCGGATCTACCTGATGATTTAATATTTTATCCAAGTTCAACACTTGTTGGCTTACGATATTGGCTTCTTGTTGGATGCGTCGCTTCAGTTCTTCCATGAGATTCCTCCTAAGGCGTTTCCTTTCCGTTAAGGTACCACATTCGCCGAAGAACATTCAAGGGGAGCCATACCTGGAAACGTAAAAAAATCCCGAAAGGATGCAACTATTTCCCAGGTCGATTCGTCTTAGTAAGTAGAAGCAAGAAAACAATGGTATTGGCAGCGATTGGAAGAACCTTCAGGCAAGAGATGGCGGTTGGGACGCCGAAACAAGCGGATTTGGGGGCAATTGGGCTTTGTCTGGATAGGCCCGGGAACGGTATGATGGGATTGTTTGCACAACATCTATCCAATAGACAAAGAGAAGCTTGAACCGGAGAAGGAGAAACGCTATGAGAAACAAACCTGTTGTGCATGGGGTACTCGCAATCGCGCTCGTCACCCTGTCGGCTGTCGCCAGCGGCTGCAGCGGCACGTCGAAGCCGGGAGAGGCCAGTCCGGTCCCTACGCAGGAGCCGGGGGTGAAGCTCGGCGTAACGGCCACGCCCCCCGCGATCGCGCAGCCATCCGATCAAGGTCCGGCGAAGCCGGGAGGGACCGGCGGGACGGACGAGGCGCACGGCGACATTCAGACCGCTTCCAGCGGCGGAGGCAGCCAAGCGGACAACAGTCAGGCGGCCGGGAAGAACGTTACGGCCTCCTCGGACTCGACGACGCCGGAGGATAAGGCGACTCCTCCGCCTGTAGAAGGGTACACGGTGAAGAAGCCGTCGCTGATGGGCATTACGCTTGCGGACACGACGGCCTCCGTCACGCTCAGGCTGGGCAAGCCGGAGAACGAGTACACGATGGAAGATGAGACGGATCCGATCGTGGCGTACGAGTACCGCGGATTCATCGTCGGCTTCAGCAAGGCGAAGCTCGTGCAGTTCGTGGAGATTACGAGCGGCGAGGTCAATCCGGGGCTGAACGGCTTCAAGCTCGGCCAGTCTGCGAAAGAAGCGGTGGACGCCCTCGGCAAGCCGGACGCGAGCACGAAGTACGCGCTCTCCTACAAGAGCGCCGGGACGATCCTGAAGCTGGACGTCGATCCCGTCTCGCAGAATGTGCTGTCCATCAAGCTGTATGCCGACCAGAAAGCTTAATTCGAGTTCCCATAACCGTCAAACAAACTAAATCCCTTGCTGCCTTCCCATCGAAGGTATGCAAGGGATTTTTAGATTTCTAATAACACGGCTTCGATCAGAAGCTTTCTTATACGCCGTTTTTTCGCATAGGACCGCCCTTCTTGCGCAAACGCAAAAATACCAGAACAAGCAGCAGCATCACCCCGATGCCGATCGCGACCCCACGTCCCAAGTAAACGTGAATCATGTTCAGGACGGCCTCCCAGTTGTGGCCGATGATTCGTCCGAGCGTGATGAAGCTGAAGCACCACACGAGCGCGCCGCTCCCCGCATAGACGAGGTATAACCAAAACCGCATCCTGCTCATGCCGGCCAAGTAACATGTCAATTGACGAACCCCCGGGACGAAATATCCGAAAGAAACGGTCCAGACGCCATACTTCTGGAACCACTTCTCCGCACGGGCGAGCCGGGCCGGCGTCAAGAGGAACCACTTGCCGTACCGATCCAGGAACGGCTTGCCCACCCGGCGGCCGATCCAGTAGCTGATCACCATGCCGGTCATCGTGCCGGCGAAGCACACCGCAATGGATCCGGCCAAGGTTAAGTGGTCAAAGGCGGTTAGAGACCCGATAAACGTCATCAGCGTCTCTTCCGGGATCGGCAAGCCGATCATGCCAAGAGCTAGAAAGCCAAACAAAGCCATATATCGAAACGTCCAGATCAATTCGAAGATGTAGGAAAGCACGGCAGCACGCTCCCTTTTGCGGGATCATCTTGCCCGTATTATAAAAGATCGGCCGAGGTTGTGCAAACCGGTCGCCGGAAATATGATCTTTTTTCCCCCTTTCCTTCATAACTTGTACAGTAGCCAAGCTACCAAATCAAGAGTGAAGGACGTGCATGCCGCGATGAAAGCATGGGGAACCGTCTTGCAAATCGCCTTTACATATATTGGAACGATCGTAGGCGCGGGATTCGCGACCGGGCAAGAAATTTTGCAGTTCTTCAGCCGGTACGGCTGGATGGCCACGATTACGATCACCCTCGCCGGACTGCTGTTCATCTGGCTCGGCACGAAGGTCATGCTGCTCGCAAATCAGATCAAGGCGAGCTCCTACGAGGACTTGAACCGGTATTTGTTCGGCCCGCGGCTCGGCAATGCGTTCAGCCTCTTCTCTCTGGTCGTTCTGTTCGGCATCAATGCCGTCATGCTGGCCGGAGCCGGCTCCGTGTTCCGGGAGCATTTCAATCTGCCGTATCAATACGGACTTCTCTTCACGCTGCTGCTGGCATATGGGGTCATAACGGGCGGACTGAAAGCACTCATGGCCGTGAACAGCCTGGTCGTCCCGATGATGTTCCTGTTCAGCATCCTGATGGTGACCGCCGCCATCGGTTCTCCCAATGCGGGTAACTGGCTGACGTGGTCGAGCGATTACAACCCGGTCCGAATATGGACGGCCCCTCTGCTCTACGTGGCGTTCAACCTGGCGACCGCGCAGGCCGTACTCGTCCCGCTCGGTGCCGCGACGAAAAACCCGCACCTCCTGAAGAAGGGCGGGTGGTTGGGCGGCATCGGCATCAGCCTGATGCTGCTGGGCGGGCATTTCGCCCTCTCCTCGCAAATGCCGGGTATCGCCCAGTTCGAAATTCCGATGTCCCATCTGATCGGCCGGCTCGGCCACGGCGTTCAGCTCGCGTTCATCGCGGTGATCTTCGGGGAAATCTTCACCACCCTGATCGCGAACGTGTACGGCCTGACGCTTCAGCTCCGACAGCGTACAAGCTTCTCCTACAACGGCATCGTCCTGTCCATCTTGCTCGCGAGCTACGTGGTTGGCCAGATCGGGTTCAGCACGCTGCTGTCGACGTTATACCCGCTGTTCGGCGTGATAAGCATGCTCTGGTTCGTCCGCATGATCCATCCGCGCGGTACGGCTCCCCCGATGTAGCCGAATGAGCGTCGCGATGCGGATGAAGGAGAACAGCATTCCCAGTAGGCAAAAGATAAAGCCGCACAGCAAGTACCCGTAGTGATATGGGGGGAACTGCTCCCGATCGCGGGCAACGGCCAGCAGGTCGGTGAACAGGAACACGGCGCCTACGCCGAACAGCAGGATGACCGCATAGTCCCACACCATCCAGCCCTTCAGCAAAGGGGTCAAGGACCCGGTCTTCGCCGCTGCTGCCGCATCATCGCTCGAATCCGATTCCGGCGGCGCTTGCTTCGCCTTGCGCTCCATATAGAACGACCAGGCCGTGAACAAGGCGGCGCCCGTAACGAACAAGCCGATCAAACTTCCGAATATCGCCAAACCCGTATACATCTATGTCCCTCCTTTTCCTTGTACAATGTGAACTTATGCTCGGTCGGCCAATCCCATTCCTGTCCATACGCCCCAGGAAACCGATCAGCCCAAGTAAAAGACGAGCAGCCAAGTCAAAAAGAAGGCGACGGGCGGAAGCGCCCAAAGTGCGGCGTATCCTATACGGTCCGGCCAATCGGGAATCGGCCTCATGATCGTCCGGGTCATGAACCGATCCCAGAACGTGGAGCCCGGCCCGTCGTAATCGGGACGGGGGGCCAAGCCCTTCCGGTGCTCGCCGAGCTCCATCCGGCCCCGCTTCCATCCGACTTGATATGTAATTTCCCGTTTCAGCGGTTTGTTGTCCTCCTGCACCCGGCACTCCTCCTGATACGGTTTTAACGAATATGATCGGCCTGTAGCCAATTCATGGATTGCTCTCATTGTACTACACCTCCCCGGCGAATTGTAGTATGATACGAGTGGTTCTAAGCCTTCAAGAGAGAGGATCCGGACATGATGTGGCTTGTATATGCGGCGCTGGCCGCGGTGTGCTTCGGCATGCGGGGCATTTTGTATCACTGGACATCGCAAAAGCCGATCGATCGGAACACGATGCTGCTCGGCGTGTATCTATGCGGCGCGCTCATCGCCGGTGTATTCGCGCTGCTGCTGCATCAGGAGTGGAGCCCGGGCGTCTGGATGGGGCTGTCGATGGGGCTCTTCTCGTATATCTCCAACGCGGCTATGTTCCGCGGCTTCGCAGTAGGTAAAGCGTCGCTGGTCGCCATCTGCACGGCGCTCACACCGCTCGTGGTGGTCGGGATTTCCTACGGCCTGTGGAACGAGACGCTGACTTTCCCGCAGACGGCCGCCCTGATCGTCATCCTGGCCGGGATCGTCATGATCCGGTACTCGAACGACATTTCGCTGCGGAACTTGAAGGGCGTGCACTGGGCGCTGCTGGCCATGCTTACGTTCGGCCTCACGGACGTGTCGTCCAAACAGGCGATGCTGTGGAACGCGGATAAGCTGCCGACGCTGTTCGTCATGTATGCCACGGGCTCCGTCCTGTTCTTCCTGTCGTGGTACCGGAACGTGCTTAGCACTGTCAAGGGCGCGAAGCTCTCCGGCAGCCGGAACGAAATCGCCGCGACATTGGAGGCAAGCGACTTGCGCGCCCGAGAAGAGCAAGAGCGCCCTGCCCGGTGGTCAACGGGACGGACGCTCTTCGTTGGGATGGCGGTAGGCTTGAGCAACATCTCGGGCATGATGCTGATCCTGCCGGCTTTCGAGTTGGGCGTGACCGGGCTGGTATCCGCGATCGTGGCGACCTCTGTGCTGCTCATTTTGCTATACGCCCGGTTCGTGCTGAAGGAAGTGTGGTCCGTGCTCGAGTTGATCGGAATCTTCACGACGATCGCGGGCGTACTGATCCTCCGCTTGCTGGGCTAAGGCGGACTAAGGCTTCCCGCCGGAGTAATCCTTCAGCAGCTTTTGCCTCACATAGTCGAGATGCCTGTACATGTGGCCGAACGCCGCATACGGATCCCGCGCGGCGAGCGCCTCGTAAATGTCGGTGTGGAATTTCACCGTTACATCGCGCTCCCGGTACTTGATCTTTCTGTTCATGCGGTCATGCGTGACGAGCAGCGACTCGCTCATGCCCCCCACGATCGGGTTGCCTGCGCTCTCCGCGATCAGGCGATGGAACGTCTTGTCGATCTCGCCGTAGTTGTTGTCCACCGACTCGGCGATCTGATCGATCGTCACCCGGAGCCGGGCGAGCTGCTCGTCCGTGATGCGCTCCGCCGCCATCGTGACGAGCCCGAGCTCGAGCGCCATCCGGGCTTCGATGATCGCCGGCATGTTGTCAACAGCGAGGGCGAGCATGAGCGAGAACGGCTTGCTGCCGATCGTATCGTTGAAATACGTGCCGCCGCGCGGTCTTCTCGTGACGACCTCCAGCGTCTCCAGCGAGCTCAGCGCCTCGCGCAGCACGGGCCGGCTCACCTCCAGCATCCGCATCAATTCCATCTCGGGAGGCAGCCGGTCCCCCGGCTTCAGTTGCCCGCTCATCAGCAGCTGTACGATGCGCTCCACGACCTGCTTCGCGAGCGTCTGGCGCTTGACCGATTCCACTTCCAAATTCGTATGTGTACCATCCACGATTGAAGTTCCCCTTACTCTTCCAATTGATTCATCTATTCTACCGTTTCACTTCGACCTTAGCCAGCTTTTCATAAAACTGCACCAGACTCCCGTGATCCCGTTCGCCCATGCCGTCCGCCTTCAGAGCCTGCATCATCTCCATCACCTGAGCCGTTAGCGGCAGCGGAACGCCTACCTCGTGAGACGTTTCGAGCACATTGTGCAAATCCTTCATATGGAGATTCAGCCGGAAGCCCGGATCGAACTTGCGGTCTAGCACGAGCGGCGCCTTAGCCTCAAGCACCGTACTGCCCGCGAGACCGCCTCGGATCGCCTGGAAGACGAGCTCCGGCTGAACGCCGGCCTTGCTCGCCAGCACGAGCGCTTCCGACATCGCCGCGAGATGGATCGCCACCATGATCTGATTCGCCAGCTTCGTGACGTTGCCCGCGCCGATCTCCCCGGTCCGCACGACGGAGGCCGCCATCGTCTTCATCACGTCATAACACCGGTCGAACACCTCTTCTTTGCCGCCGACCATGACCGAGAGCGTGCCTTCGATCGCTTTGGGTTGCCCGCCGCTCACGGGGGCATCGAGCATGTCGACGCCGGCCTTCTCCAGCTCCCGCGCGATCTCCTGACTGACGAGCGGCGCAATGGAGCTCATGTCGATGACGACAGACCCTCTCGGTGCCCCTTCGATAATACCGTCGGGACCGAGCACGACTTCCCTGACCTGCGGCGAATTCGGCAGCATCGTGATGACGATGTCCGACCGCTCCGCGACCGCCTTTGGAGTGGGGGCTGCCGTTACGCCTTCGGCGACGAGCTCGCCCGCCGCCCGGTTCCGCTCCAGCACGATCAGCTCGTACCCGGCGCGAAGCAGGTGGCGGCTCATCGGCTTTCCCATGATGCCTAATCCGATGAAGCCAATTTTCATATTGGATCCTCCTCTGTTATAAGTTCTCTATCACAATGCTCCCATTTGCTGCAAAATGGCCTTCAGCTTCTCCCGATTCCCTTCTGTAGCCGGTGTATTAGGCAGAATCGAAGCGCCGACCGGCACGCCGAGCAAATTCATCGCTTCCTTGGTGACGACCGGGAAGCTCGCCAGGTTGAAGGCGAGCCGGAGCGGTGCGAGCTTGAACTGCGCTTCCAGCGCACCCTGCATGTCTCCGTTCCGGAATTTCTCGTAGATCTCTACGACGAGCGCCGGCACGATGTTGGCGGTGGACGCGACGCAGCCGACCGCCCCGTATGCCAAGGAGCCGTAAATCATCGTGTCGCGGCCGGCCATCACGCGAAACCCGGTATGCCGGGTTCGGCGGATATATTCCGCCGTCAGCGTCATGTCCCCGCTGCTGTCCTTTACCCCGACAACATTCGGGAGGTGCGCCAGCCGCTCGATCAGGTTCGCGGTGATGTTGTTGCCTACCCGATCCGGATTGTTGTACAGCAGTACGGGCAGCGATGTAGCTTCGGCAATACGGCGAAAATGCGTGTACAGCTCCTCCTCCGTCGATGTGAGAAACATCGGAGGTAAAATCGTGAGCGCTTGCACCCCAAGCGTCTCCCCAAGCCGGGCTAGCCGGATGCACGCCTTCGTCGTGATCGCCCCAATGCCCATGTACACCGGCACACGTCCCGCCGTCTGATCCAGGGTGATGCGGACGGCCCGCTCCTGCTCATCCTCGTCAAGTCCATAAAACTCCCCGTTGCTGCCAAGCGACAAAATGCCGTGCACCCCGCCTGCCAGCACATGCTCTACGACGCCCCGCAATCGCTCCTCATCCACAAGCTCCTCCGTATCCACCGGGGTCACGATCGGCGGGATGACGCCGTGAATCCATGTCGTCTCCATTGGTTTCCACTCCTCCTCTTAACGAACCAGACAGGGGCTTTTCGGATTGAAGGTCCATCCGGCGCATAGGAATTGCATCGCAATAGCGTCGTCCCGCGCTCCGAGGCCATGCTGCAGGTACAACCGATGCGCTTCCTCGAGCCGCTCCATATCGAGCTCGACGCCGAGACCCGGCGTAGTAGGGACGTCGACCATGCCGTTCACGATGCGGAGAGGCTGCTTCGTCAGCCGCTCGCCGTCCTGCCAGATCCAGTGCGTGTCAATTGCCGTGATGTGGCCCGGGGCAGCCGCGGCGACATGGGTGAACATCGCGAGTGAGATATCGAAATGATTGTTGGAATGCGAGCCCCAGGTGAGCCCCCACTCCTGGCACATCTGGGCGACGCGAATCGAGCCGTGCATCGTCCAGAAATGCGGATCGGCGAGCGGGATGTCGACCGCCTGCAGCTGAATCGCATGCCCCATCTGCCGCCAGTCGGTCGCGATCATGTTCGTCGCCGTCGGCAGCCCGGTCGAGCGGCGGAATTCCGCCATCACCTCGCGGCCGGAATAGCCGTTCTCCGCGCCGCACGGATCCTCCGCGTAGGCGAGCACCTTCCGCCGGTCCCGGCACAGTCGGACCGCTTCCTCCAGCGACCACGCTCCGTTCGGATCGAGCGTGATGCGCGCCTGCGGGAATCGCTCGGCGAGCGCCGTGACTGCCTCGATCTCTTCCTCGCCCCGCATGACCCCGCCTTTCAGCTTGAAATCCTGGAACCCATAGCGCTCATGCGCTGCTTCCGCAAGCTTCACGATCGCCTCAGGGGTCAGGGCTGCTTCGTTCCGGAGCCGCTCCCAATCGTCCCTTCCATCCGGCTCGGCGCGGTAAGGGAGCTTCGTCCGCGTCCGGTCGCCGATATAGAACAAGTACCCGAGCATCGCTACGCGTTCGCGCTGCTGGCCTTCCCCGAGCAGGGCCGCTACCGGCACATGAAGGAACTGCCCTAGCAGATCGAGCAGCGCCGCTTCGAGAGCCGTTACTGCATGAATCGCCACCCGCAGGTCGAACGTCTGCAGCCCCCGGCCGCCGGTATCCAACCTGCCGAACTGCCGGCGCACGACGTTCAAGATCTGGTTGTATGTGCCGATCGAATGCCCTACGATCATGGGGCGGACTTCCTCCAGCACTTGGCGGATGCTCTCTCCGCCGGGAACTTCGCCCACCCCCATATGACCCGAGTTGTCCTTCAGGATTACGATGTTCCGGGTGAAATAGGGGGCATGGGCGCCGCTCAAGTTCAGCAGCATGCTGTCGCGCCCGGCTACGGGAACGACCCGCATTTCGGTAATGACGGGGGTTCCGGTAACTTGCGGGATGAACGGATCGGAATTTTTTTCCTGACTCAACCTCATCACTCCTACATAGAATGATAACGCTTGCATTTAGGAATGCCTGGAGGCCGCAACACATTCGTGCAATTCAACCGTAGGAGCGCTCGAATGATCTTGCCGCCTGTTTATGTATAATTGTAAGACAATTAGTTTTGTCCGTCAATTAGCGATTAGTGAAATGCTTTTTAGGGATGATCTCAAGGCTCGCTTCATCGGTCTGCAGTTCATAGCGCTTTTCTACTCCCCCCTCCATCATCGTAAAGCGCGCGGTCGCTGAAACCTTGTAGTTGCCGGGGGCCGCGAGCTTATAGGCGTATGATTCGGAAATCGTAATTTTCTCTTTCAGGACTCTAGAAATACCGACGTCCACCATTGCAAACGTATTGACCTGATTTCCGCCGCTGTCGCGGATCGTAAAGTAAAAAACACCGCCCGCATGCATCATCCTGACTTCATCGTCGCTTAACTTCTGCAGATCGGCCTTCATCTCAAACACTTCATTGGCTTTGGCTTGCTCAGGGACTTCCATCCTTACTGCGAATAGTCCGGTATTCGTCTCTAGTTCGGGCTCGGTCGCAGGAAGGGAGGGAGGTGCCACCTGCTCAGTTGCTTCCGGCCAAGGCTCTGCCGATGGGGAAATCTGACTGCACCCGCACCCAGCTAAGGCAAGGACTGCCACGCATACAAACACGCATAGTTTCAACTAAATACTACCTCCGCTGTAATGGACGCACCGGCAGTGAAAATGGTTACTAATTGACAACCCTAGCGACTTGACTTGCACAAAAAGACGCTTCCGATAGGAAGCGCCAGAATGTTAGGTTAGGTAGATCTCATACGGATCAGCTGCGGATCGTCAAGAAGAAGCCTGCTCCGCATTGGCTTTCGTCAGCAACGCCTGGGCTCGTTTTCCAATCGATTTCACCGCTTCCTCCACGGACTTCGTTCCTTTCACCGCCAGATCGATCTCTTCCCCGACGATCAGCTCGAATGAAGGAATGAAATTGACCGGCACCGGAAGCAGCCCTGAAGCGTTCCGATCGTCGCGCTTCAATTTGTAAAAAGCGTCCAGGCTGCGCCCGTCCGGGTCCTTCGCGAAGGCAAGCCGCGTGGACAAGCTATCCGACGTCTTCACGCCGACCTTGGCCGCTTCGGCCGAATTGAAATATTGCACGACCTCCCAGGCCGTATCCGCATGCTCCGCCTTCGCCGCGATCGAGAAGATCGTGCCGACGCTCAAGTTGCGGGTCACGTCCGGATTGCTCGGATCGACCGGCACGGTCACGACGTCCCAGTTCAGCTTGGCACCCCTTTGCTTCATCCGCATCATCTGTTCCGTGCCGCTAATCATCATCGCCGCCCGCCCCGCACTGAACAGATCCATCGTCATCGTCTCCGTCGGGCCATAGTTGATCGGCTTGCCGCCACTGTCATAATAATACAGATTCCCGCTGCGGAACCCTTCGATCACCGTCCGGAACGCTAGCAGCCATGCGGGCGAGTCCATCGTGATCGTCTGACCGTCCGCGCTGACATACGTCAGGCCGTTCGTCGCCGCTATGTCATTCACCCAATCGAAAGCGGTCCGGTATTTCTCGTGTATCCCATAGATTCGCTCGTCCACGTTTGGGTTTACCGGGAACCGGCGGGCCAGCAGCATCGTCTCCTCCCAAGTCATTTTGTCGTGCGGGTAGGGGATCTGGTACCGGTCGAATAAATCTTTGTTGTAATACAGCGCGGTGCTCGTGAACTGCGGAGCCAGTCCCAGCAGCTTGTTCTGTCCTTTGCTCTTCAGCAGATCGATCGCGGCCGGAGATATTTCATCGAGATCGAAACGACTTTTCTTAACGAAGGGAGTCAAATCCACCAGCTTGTTCGCCGCGGCGAGTTTTTCGTAATCCCAAACGTTCGTGAGCAGCAGGTCCGGCTTCAGCTCGTCGATCATTTTGGAGTAGACGTCAAGGATTGGGACACCCGGCTGGTACAGCGTGTTCATAGGAATAACCTCGACTTCCACGTCCGGAAACTTGACCGCGAAATAGTCGCCGTAAACCGACTGAAAATTTTGTTCGTCATAGTAAGGGATGCGGAGCGGCTTCTTAGTCTCCTCTGAAGGCGCTTGGCTGCAGCCGGCGCCCAGCAGAAGCAGGAGAGCGAGTGCGGCCCGAACCGGGGTGAACGGATCGATTCGACGGGATTGTATCGGCATGCGGCTCCCTCCTCTCTACTGGTTCTTGTTCTGCCAATTCGACCGGTCCAGCGCCTCCTGGCCTTTGGACTGGATCGCGTCGATCGTGGCGTTCATGGACTGCGTCCCTTGCGCGAACCGCTTCAGCTCGCCATTCACGATTCCATTCAGCTCTTGCGCGAATGCCGCAGGCAGAGTGGAGGGCCCGAGGAGAGCGGACATTTTCGGTTTGAGCGCGGTGAACGCCTCCATCCGCACGTCCTCCGGCTTCGTCTGAACCCGCTGTAACGAGCTCGGCGTTGAGCTGCCGAAAGCGGCAGCCGTATTTTTCCTCGCGATCGGTTCGCTGTGGATGAGCTTGATCAGCTCCCACGCGTCTCTAGGGTTCGAGGATTTCGCACTCACGACATACACCCCATCGACCCGATAGGACGAACCGTCTTCCGGATGCTGCGGATCAACCGGCTCCGTCACGAGGTCCCAGGTGAAATTGGCCAAGTTGAACCTCTTCTTCGCCTCCTGCAAGTCCCGAACCGTCATTTCATTCGCCAGCAGCATCGCCGCGTTCCCTAAGAAAAATTCGTTGCGCTTGTACCACTCTATATTGTTGCTGGACAACCCCGCCAAACTTTGCTGGGTCTGGTTCAGCCACCCCCGCGACAGTCCGTCGCCGATCGTCGCCCAGATATCTCGGAAAGCAGGAGCATTCGCGAGCAGCGTCTTGCCCTCCGCATCGACCAACTGAATCCGCTTGGTCAGAGCGATCTGTTGGGCCAAATTGTAAGCATCGTTGAAAGTGGGAACGAAGCCGTATACCCGCTGGTCGGATCTCGCATCGGCCGGGAACCGAGCCGCGAGCCGCAGGACATCGTCCCAGCTCATATGATCGGTCGGCAGCGGCACTCCGTAGCGGTCGAATAAATCTTTGTTGTAGTAGATCGCCTGCGAGTACATCGTCGGATACAGCCCGTACAGCTTGCCGCCCCCGGCCTCGCGCAGCAGGTCGATCACCCCCGGCCGGAAAGCCGCCAAGTCATAGCGTTCCTTCTGAATGAATGTCTCGAGCGGATACAGCTTGCCGTCGGCCGCCATCTCCTTGTAGATCGACAAGGGCACGTACAGCACGTCAAGCTGTTCCTTTTCCATCAAGTCATAATACGCTTTCTTCAGATCGGACTGCTGGGACAGGCCCAGGCTCATCGTTTCCACGGCGGCGATCTGCATGTTCGGATACTTGATCAGGAACGCATTGCCGTATTGCCTCATAAAGGTGTCCCGGTGAAACGTTAATAGTTTGAGCGTACGCTCCGTAGTCGTATCGATCGTCTCCGTCAGGACGGGCTCCTCTTGCTTCAGCCAGCGCAACAGCGGCTCCCGCTGCACGAACAGCAACGCGAAGACTGCGATTGCCGCCAGAGCGGCGAACCACAAGCGAGGCCTTCTTCCGTGCGATTGTTCTTCCATCGCGATTCGCGCCTCCACTTTACGTCTTAACGAGCCCGGAATCCCGTTCGGATGAAGGGGGAAGCTCCGCAGCTCTTTTTCCCAATTCCTTGTGCCTCTCGCACGGTTCATCGGCTGTTCCTCCCTCCCGGATCCGTCGTGCCCGGTCTTGAACCGGCCAACCCCTCGATGTCCGCATTCTTCATAGCCAGATGGACTTTTTGGCGGGCGCGGTGGAGCCTGGACTTGATCGTGCTAAGCGGCAGCTGCAGCAGATCCGCGATCTCCGGCATCGACAGCTGATGGTGGGCATGCAGCACGAGCACTTCGCGCAATTTATCCGGAAGGTCGAGCACCGTTTTCCAAATTTCTCCATGATCCATACGGCTGATCACTTCTTTTTCCGGAGATGGCACCGTTTCTCTTCTCACAACCGCTGCCACCAGCAGCACTTTGCGCTTCCAGGCCGATTTCCAATGGTCCTTGACGACGTTCCTCGTAATCGTGAGCAGCCACGTTTTGACCGACGACTCTCCGCGATAGGAATACAGATTCCGATACACTTTCACAAACACGTCCTGGAACACGTCATCCGCTATGTCGAACCGTTCGGTCAGGAAGAAGGCATAGTTCCATACATCCCGTCCGAACGCGGTCATGAGGTCCTGCAGAACCGCATCCTTGTCCGTCGTGTCGGATAACGCGCTTAAATATTCGAAGCCCACGTGGTTCACCTCAGCTTATTAGACGACGCTGCTCCCAATTCGTTCCATCGTACCGGGAAAATTCTAGCAAAATGCTCTACCAATCGACAAGGATTGGATTTACGCTTATACTAGATTTGGAAAACTATCATACCAAGGCTGGAGATGTGATTCCGATTTTATACGCCCTTTCCTTTTTAGTGTCGTTTCTCATCGTCTATTTCTTGATTCCTCCGCTTGCGAAGCTTGCGTTCCGCCTCGATTTCGTGGACAAGCCCAGACAAGGCGTGGAACGTAAAATACACCGCGCGCCCATTCCTCTGACCGCCAGCTATGCGATCTACGCGGGATTCGGGGCGGCCTACTTGCTCTTCACCGGCGCCTTCACTTGGCAAACGGCGGCGATTCTGGCCGGGGGCCTGCTGCTGCTCGTGATCGGGACGATTGACGATTGGTACAAAACGCAGGGGCGGGACTTCCCCGCCCTGCCCAAAATGATCGTGCAAGTGTCGGCCGCCGTACTCGTCTACGCTTCCGGCATTACGTTCGAAGGGTTTTACAATCCGCTCAGCGGCGAGTTCGTCGGTCTGCCGGTCGTGCTGGAGTTCCTGCTCACGATCCTGTGGATTTTCGGGGTTACTACGGTGATTAACTTCTCCGACGGGATGGACGGCTTGGCCGGCGGGTTGTCGGCGATCTCCGCGGTGACGCTGTTCGTCGTGGCGCTGGCGAAGGGTCAAGGCAATTCGGCGATCATGGCGATCATCCTGGTCGGCGTGGCGGTGGCTTACCTGCGCTACAACAAGCCTCCGGCCAAAATCTTCATGGGCGACGCCGGCGCGACGTTCCTCGGCTTCATCCTCGCGGTGATCGCGCTGGACGGGGCATTCAAGCAAGCGACCGTACTATCGCTGTTCATCCCGATCCTGGCGCTCGGCGTACCGATCTTCGACAATTTGTTCGTCGTGGCGAGAAGGTTCATGCAGGGCAAGCCGATCTACCAAGCCGACGCGAGCCAAGCGCACTACCGGCTGCTGCGGATGGGACTGAACCCGAAGCAGGTCGTCGCCGTGCTCTGCCTCGTGAGCGTGTGCTTCAGTTTGTCTTCGATCATTCTGCTGCTGCTGCAGGATAAGTTTTAGGGGTTGTGATGGGGAAGGTCGCGTAGGCGGCCTTTTTTTTGTTGGGTTGGTGCGCTGGGAGTTGGGGGACGGGCGCCACTCCTGAACCCGAGTGCGTGCGATCGTCAGCGGTAGTGATGGGGTGGGGGGAGTTGTTAGCCAAAGTTTACAATTTGTAAGGCCAAGATTACTCTTTTCCGTCGATTTCTCGGGAATCGAGCATTTAGTAAACCCATCTTTCGCTAATAGCAAGGCGCGCCTTATTATTAAGCCAAGATGGGTTTACTATAAGGGGAAATTGAGGGGAAGCGGCTGATACTTGTATATCCCGGTTTACTATCTGTAAAGTTTGATTAACTACGGTCTGCGAGCCAGGATACGTTGTTGGCTATACGTCGACCACTTGCAGGTCTTGAATTTCTTCCCGGGCCGCTTCCACAATGTGCGGATGACACGTGAAGTACAGTACTTGGTGCTCAGCCGAGACGTCCTTCATGAGGCGGAACACTTGCCGAAGCCGCCGAGGGTCGAAATTGACGAACACATCGTCCATGATGAGCGGCAGCGCGGCGGTCTCCCGGTAGGCGGAAGCGAAGGCGAGCCGCATCGCCAGGTATAGCTGCTCCGCCGTTCCACGGCTGAGGGAGGAAGAATCCAGCGTGCGTCCGTTCCGGTCGGACACGTATAGCCGCTTCTCCCCCATCGGGGCCGTGACCCGGGTATACGCTCCCCCCGTCACCCGCTCGAAGTAGGAGGAAGCGAGCTGCAGCACTTCCGGCTGCCGCTCGGTCTCGTAGCGCTCGCGTGCGGTGCGGAACAGTGCGGATGCCAACGCCAGCGTGGCCCAGCGCCGCGCCTGGCGCTGCACCTCGGCCGCGGACGATTGAACGCGAAGCAGGCGGTCGGCGTGCTCCTCGCCGGACTCCAGCTTTTCCATCTCGCCCAGCAGCCTGCCCCTACGGTCATGCAGCCGCTTTATCTCCTCTTCCAGCTGCTTCGCGGCAGATTCGTGTCGGTTGGATTCTTCTTCCAGCAGGTCGGACACCCCTGTCTGCAGCGTCTGTCCGGCCTCCTCCAGCCGTGTATTCCCGACAATTGCGGTTAAGATCGAGCGGTGCTCGCGCTGTTCGATCAGCAGCGCATCCCGCTCCTCCTGCTGCTTCACGTGCAGCAGGAATTGGTCCAGCGTCTCCGCCTGCGCCTGGCGCCACAGCTCGGCAATCCGCGATGCCTCGCGGTCGCGATCGTGGGCGGCGACACTAATGTCGCTCTCGAGTGCGGTCCATTCCCGCTCCGCCTGTTGGCGGCGCTGCTCCAGCAAGCGCTCTTCGTCGGCGGCGGCTTGCAGCTGCTTCAGCGACAGCAGCCAGTCGGATTGCGGCTGCAAGGGCGTATGCCCCAGCTGGTCATGCAACTGTGTCGCTTGCTCCTCGAAAGTCTGCATCGAGGACTGTAAATTAGCCTCCTGGTGGACGGCCAGTGCGAGCCGTTTGTGCAGCTCCGTGCCCTGCTCGATTGCACGGAACACTTCCTCGGCACCTTCCGGCGACAGTCCGGCCGGCAGGCCAAGCTGCTCCAACCAGCGGTCTCCTTCCTCGTCGACCACAGCGAGTTGATCCTCCGCCGCCTGCCATCGCGAATAGGCGGCCTCTCTCTGCTTCTTCTCGCTCTCCCACGTGCCACGGGCCTCCTCGCAAGATTGTTCGAGGTGGGCGAGCTCCTGCGCGGCGGTGAGCCATAGATCGGCTTCCCGCTCCAGCTGCTCGAGCCCCTCTTCGTCCAAGGTGGAAGACGCGTCGGGGTGGAACCCGTGCTGCGGAGCGTGAGCGTTACCTGGCGCCGACGGCGCGGTTGCGGCAGCCTCCCGCAGCCCCGCTGCCGCGGGGGCGGCCAGCAGCGCGGCGAGCCGCCGGCCGAGCCGGCCGCTCAGCTCCGCGCCGGCGCGCTCGAGCTGCTGCCGCTCGTGCGCGGCGGCAGCGGCGGCTTGCGCGGCCGCGCCGGAGGCGGCCGCTTCGCGGCGAGCGCGCGCGGCGGCGTAGCCCGCCGCCAGCGCCAGCGCCGCGAGGCCGCCGGCGGCGAGCGCCCGCGCGTCCGCCGCCCACAGCGCGGCAGGCGCCGTCGCGGCCAGCGCCGCGAGCCCCCACGCGGCGGCGCGCCAGGCGCCCGCGCCCGCGAGCGGCGCTCGCCCGCGGCGCGACGCGGGGCGCGACCGCTCGGCGCTGCGGCCCGGGCGCTCGGCGCCGCCAGGCGCGCTCGCGAGGGCGCGACCGCCGCTCGGCGCGTCGGCACCGCCGCCGCCAAGCGCGGGCTCGGCGCCGAGCCGCCGCCAGGCGTCGCGCAGCCGCGCCCACTCGGCGTGCTCGCGGCGCAGCTGCTGCAGCTGGTAGCGCAGCTCCGCCGCCGGCTGCTCGCGCCACGCCGCGAAGCGCCGCTCCGCCTCCTCGCGCTTCCGCGCGAGGCGGGCGTCCAGCGCCACCTGCTCGCGATGCGCAGCCGCTTCCCGGCGATCCGCCGCATCCAGCTCCGCCTGCAGCACCTCCCGCCTTCGGAGAAGCTGCAGGCGCTCGGCGGACCAGCCGCGCAACCGCTCCTTGGCCGCGACCGTGACCAGCACGGCGACAAGTCTCGCCGTGTCCCAGTCCGGCCCGAGCTGGGCGAGCTGCCGGGCGAATTGCTGCTCCAGCTGCTCCCGCTCCGCTCGGAGACGACTAACGGCAGCTTGCTGATCGCGATAGACGCCGGCCCGCTCCAGCAGCTCGTCCAGCAGCGGCTTCGCCTCCAAAAGCGCGCTATCCACCTGCAGATCCTCCCGAAGCTCGCGCTCCAGCTCCAGGCGTCGAGCCTCGAGCTTGCCGAGCAGGCCGACGCGCAGCTCCAGCTCGGAGGCCGCCCGCTCGTACCGGCTCCCCGCCTCTACAGGAAACGACTCCCGCTCCGGCAGCTCCGCCAGCCGCTCGCCAATGCGCTCCAGCCGGCGGAACGGCTCCTCGGCCTGAAGCAGCCGACGCGTCCACGCGGCAGCCTCCCGCGCAAGGCGCAGCTCCTCTTCGATCGCGGCCAGCCTCGCGTTCACCTCCGACAGCTCGTCGGCCAACCGGTTGTAGCCGGCGAGCTGCTCCCGGCTGCGCCGCAAGCCGGCCTCTTCATCCTCCCAGGCGCGGATCGCGTGCGCCAGCTCCTGGTTCTTGCCCCGCGGCCGGTACAGCCGCTCGGCTTCCTGGGCGAGCCGCCGCTCCACCGCGAGGACGGAACGGCCGCTCGTGCCCCAACCGGCGCTGTACAAGTAGCCGGACAGCTCGTCCGCCTGCAGCGTGCCGAGCTCCTGCAGCTCGGTCAGGCTGAACGCAAACAGGCTGCGGAACAGGTCGGCCGACAAGCCGCCCAGCAGCTCGTTCAGCCACGCCTCCGCCGCACCGGAGACGGCAAGGGCGCCGTCCTCCGGGCCGAGAAGGCGGACGCTCCCGGACGAAGCGCCGGACCGGCCGCGTCCGCCTTCGGCGCTGCCCGTGAAGCGGCGCTCGATGCGCACGGCCCTGCCCTGGCCGTCCGTCAGCGTCAACGCGCCGCCGTGCGCCCCGCCATGAAGCGGCTCGTGCCGCTCGGCTGCGCCGCTGCGCCCCGGCAAGCCGAACAGCATGGCGCGAAGAAAAGCCAGCAGCGTACTTTTGCCCGCTTCATTCGGCCCGTAGAAAAGCGTCATCGGCCCCTTCAGCTCATAACCCGCCGCATTCAATTTACCGAATCCCTCTATGTAAATCTCTCGCACTTCCGTCTTCATAAAGCTTTCCTCACTTCCGCCGAACTGTGCTTCCTCACGCGTCCCATCCCTCTTCCTCGGCGAGCAAGCCGAGGGCGAGCTGCTCGGCGGCGCGGAGCCAGTCGGCCCGCTCGTCCGCCAGCAGCTCGGCGAGCAGCCGCCCGGCCTTCGGATGGGCGAGCAGCGGCTCCAGCGACCGGGCGCAAAACGCCTCCAGCTCCCGCCCGTCCGCGAGGAGCCCGTCGGCGCTGCGCAGCAGGTCGCTCAAAAATCCGTCCTGCGCGAGTAGCAGCTCGCGGTCGAGCGCGAGGCCCGTCTGCAGCTGGACGGATTCGAGCCACGTCCATCCGGCCGCCGCATCGAGCTCGGCCCGGCGCGACGCCTCTTCCCGCAGCTCGCCCACCAGCTCCTGCAGCGAACTGCCGCTCTGAAGCACCCTGTGCAACGGCCCCCGGCCGACCAGCTGAAGACGGACGACAGCAGGTCGACCGTCCGCCAGAACCGCTGCCGAATCCAGTACGCGCTCCATCTCATCGCGCAGCTCTTGCTCGCTCGTCAACCCGTCTATGGAGACGGGTTCGACAATCCAGCGTACGGCGTCCGTCGGACGGAAGCTCAGGGACGTCGTCCCCGAATCCGATACGTCGACGACATAGCACCCTTTGGGCCCGGTCTCGCGAATGCTCCTGCCCTGAATGTTGCCGGGATACACGACCCAGGGCTCCGAGCGGAGCGTACGCCGGCTATGGATGTGCCCGAGCGCCCAATAATCGAGCCCGCTCCCGGTCAACTGCTGAAGCGTGCACGGCGCGTAATTGTCGTGTCCGGCATCGCCGTCGACATTCCCATGCAGCAGGCCGATCTGGTACTGACCCCCATTCGAGCCCCGCGTATAGCGGGCCGCGAGATTGTCCCGCACCGAGGCGTTCGGATAGGACATGCCCTGGATGCCGGCCAGCGCCCGTCCGTGCCGGTCTACCGCCTCGATCAGCTCCGGTGCGACCGAGGAGAAAAAATGAACCGAATCCGGCCAAGTGAGCCTTGCCTTCCTCCCGTCGTCCGGGTCGTGGTTGCCGTGAACGACGTAGAGCGGGATGCCCCTCTCCGCCAGACGCTCGGCCCCTTGCTGAAACCGCAGCTGCGCCCTTAAGGACCGGTCCGCGCCATCGTAGATGTCGCCGGCCAACACGACGAAATCGACCCGCTCCTCGATCGCAGTGGTCACTAAGTTCCGGAACGCCTGGAAGGTCGATTCCCGAATAACCTCCCGAATCGGCTCCGGCAGGGAGGACAACCCCTTGAACGGGCTGTCCAGATGCAAATCGGCCGCATGAAGAAATCGAAAAGCCCGCATGAAGTTCCCCCTCCCCGATCCCTTGTCCTTTTCCCCTTCATTGTATATCGCTTCGGCGATACGCACAAGCGTTCGCCTCAGGATCGCTTCACCGCCACGATGAGCTGCAGCAGCTCGTCGCCGAAAGCCTGCGCATAGGCGACATACCCATTCCCACGGAACCAGTCCAGTACGGCCGACTGGTACGCATATGTCCGGCTCTCCGCGGCACGCAACCGCGCCTCATCCCCTCGCCTCCGCCAGCGGTCGACGCACTCCGCACGGTGGCTTTCATCCCGGAATATAATGTCCGCGATGCACACTCTCCCATGGGGACGGAGGACGCGCGACATTTCTTGCAGCGCCAGCGGCCGCTGCTCGTCATTCAAGTGCTGCAGCGCGAAGCTGGAGACGACCCAATCGAAGGCAGCGTCAAAATAAGGCACCGCCATCATATTGCCCAGCTTCGTCTCGACAGCGGGATACTTCGCCTTGCAACGCTTCAGCATTTCCCCCGATTGGTCGACCGCGCACACATGAGCCCCTTTCGTCACCAGCCGACCCGCCAAATTGCCTGTCCCCGCCCCAAGGTCGAGTCCTCGTTCTCCAGGAGCCGCCTGAATCGCCGTCACTACATCTCCCAATACTTCCTCATACTGCTCCCCGCTTACCGGGTACCCTTCCTTGGAGAACAGCCGCTCATCGAACTTATCGGCCAAGCGATCGAAGTTCCAGCGGTCCGTCCATGTCCCGCGCGCCGCCTTCAATCGTTTCTCCCGCTCCGCCAATTGGATCAGGTCATCCAGGTCAAGCCCATCTCCCCGGCTGGATTGCTCCAGGAGTGCGTCCAGCCCGCTCAGCAGCTGTTTCAGCTCTGTCCACCTCTGGAACAGGCAGCTCCGCTGTGTATTCAAATAAGCCGCAATTTCATCCGCCGCCCCTTCGTCCAGCTCCTCCAGCAGCCGTTTGATCTCCTCAACCGGAATGTCGAGCTCGCGCAAAGCCCCGATCGTCTGCAGTCTCCATGCATCCGCCTCCGTATAGGACCGGTATTGGTTGAACGGTTGCCTATGCGGCTTAAGCAGTCCTTTTTCCTCATAAAATCGGATCGCCCTAGGCGTCATATTCAACCGATCCGCTATTTGCTGAATCGTCATCAAGCCGCATCCCTCCGGCTTTTATTATAAACGTTGACGCGAAGGGAAGGTATATAGGAAACTGGTGTATAATGGCTTCAGAATACAAAGACAACCAGGGAGGCTCGGGATGACGATCCAAATCGTTTCCATGCAGGTAGGCAAGCCTCAAGTCATGGCGTACAAGTCGGAGCGCATCATGACGGGCATTTTCAAAACGAAAGTAACTACCCCCGCACTGGACTTGACCTTAACCGGGTTCATCGGGGACGGGCAGGCGGATCTGAAGCACCATGGCGGTCCGGATAAAGCGATCTGTGTGTACGCGGAAGAACATTACCCACATTGGGAGCAGGAGCTCGGCGTTCTGCTGCCCTGCGGCGCATTCGGGGAAAATTTGACGATACGGGGACTGACGGAAGAAGAAGTATGTATCGGCGACGTGTTCGCCATCGGCGAGGTTCGGCTGCAAGTATCTCAGCCCCGGCAGCCCTGCCATAAGCTGGCCAAGCGCCACAACCGTCCGGATCTCGTTCTGCTCGTGCAGCAGACCGGATTTACCGGCTTTTACTTCCGGGTGCTCGAGCCCGGCCTGTTCGACAGCCGCCTCCCCTTCACGCTGGTGGAACGACATCCAGCCGGGATGACCGTCTCTCAAGCGAACCGGATCTATTACAGCAAAGGGGATCTCGTCGGCATCCGCACCCTTCACGCCATTCCGGAGCTGTCTGCCAGCTGGAAAGCCACTTTGGAGTCGAGGCTCGAAGTATGAGCCCGGCCGAGTAACCAAAAGGGCAAGCGCCGCCAAAGCGACTCTCGCCCTCTCCGTTTGTCGTGCCGCCTTCTTAAGACTCGCTTGCCAGCTGCTGAAATCCTTTCGACTCGTACACTTCCTTCAGTTGGCCGATAACCCGCTGCAGCGAGTACGTCTGTTTGGCCTTCATCCAGCCGGAGCGCGCCAGCTGGTACCGGTAAGTCGGATCGGCCATCACGAGCTCGAGCGCTTCGCTCAGCCGAATGGGATCGTTCGGCGGGACGAGCAACCCGTTGCGGCCATGCTCGATCTGTTCGGCGATCCCGCCGACGTCCGTCCCGACGAGCGCCAGGCAGCATAACGCTGCCTCCGCGAATACGGATCCGAATGCTTCCGCCCGGGAAGGGAGGACGAAGATGTCGAAGAACGGCATGAACTCCTCCGGGTGCAGCATATACCCATAGAAAATAATTTCCTCGTATATATTCAAATCGATCGCCATCTGCTCGAGCTCTTCCCGGATCGGACCGTCTCCGATCAAGTGAAGGACGAACGGCAGTCCCCGGCGCTTCAGCTCGGCGCAAGCCTGGAGCAGCGTGTCGATCCCTTTGGCCGGAACGAGCCGGCAGACGGTGATCAGCTGCGGGACGGCGTTCTCATGGGAGATCGGCCGGAACCGGCGTTCGTCGAAGCCGTTCGGGATAACCTTGATCCGTTCGCTATGCTTCATATAGGCGCCTACATAGCTTTTGAACGACCGCGATACGGTCAAGATCCCGTCCAGCTTATGCTCCAGCTCGCCGTACAGGGAGGTGAGGAAACGGTGCTCTGGCCCTCCCTCTGCGATTTTCCCGTTCAAGATCAACTCGCGCTCATAGCTGGAATGGATGGTCATCAAAACCGGAGTTTCCGGGAACAGCTGCTTCATCACCAGCGCCGCGATCGGATGATGGGCGTGGATGAGGTCGTAGCTTTTGCGGACGCGCATCCGGGTCCACCAGACGTAGTCTTTGAACGTTTGGATGTATTTGTCCACGATGGCGTTGCCGGCGAACGGCGTCCAATCGAAAGTGTCGAATTGGACCGGCTCCGTGCCCTTGGTCCGCACCCGCTTCGGAATGGAGAACAACTCCATCTCCCAGCCTATCTCTACGAAATGCTCGCAAATGTAAGGCACCATCGAGGAAACCCCGCCCGGCTGCTCCGGAGGGAAAAACAAAGCTTGCAAGATGTTCATGTGCATCGCTCCCGTTCTCGTAGTCTGCGCTGTGCGATCGGAATCTGCTATAATACGAATACAGTCCAGTCCAAACCAACGCCGGAGGCATGCTCTTGAACTTATCGGAACTGTTCGTAGGAACGTATGCGCAGGTCTACTCCTTATCCTGCATGCTGTTGATTCTCGTCATGATGTTCATGATGTCGTTAAGGCTGCTGTGGGATCGCAAACGAAAAGCTTACATGACGCTAACGGTCTCCCTCGTCGTCATCATGGTGCAGCATGTGCTGCTGATCGTGCTGGCGGTCCATCGGGAGCCTGCCGTTTCCTGGATCGGCTCGGCCGAGCAGCTGCTCAAGGTCGTGTCCTTCCTTATGCTCAACCGCGCTATTTATCAATTATATAATTCCACGAGAGCACGCGATACCCTTTATTTTTATTCGCTGCTGCTCGTCACTTTGCTCTTCGCCGCCGGGCAATTTCAGATTCCGAACTGGCTCGAGGGCACCGAGAAGCAAATCCGGCTGCTGCAGCATTTGGGGCTCGAGATTTATCTGTTCGTGCTCATTCTGCTGAGCCTGCTCATCTTGCCCCCGCGGATCGGTCAGGCGGTCAAGTTCCAGGCGGCGACGATCGCCTATTTGCTCTGTCATATCGCTTCGATTGTGAATCGCTATCTGATGGACGAGCCGCTCCTCTTTTTTAATCTGGTCGAATATTACGTGCCGCTCTTCTATTACTTTATTTTGTTCCTGTTCCTGTTCGACCGAATTGTCGAGCTCATGCACACGATCTACCGTTCTTCCATTACGGACGGCTTGACCGGTCTCTACAACCGCAAATTCCTCATCAAACGGATCTCCCAGTATACGGCGCGCGAGCTGCCGGTGTCCGTGCTGTTCTTCGATATCGACAATTTCAAAAAGCTGAACGACACCCGAGGCCACCAAGCCGGGGACGACGCCCTGAGACGCGTGGCCCAAGTGCTGCTAGAGGAGACGGAACAGATCGGCATCGTAGGCCGGTACGGCGGTGAAGAGATGGTCGTGCTCCTTACCGATTCGAAGGTGAAGGCCGGCGATCTGGCCGAGCATCTCCGGCAGCGGATCGAACAATCGGTCGGGGTGACGGTCAGTGTCGGCTACAGCAAGTTCCGCGGAGGCCAGACGACGGAGGATCTGCTGCGCGAGGCGGATACGGCGATGTACTCGGCCAAGACGACGGGCAAGAACAAAGTGGTGAAATATACGAAAAGCTTGACTAAAAATCAAAAAGGGTTGGAGGCATGATCTTTAGATGAACGATGTGGTTATTAGAGCCGTTAACAAGGAAGATATTCCTCAGCTTTTAGAGTTAATGATCGAATACATTGTAGATTTTTATCAAAAACCGAAACCAGCTGAAGAATCTCTCAACGGTTTGATCGAACATTTATTAGATTACCCTTCAAGCGGGATGCAATTTTGTGCGGAAAAGAATGGAAAGCTTCTCGGCTTTGCGACTTTGTATTTTACATTTAGCACCCTTCAAGTCAAACGGGCAGCCATACTAAACGATTTGTACGTTTCGTCCGAAGCCAGGGGACAAAAATTGGGCGAGAAATTGTTTCAGGCTTGCTTAGGCTTCATAAGAGAGAACCATTTTGCTTATATGACGTGGGAAACGGCGAAGGACAATATTGTGGCCCAGTCTTTGTATAAGAAAATGGGCGGTCATCAATCCCAATGGGTAACCTATGAGATTAGTTAGAAGGATAATCATCCCAACCGGTTCCAGAACAACGTCCGGAATTCGAGCGGGGTCATCCCCTCATGCTCTTGGAATTTGCGGTGGAAATAACTGATCGTGGCATACCCCGCCTGCTCCGCAACCCGGCTGACCGGCCAATCGGCTTTCTCCAGCAGCAGCTGCTTCGCCATCTGCATGCGGCATGTCGTCATGAAGGTCGAGGGCGTCATTTGGGTCGCTTTTTTGAACAGCTTGCAAAAATAGTACGGGCTCACTTGCGCCTCCGCTGCCCACTCCTCCAGGATGAACGGCTCGGCCGCCCGGCGGCGCATCAACGGCAGTATCTGATGGATGCGCTCCAGCGCCTCCGCACTCTTGCTCGCCGTGAGCGGGATCGATTGGTTGATGAACTCCGCCAGCACCCAGTAGACCAAGCCCGACAATCGCGTGACATGCGTAAAGTTGTGCGCCAGGCACTCCTGCATCAGCTCCTCGTGCGCCTCCTCCCAAGGCTTCACCTGCTTCAGCGTCCATAGCGGCGATACGTGAAACCCCCTCTCCGTCAGGAAGGCATGCAGCTCTGGTCCGTAGAAGTGAACCCACCGCACGCTCCACGGCTCCTCCCGGCTGCTGTAATATTTTTGCTCCCGGTTCGGATAGTAGAGGAACGCGTCCCCCCGCTGAAGCGTATGCACCTTCCCCCCGTACTCCAAAAAACCTTTGCCGCTCATGATGACGTGAATGCTATACGTTTGCCAAGTCCCTTCCGGCCGCTCCACCACATGATCCGGCTCCTCCCAATACCAGCCCACCGATTCCGGCAGCATCAAGTAGGGATGTCCGCTCCACGTCGGCAGCATCACATGCTGTCTCATTCACCCAACTCCAATGACAATATCGTGTTATCCAGACCAATAAAGTATTATTTTCATTTTAATATCGACAATCTATAATGGCAATATAGTCCTATCACAATACCAAATAATAAGAAGAGGTGAACCACGCTTGACACAAGAGAAGAAGCTCCGCTGGGGTATCGTCGGCTGCGCCGGCATCGCGATTCGGTCCGTTATTCCGGGTATTCAGAAATCGCTTACAGGCGAAGTCGCCGCGATCGCGAGCCGCGATGAGGAGAAATCGAAGGCAACGGCCGAGAAGCTTGGCATACCGGTCGCGTACGGCAGCTATGAAGCACTGCTTGCCGACGACTCGATCGATGCCGTCTACATTCCGCTGCCGAATCATTTGCACAAGGAATGGACCATCCGCGCCGCCGAGGCGGGCAAGCATGTGTTGTGCGAGAAGCCTTTCGCTCTGACTGCGGGCGAGGCCGAAGAGATGGTCGAGGCGGCTGCCAAAGCCGGCGTCCATCTGGCCGAAGCGTTCATGTACCGGCATCATCCCCGGTATGACCGGATCCGCGAGATTCTTGCATCTGGTGAGATCGGCACGATTCGCGGCATCCACGGGACATTCACGTTCAATTCCTCGGGCGCCTCGGAGAACGTGCGGTTCCACAAACAATGGGGCGGCGGCGCCCTGTACGACATCGGCGTCTACCCGATCTCGGCGGCGCGCTTCATCCTGGGCCGGGAGCCGGAAGCCGCCACGGTGCAGGCCATGTTCTCTCCGCGTCACGGCGACGTCGACATGATGGCCTCCGGCTTGGTGGAGTTCCCGGACAGCGTCGGGCTGACGTTCGACTGTGCGATGTGGGCTGCCTTCCGCAACACGCTGGAGATTCTCGGTACGGACGGCCGTATTTACTTGCCTTCCGCTTACATCCAACCGCCGGACCAGCCTTCCGTGTTCCAAGTGTTCACGAAAGACGGGCAGCGCGAGGAAACGCTGGAACCGGTCAATCATTACTCTTTGCAAGCGGACGATTTTGCCCGCACGGCCTGGGGCGAACAGCCAGCCCGCTTCGAGCCCGTCGATGCGGTTCACAATATGAGAATTTTGGACGCCTGCCTGCTGTCGGCTGAACAGCGGATTCGCGTCTCGATGGAGGGATAATCGTGAAATCATTCGCCATACCAGGGGTGAAGCTTCCGGTCACCCAGCTTATTATGGGCACGGACTACTACTCGCCCGACATTCAGGATCGCGTGAACGAGCTGCTCGACGCTTACGTCGGTATCGGCGGGAACACGCTCGATACCGGGCACATCTACGGCGGCGGCAAGAGCGAGCGCGCCATCGGCAATTGGATGGCCGCCCGCGGCAACCGCAGCGACATTCTCGTGCTCACGAAGGGCGCGCATCATAATGCAGCCGGTCCCCGCGTGAACAAGGCGGCGATCGATCAAGACTTGAGCGAGAGCCTCGAGCGGCTGCAGACGGACTACATCGACCTGTACGCGCTGCATCGGGACGACCCGGCCGTCGAGGTCGGCCCGATCGTAGAGGCGCTGAATGCGCACATCGAGGCCGGCCGGGTCCGCGCGATCGGCGGCTCGAACTGGAGCCATCAGCGGCTGCAGGAGGCGAACGACTACGCGGCGAAGCACGGCCTCGTCGGGTTCACCTTCAGCAGCCCGAACTTGAGCTTGGCCAAGGCGAAGGAGCCGTTCTGGGCCGGCTGCATCTCGGCGGATGCCGAGACTTGCGCCTGGCACGAGAAGACGCAGCTGCCGCTCTTGTCCTGGTCCTCGCAGGCGCGCGGCTTCTTCACCGGCCGGTTCACACCGGAAGACCGCTCGAACGCGGACCTCGTTCGCGTCTTCTACAGCGATGCCAACTGGGAGCGGTACCGCCGGGCGGAGCAGCTTGGCAAAGAGAAGGGCTTGACAACGATCCAGATCGCGCTCGCCTACGTGCTGAACCAGCCGTTCCCTTCGGCGGCCTTGATCGGCCCGCAGAACCAGCAGGAGATGGACTCGTGCCGGGAGGGCGCCTCCGTCCGGCTGACGCCGGAAGAGATGGCTTGGCTCGACTTGTCGGCCGAGTAATCGCTGCTGGCGGCCACCTGTATCTGCAGTTGGCTGCCAGCCGCAAAACAAATCCCCCAACCGCAAGCCTGTCTTGCCGGTTGGGGGATTTCCTTTTGTTTTGGGGGCCCGCGGGCGCCAGATAGTCGGCGGAACCGACTAATTCGGCGCGTGACCTGTGCGCTTGGCGGGAGTTAAGTGGTTTTTCACGCTAACTCCGGCCGCTCCCCGCCCGCCGCTGCGTCAACAAATTGACGGCTCAGCGCCCGACGTAGGGGATCGGATCCGTCAGACCCGCTTCGGCAAAGCCCTTGAGCCGCAGCCGGCAGCTGTCGCAATCGCCGCAAGCTTCGGCTTGTCCATTGTAGCAGGACGTTGTCAACTGGTACGGCACGCCCAATCGAGTCCCCTCCCGGATAATCTCCGCTTTGGACATTGAGATGAGGGGGGTCTCGATGGTGATGCCCCGCCCCTCCACGCCAACCTTGGTCGCGAGGGCGATCACTTCCTCGACCTTGGCGATAAACTCCGGCCGGCAGTCGGGATACCCGCTATAATCCAACGCGTTCACGCCTATATAGATCGCCTCCGCCCCCGTCACCTCGGCGAAAGAAGTCGCGATGGACAAAAACAGCAGGTTTCGTCCCGGCACATAGGTAACGGGAATGTCGCTTCCTGACTCCTCGTCGCCGCTTTTCGCCCCTTCATGGGCTTTCGGCACCGCGATGGAATCATCGGTCAGCGCACTCCCGCCGAACTCCCGCAAAAACCCAAGCTGCACGACCCGGTGCCGATGCTGGACCCTGTAATACTCCGCTACTTGACGGGCGTTATCCAGCTCGATCCGATGGCGCTGACCATAGTCGAACGTAATCGGATACAGCTCGTACCCCGCTTCCCTTGCAATTCCCATACACGTGGTGCTGTCGAGCCCCCCGCTTAAGATCACGACTGCTTTTGGACTCATCATAACCATCCCCTACTGGATGAACTAACTTCAAATTACTGCAATGGATTTTCGAACGTAACCCCTTCAATTACTTGTCCGGTCGGTCCGTCCTCAGATAAAATTACCGGAATCCGGTTCGTCAGAGCCACAGCCCAAATCTGTGCATCCCAAAAACTCATTCGATGCTCCTGAACAGCCCTAACGGCATGCTCCACTTCCTGGGTGTGTACAGGAACAATCGTAAGCAGCTGGCTGTAGATGGAGATAACACGCTGCAGCCACTGCAGATCACATCCCTTTCTAATCATAACGGAGGAAAATTCAGACAAATTCTGGGTGGATAAGCAAGCTTGATTGCGGTATTCATGTAAGACGTGAATGGCGCGGGTCTGCTTGACTTTATCTCCGGAGTCCCAAGCATATACTAAAATTTTCGTGTCAATTAGAACGCTCATGAGGGCCTCCGTATTTCTCAGTCCGCTCGGCATATTGCTCGTCTCTGTTCCATTTCAGATCCATGGGCGGAGCTTTTTTCATCTCGCTTAGCAGTTCCTCCCACAGCTCATCCTTCTTGACGGATTCCGTAATGTATTGCTCCAGACCTTCGCGGATCACTTCGGATTGCGGCACTCCTCTTTGTCTCGAAATTTCGTTCAAGCGACGGTTCATCTCTTCGGAAAGGTAGATTTGCTTCCGGATCATAAACATCACCTTCCATAAGTAATGTATACATTATACATATACATCAAATTCACGTCAAGGCTCAGCAGTCCGATCCGACTTTGTGCCACCAGGAGGCTGCGGTATAATGAAAGCACAAGAGCTCGTTATTGGAAAGGATACAGCCCCTTATGCCCTCTTCTCATAATCCCGACACCGTTACAATAAAACTGCCCGAGGCTTTCGTGACGCGGATGAGCGCTCAGCTGGGCGACGAGATCAATGAATTCCTGCACAGCTATGAAGCTCCTAGGACACAAGGCATGCGTCTCAATCCGCTGAAAATGCAGCCTCCTCAAAAGGAGCATCCCGTCTTCGGGGAACTGGAACGCCGATTCGGGCTGGAGCCGGTACCTTGGTGCCCGACAGGTTACTACTATAAAGACGACGCTCGGCCGGGCAAACTTCCTTATCACAGCGCAGGCGTGTATTACATGCAAGAGCCTTCGGCGATGTCCTCGGCGGAGCTCCTCGCTCCGGTGCCCGGCGACATCGTGTTGGACTTGGCTGCCGCTCCCGGGGGCAAATCGACCCAGCTGGCCGGCATGCTTCAGGGACAAGGCTTGCTCCTCGCGAATGAAATTCATCCGGCCCGCGCGAAAATCTTGAGTGAGAACATCGAGCGGTCCGGCATCCGCAATGCGGTCGTGACGAGCTCTACCCCGGATCAATTGGCTGCCCGGTTCCCCTCGTTCTTCGATAAAATCATGCTGGATACCCCCTGCTCGGGCGAAGGCATGTTCCGCAAAGACGAAGAAGCGCGCGGCGAATGGTCCCCGGAGCATGTCGAGATGTGCGCGACCCGGCAGCTCGATATTCTGGATTCGGCCGCGGTCATGCTGAAGCCGGGCGGCCTGCTCGCCTATTCCACGTGTACGTTCAACCGCGAGGAAAATGAAGACGTGCTCGAGGCGTTCACCTCGAAGCATCCGGACTATGCCGTCCTGCGGACGGAGCGCATATGGCCGCACCGGCAGCGCGGCGAGGGGCACTTCGTCGCGCTGCTGCACAGGCAGGGCGACACCGCTGCAGCGGGCGCATCGCTCAGCGCGAGCGGACGCAGCCGCGACCGCGAGACGCCGGCGCCCAAGCGCCGTGGCGGCACCGACGCGGGCGAGGCTGCTGCAGCGGCCGCCATGCGCGAGACGCGCGCGTTCCTTGCGCAGGCGCTGCCCGGCCTGGCGCTCGGCCCGGGCGAGCCGGTGCTGTTCGGCGAGCAGCTGTATTGGCTGCCGCACGCCGAAGGCTGTCCGTTCCGCGCGGCCGCGCTTGACGGGCTCCGCGTGCTCCGGCCCGGCCTTCACCTCGCCGCGGTCAAGAAGGGCCGGGTCGAACCGGCCCACGCATTGGCGCTCGCCTGCGCGCCGCAGGACGTACCCGCGCAGGCACGCGCGAACTACCGCGCAGACGACGCCACCGTCGCGGCGTACTTGCGCGGAGAGGCGCTGCCTGCGGCAGACGGGCTCGCCGGCGGCTGGTGCGTCGTCGCCGTCGACGGCTTCCCGCTCGGCTGGGGCAAGGCGAGCGATGGCCAGATCAAAAACCACTACCCCAAAGGCCTCCGCTGGATGGGGCACTAAGGCTTGGCAACGCCAACCGCTGAAACGCATCCACCTAAAACGTCAGCACAAAGTCCTCATACCCGTGAACATCCGGGTACCCATCCGCGATCTTCATCATCAACTGTCTGGGGTAGGCGATGTAGCTGATCTGGGTGCTCTTGCGTCGGATCGGGCAAGCCCCGTCCGCATACCCCAGGACGCGCTCCAGGGACTGAGCCGATAACGCTCCATCGGTGCGCTCGGCAAGAAGCGCAGCCACCTGGCCAAACCGCTGCACCGGCTCGTCCTTCGGCTGCGCCAACTCCCTAAGCTCCGGGTGAGTAAACGTATTGCTGCAATAAGCAGCCCCATCGACCGGCCCGAGAACTCGGCTGGCTTGCGGAGCTTTCTCGATCACGCAGGTGTTGCCGCTGCGGTCGTTCAGGACAATATTGTCCCCGACTCGGATCGTAGGCGTCGCCACGATTCGCTCGACCGCTTCCGCCGTGGTGGAACACGACTGCAGCACCTGGCGGCGCAGAAACGAGACAGGCAGCCCATCATAATGCTTCGGCACATCTTTCAAAAACACGACCGAATGGCCCAAAGCCAATCCATGAGCGTTCAGACCGCCCAAAGGGGACACCGTCCCGGCGCACGCAATTTGATAAAAAGGGAGCCCTCGATCCGGCAGGACTCGGAATACCGCTAGAAAGCAAAAGCCCGGGTAGTCCAAATTTTTGCCTAGCAACGGGCCGTCCGCCGAATGCGAAAACGAGACCGTTGTACAATAGTGGAAGTACTTCAAATTCACATACAACAGCCGTCCATAATCCACTTGAGCCCCATCGGCAATTCCATTCAACTCCTCTACGAACTCCGGCGCATGCCGCTCGATGTAAGCGAGAGACTGATACAGCTCCGCACTTCGTTCCACCACCGCTCGGTCATAGTCCCGCGTTTCGTATTTCACTAACCCGTCGATCAACGCTCTCAGTTGCACCCCATGCTGATAGCCGATCTCGTAGGGCGTCCCGCCGACGTGTACAAGAATCATTCCCCGACTCCCCTTCCCGTCCATCCCGCTTGAGCCAAAACTTATACCCTACATCCTACCATATCCATTCAACCTGTGCCCTCCAACTTGCAGGGATTTCCCCAAACACGTGGAATGTGTATGATATTCCACCAGACGCTCAAGGAGGTTCTCTCTATGCTATGGGAGCAGTTAAGCGCCCCCGCGTTCAAGCGCGCCCGTGAACAAGCCGCAGGCGTGTGCATCCTGCCCTTCGGGGTGATGGAGTCGCACGGGCCGCATATGCCGATCGGCACCGATATGATCGTCGCCCGCACCATTGCGGCGGAGGCCGCCAAGCGGGAGCCGGCGGTCGTCTTCCCCGACTACTACATCGGACAGCTGGCCGGCGCCCAGCATATTCCCGGCAACATATGCGTCAAGCACGATGTCCTGCTCAGTACGCTCGACGAAGTGTGCCGGGAGATCGGACGCAACGGCTTTACGAAGATCGTCATTCTGAATGCGCACGGCGGGAATCCGTTCCTGATCAAATATTTCATCCAGAGCACCCAACAGCATCCGCGGGACTATGTCGTCTACTCCGTCGACATTCAGCATGAGTTCATGCCGGCGATCCGACAGCTCCTCGCCTCGGCGGACGACGAACTGACCGAGACGGATCGCCAAGTGATGGCCGACTTGATCGCCTCCGGCTACGATACCGACCACGCGGGATTCCTCGAGACCGCGCTCATGCTAGGGATCCATCCGGAGCTCGTCGACATGGAGCGGATCCACGACGAGGACTTCCGCGACCAGAAGCGCTTGTCCGCCCTCGGCCGCGAAGGCATCTATACGGCGGTCGGGTGGTACGCCGGATTCCCCAACAATTACGCCGGCAATCCGACCGGCGCCAGCGAGCGGATCGGGCGCGGCATGCTGCGCTACCTCATCGACTGCATGGCCCGCAAGCTGCAGGTAATCAAGCAAGACACCCATGCCGTTACTTTGCAAAAGGAGTATTACTCAAGATGGCAACCGAACCAATACTAGCAACCGTTGCGGAAGCACTGGAGCTGCCCGCGGTTCCCGACAGCTGGTCCGTCCACTGGGAAGCGGCAACCGCCTCTTACCCCGGCGCAGGCACAATCGAATTTCTTCAGCCCGGTTTCATCCGGTCTGCCGGCGCCTACGCTCGTTTGCCTCAGGACAAGCTGGACTGTATCGTGCAAACGGCCGACCTGATCGTAAATGACGAGAACTGGGCCCGGTTGGCCTGGTTGTGGCACTACATCTTGTTCGTCGCGCGTGTCAAGGGCGAACCCGTCGGGGCATGGCCAATGCCGGCGAATCGCGGTCCTCTGGCCGCGGGCTTATTCCCGGCCGTCGTCCTGTTGTCCGGCACTCCGAGGCTGCAGGCCCTTCATGCCGAACGAGGCATCCCGGAAGCGATCGTAGCCGACACGATGTGGGACGTGAACAACAGCATGAACATTTTCGAGCGGCGCAACGGAAGGCCGGGAATGGGCATGAGATATATGGGCTGGCTCATGAACCATTACCGTGCCGAGCTGTATCGGCTAGGCCGGCTGCAGTTCGGTATCCGCATGTTCGGTCAGCACGTGCATGTGTATCGCCATACGGGGGACGGCCGGATCACCGCTCTCTCTGCCCCGGGCCTGATCTATAGACGCGACGGACTGATCGACGGAACGAACAATCGGTTCGACCTTGACCACCGATGGACCGCCATCCTGCAGGAGCACGATGGGCGCATTACGGGCCACCCGATCTCAGAGGACGGATACGCTTCCCGAGAGACCGTCACCCTCGATCTTGCCGAATGGCAGTGCATCCTCACGCCGGGCGACCCTGTCTATGATGTGCATATCCCAGCGGACGGCCGGCTGACAGCGGACTTGTATGAAGCTTCGTACGTGCAAGCAAGCCCGTTCTACAGCACGCACTACCCGGAATTGAAGTTCAAGGCGTACGTTTGCTCCTCGTGGCTGCTGGATCCTCAGCTGCGAACGCTGCTTCCGCGTTCGGCCAATATTGTGCAATTTCAATCCCAGTTCCATCTGTATCCGATCGGAGGCGGGGATGACAGCTTCTACAATTTTTTGTTCGACTGCAACGTATGCCCCGTCGAGCAGCTTCCGGAGCAGTCGTCGATGCAAAGGACGGTCAAGGATTATATGTTGAGAGGCGGCCAGATGCGAGCGATGGGCGGCTTCAAGCTGTTGCCCTAATCCAAGCGCGAGTGGCCTCACGAATAACAACAGGACCCGCCGGCAGCCCAATGCCTCCGGGTCCATTCGCTTAGAGTTTATTTAACTTACGATACTGAGAAGGGCTGATTCCCTTCTTCTTTTGAAAAATCCGGCTCAAGTAGAAGCCGTTCTCGTACCCGCACTGCTGCGCGATATGCTCCAGACTGAGCGACGTCTCCGTGAGGAGATGGGTTGCCCGGCGCAGCCGGAGCTCGGTTACGAAGTGCTGCGGGGTTTGACCGCAAAAGGACCGGAACCGTCGCGTCAGCTGCACCGGCGTCAGCTCCAGTTCTTCGGCCAAGGCGCGCATGCTGAACGGGGAGTAGGCGAGATCCCGCATCCGGATCATCGCATGCTGCATGACCGGGTCGTCGGTCCGGTCCTGGGCGGGCGCGTACCGCCTCTCCTCCCGTTCCACCGCCAGTTGAAGCAGCAGGTCGTTCAGCAAATGCTGGGTGGCCGCGAACCCGATCGGGCCCGGAACTTTCCGGCTCAGCAAACGGAACGTCGACCACAACCGGTGCGTATCTTCGACTTCCACCTTGCACCCGCGGATGAAATCGCTCATTCCCGCTTCATGCTGCTCGAATGCTTCACTCCAGTTGAAATGAAAAAAATGGAACGACAGAGATTCGATCACTTCACGGCCGAAGCCTACTCCCGGTGGGCACACGACCAATTCTCCCGCAGCCGCCACGCCAGTCTGATCCCCGATCCGATAGCGGAACTTCCCCTCTTCTACTGCGAAGATCGTCCAACTCTCGTAGATGTCGCTATCGAGCATGAATTCCGCTTTGCGATGCCAATACACATGGGAGACGAGCTCCGCGAACCGTTCGAACGGCATGTCCATCGCTCCTAAGAACGCTTGTTGTCCTACCATTGTACCACAGACGACACGCGGTCTGGGTACCCCATCCCTCCTATCCCATTCACGCCCTTGGCCGCACTCGCGCTCGAGTTCTTCAACTACCAACCCTCCATCCGCTCCTTATAGCCACTATCCCTTTCGCTCAGAACAGTACAATTTTGCCAACCGGATCACTTTTATGCCATTTACTCTGATACCGCCGCACACGCAATCGCGACCTCCCTTTGCCCTGTAGCCAGCCGTCCAACCTTATTGCTCTCGTTCCTGAGTGAAAGGGATAGTGCCTATAAGGCTCGAAAAGTTGATACCGGAGTAAGGGACTCCCAATCTCACATCATCTGAAAGGAAATAAAGATCAGCTGTTGAATTTGAGAAGTTAAGCTATTTCACAGGTTGATTAGAAACGGATCAGCTGGTTGTTCTAACGCATTCGGCCCAAACAGGTCAATTTTGCCTTACAAGATGCATGGCAAAAAGGGGATTGGGGAGAAGAAAATGCAGTATTTTATTGGGATTGTACCTCCAAGGGATTATAGGGAGAAAATCATCAGCTTTCAAAGAAATTGGAAAAGCAATGGTGTCGTTAACGCGGTTGAACCTCACATCACTTTGAAAGCACAAGGAGGATTAACACCAGACTTACGATGGCTGGATGATTTAGAAAACCTGTGTAAGGATTTTTCTCCATTTCGGATTACACTGACTGAGCCTCGATTTTTCGGCGATTATGTAGTGTATTTAAGCATGAAATCTCAAGAGTTGTATCAACTTCATAAAAAAATAGTGCAGCTAATTAATCCACCAAAAGAACTTATCAAGAAATATTTCGAACTTGAAGATTTCGTACCCCATCTAACGCTCGGCAAGACCTATTTTGGTATGAGTCCAGAGGAACTTAAAGAAATGGCACGAGAAGCCCAGAGATTTTTAATGCCCTATCCAACATTTTTTGTAGAACAAATAAGAGTTTATCAAGAAATGGAACCTTTTATATACGTACCCTATTTAGATATATCTTTGAAAAAATAGAGGGAGCGCCATTGGCGCCCCCCGACCTGAACCCCGCTTAATGCAGTTGTTCCGTAGAGTAGACGATCTCATCGATCGGCCGATTGTTCAACAGCATCGTAAGATGGACCTGGTCGAAGTCCCCTTCCTTATCCAGCTCCTGCATGAGCAGCGCCCCGATCTCCTCCCGGTCCTCCGAGCACTCGGAATCCCGGAACTCGATGTAGCCGGACACCCCGTTCTCGCTGAGATCGATCGTGGCCGTGCCGACGGGGAATCCACCATGGCGCTGCTGATAAATATCGTACATTTTGGCATCCCCGTCATCCCGTGCCAGCACCACCGTGTAGTCGTGCTCGCCGGCCGGGTAGTAGTCCTCGCTGTCCATGTCGTCTGCATCGTCCATCATTTCTTCTTCCAGCAGTTCTTCGTCCGCCATGTCGTCGCCGAGCAAATCTTCGTGGGCCAGCTCGATCGTTTCGAGGATTACGCCCTGGTGCATCATATCGAGCTGTATCGTATCGATCTCGTCCTCGTCGAAGTCGGCGACAATCAGTTCGACAACAGGCTCAATTTCGTCCTCCAGCGGCTCGTAGTTCCAGATCACTTCCCCCGTTACATCGGTGCCTCGAATGCTCAGGAACGCCTCCGCAATCCAATCGCCGTCCCGGTCGTAAATATGATACTCCACCCGGTTCCGGCTCTCGCCTACGAGGACAAGCTCATAGTAGCTCGGATCGCGCAGCATCTGCACGGTGTCGAGATCATCCGGATCGACATCAACGAGGTCCGCATCGTCCTCCTCATAGTCGTTGAGACCTCCAATGGGCGCGGCCCAATCCGTCTCGCTCGCGCCGGAGCCGAGGAATTCCTGGACATCCCCCATCTCCGAATCCGAAGCGATAATGTGGTCGTACGGGCTATAAGTGACGACCACCTCGCAATCGTGCGCCTGTACCGCCGCCACCAGCTGCTCCACATACCCTTGCAGGAAATCGACCGTCTCTTGGCGTTCGCTGCCTGTAAGCGTATCGCGGTCCAATTGAATGGAACCGGCGACGCGATGCCCTTCCCGGAACAAGAGCGCCATCGTGCCGACGTAGCGGCCGTCAACCATAATGTCGCATATTTCCCCGCTTGACGTTTTCAAATCCGGTCTTAGTGTAACATGGGCCATTTTCCATTCACCTCCAGCTGCATCGTTCGTTAACATTATTGATTAATCGCCCAAAATCTATGCAGCAGGGTATTTGTCCAAACGGAATCCGGGAGGGCGTAATACTATGAGGTATACCGAGTGGCCAGACAAACTCCCTATAGCGACGCATAACCCCCATCGACAACGGCTGGGGGTCGACACAAGCGGATTGGCTTGTCTGGCATCGGATATTCCACATAACAGGGAGGAATTTTCAATGTCCGCTGGCGTACTTGGCACAACAATGGGTATAATCCTGGTCCTGTTCATCTTGCTGGTCATCGTTCTTCGTTCTTGGTGCTTCTGATAATCCGACCGGGACTATGTATCATGCCAAAAAGGATTGACGGCTTCGCCGTCAATCCTTTTTGGTTCTTGCGCTAGAGGCACAACCTCCGAAGCGAGCGGTATACGCCGCCTTCGTTGTTCGACACGGTGACTTCATCGGCCGCCTGCTTCACTTCCTCCGGCGAGTTGTCCATCGCGATACCCCAGCCGGCGAACTGCAGCATTTCGATATCGTTATAATAATTGCCCATGGCGAGCACTTGCTCGCGGGGAATCCCTAGCGACCCGCATAAGGCTCGGAGCGCATGGCCCTTCGAAGCCTCCGCATGCATGACGTCTATGAAAAAGTCGCCGCTACGCAGCACGCGAAGACGGCTGCCGGCTTGGGACCAATCGGCCTCCACTTGATCCACCCGCTCCTTGTCCGGCGAATACACGGTAAACTTGACCGCAAGCTCCTCCATCCGGCTGACGTCCGCTACCCGGAAGGGCGTCATTTGGAATTTCCGATACATCTCCTCCAAATGCTCCGACAAATCCGTATCGATATGCAGATGGAACGCGGTGGAATAGTCATAATGCACCCGATGCTCCCGGCAATACCGGATGAACGCTTCCAGCTCCGCCGCCTCGAACGGAACCTGGTGTACTAGAGAGCGGTCCTCCGTTCGGATCGTCGCAGCCCCGTTGTGCGTAATAACCGCACCTTGCAGTCCGAGCTCCTCCATCACCGGAATCGCATTGCCCGGCCCTCGGCCCGTACATAGCACGATTTGCGCTCCGGCTTGATTCACTTGCCGGATCGTCTCGATCGTCGGAGCGGTCAGCTCGTGATCGTCGGTTAGTAATGTCCCGTCTACATCGAGCGCGATAAGCTTGTATTTCAACCTCAATTCCTCCTAAACCGTTGCTACTTTGCCTTCTTGATGGGCTTGGAGCGCCTCCAGCTCCTCGTGGGTCAGCTCGCGCGACTCGCCCGGCTGCAGGTGATCGTCCAGCAGCAGCGGCCCCATCGACATCCGCTTCAAGTACAGCACTTTCTTCCCGACAGCCTCGAACATGCGCTTCACTTGGTGAAATTTGCCTTCCATGATCGTAAGCTCGATCTTCGAGACCGGTTTGGAGCCTTCTTCGGATCGGCTGAGCACGACAAGCTCAGCCGGCATCGTTACGTACCCGTCATCCAGGCGGACACCTCGTGCGAACGCCTCGGCATCTGCGGCATCCACCAGACCGAGCACTTCGGCAAAATACATCTTCGGCACATGCTTGCGGGGAGAGAGCAGATTGTGAGCCAACTTGCCGTCGTTCGTCAGCAGGAGCAAGCCTTCCGTATCCTTGTCCAGCCGGCCGACCGGGAACGGCTCGAACTGCCGATGGTCCGGCTCCAACAAATCGATCACGGTGCGGTCCCGGGTATCCTCTGTAGCGGAGATGACGCCGGCGGGCTTATTCAGCATAATATAGATGAATTCTTTGTAGACGACCCTCTCCCCATTCACCTCTATAAGATCCTCATAAGGGTTCACCTGTTGGCCGCTGTCCGACACCGTCCGTCCATTTACGGTGATCCCCTTCGCTTTCACGAGCCGGCGCAGCTCGCTGCGCGAGCCATACCCCATATGGCCGAGCACCTTGTCCAGTCGTTGCGTCGTTTTCATCTATGTCCACCTCCATCCTGCCGGGTATTCGTTCTTGACGAGTCCGTCCTGCCACTTCGCCCACCCTAGCGGATAGCCGTCCAGGCAGACGAGCGCATAGCCTTTGGCGGGAACGGAAGCGTCCGCGCGGAGCACATCCCCCTCAGGCAGGTGAAGCGTCTCGCCTTTGAGATAACGGATCGCATCCGGAGACTCCGCCCGGAGCTCGATGACGCGGATGGATTGCTCCCGCGTCAGTCCCATGGCGAGCGCTTGCGACGGCTCGAACCGGTCCTTGCGAATCGTGCCGAGGAACCAGCCGGGGCGCATCACCCGCAGCCCGGCCAAGTCCGGCACGTCGTCCGGCGCCTCGTACACATAGTCGCCGGAGAAAGCGAGCGATTCGGCCGCAGGGGCCGACAGCCGCAGCTGCTCCGCCCAGAAGCGGGCGACGACCGCGGCGCGGTCCGACGACGAAGCCGCCGCGGTGGCCGCCCGCTCGGGCCCGCCGGCCGCTCGCCGCAGCGGCTTGCCCGGCCGAGCGGCCGGCTCGCGCCGGGCGGTCGCGTGCACCGCTGCGGCGCGGGAGGCGCCGCCCGTGGGCACGCTGGCCGCGGCGTCGCGGGCTGCATGCGCGGCAGGCGCCGCCTCCGCTGGCGCACCGGTGCGGGCGTCGCGAGCGAGCACAGCCACGTAGTGGCCCTCGCCGCGCAGCTTGTGCGGCCACAGCCGGGCCGTACCGCGCGTCGCCTCGGCGGCTCCCGCCGAGACGGCGAGCGGCGGCAGCCAGCCCGGCCGGCCGGGCTCGATTCCGTGCCGCGTGTCGATCGGCACGACCCGGAACTGCGGATGCGCGTCCAAGAAGCCGGCGATCGTCGCTTCGTTCTCCTCCGCGGAGAACGTGCACGTCGAATAGACGAGCCGGCCGCCCGGCCTCAGCATCCGCGCCGCGCTGCGGAGGATGTCGGCCTGCATGGAGGCGTACTTCGCCACCTCCCCCAGGCTCCACGCCTTCACCATCTCCGGCTCCTTGCGGAACATGCCTTCTCCGGAGCACGGGGCGTCCACAAGAATTTTATCGAAGTAGCCGGTGAACCGATCCGCCAGCCGTTCCGGCGTCTCGTTGCAGACGACCGCGTTGCGGACGCCGAGCAGCTCTACGTTCTTCACCACCGCCTTGATCCGGTCGGGGTGAATGTCGTTAGCTACGACTACGCCTTGCCCCTGCAGCTTGCCGGCGATCTGCGTCGTCTTGCCGCCCGGGGCAGCGCACAGGTCGAGCACCCGGTCGCCGGGCTGCACGTCGAGACAGGCGACCGGCGCCATCGCGCTCGGCTCCTGGATGTAGTACAAGCCGGCGTGGTAGTAAGGATGCTTGCCCGGACGGTCGCCCTCGCGGAGGTAGTACCCTTCTTCCGCCCACGCTACCGGCTCGCATCCGAATGGAGAGACCGCCGCGAATTGTGCAGCGGTCAGCTTGAGCGGGTTCCGGCGCAGGCCACTCGTCCGCTCCGCCTCGTAGGAGGCCAGGAAGGCCGGGTATTCATCTTGCAAATAAGCTTGCATTTTATGTAAAAACGGATCGGGCAATAATAGGGGCATCGGGTGTACAGCCTGCACTTTCTCGGTCTCGTAGCCGCGAGTTCATGAAATCCTCATATTTTCCCGCCCATCGGAGCAGGAGATGACGCGCGCAGAGCCGAACTACTATACGGATGCGCTAAATTATTTTATACGATTATTGAGGTGCGGCATGAAAAAACTGCTTCTTTATCTAGGCATTATCGTGGGGCTGTTCGCCCTTCTGTTCATTGTAAACCAACAAAGCGAAAAGTCCAAGACCGAAGCCAGACTGTCGAACATCGACGAGGCTACGAAAGCGAAAGCCCAGCAGCTTTACGGGGTCGACGTCTCCAAGCTGAAGCCCGAGACCGTGCAGCAGCTGAACGATCCGAACTACCAGAACATTATCCAGCCCGACGCGCTGAAAACGAAAATCGACAGCAAGGAAGAGACGTTCGTCTACTTCTTCTCGACGACGTGCGTACACTGTCAGGCCACGACACCGGTGCTGAATCCGATCGCGAAGGAAGCCGGCATCGACCTCAAGCAGCTGAACCTGTGGGAGAACGAGAAAGAGTGGTCGACGTACAAAATCAGCGCTACGCCAACGCTCGTCGTCTTCCGCGACGGCAAGGAAGTGAGCCGGCTCGAGGGCGGCGTCTCGCATGACGGGCAACCGGGCCTGGCACCGGACAATTACAAGCAATTTTTCCAGACGAACAAGAAAAAGTAAAGGGCAAGAGAGCCGTGTGAGTCCCTAGCGTTCTAGCGGAGAGGTTCTCAAACGCGTCTCTTTTCCTTCCTTATAGCCACTATCCCCTTCGCTCAGATCGGACCTACCAAAGTAAATTACCGACATACCGCAAAAAGGCGCAGCCCCAACCGGGTCCGCGCCTTTTGTTGTGTCTTTTATACGGGAAGCTTCTCACTCCGGCTCATGCTTGATCGGCGGGAACTCCTTCAGCTCCTCCACCATCGCCTCTAACTCCGAGTGCACAATCTCGATGTTCAGGTCGTAGAACTCGAACGGTTCCTCTTCGATCCGCTCCAGCTTGGCCACATACTGCTTCGCATCGTTTACGAGCTTGCCCAGGTTGATGCCCATACTCATGCGCGGGTAATATTCCAGCTTCTCGATCCCTTGCTCGAACAGCTTGATCGCCCCGCCGACGTTGCCGTTCCGGTGATGGTACAACCCCACTGCGACTTGGAGCAGCCCTTGGTGAAGCGGGTTCCGGCCTTCCTCCATCCAGAGCTCCTCCATCACCTCATGGCACTCGAAGTAGTCCCGTTCCACGTTGAAATAGTACAAATATTCCACGTACAGCTGGTCATAGGCAATCACTTCGCGACCACTCCTTTTCCGGGGCTAGCTATTGCTCCGCTTGGCCCTCTGCAGCGCTTCCTGCAGCTCTTGGGACAGCTCCTTCAGCTGCCACATGTCTTCCGTCTCCCACAGCTCGTTGAACTTCAACTGGAACTGCGCCGCTTCCCGAATCCGATGGTAGTAATAGAGATCCTGAATCCCGTTCAGCACCCGAGACACGAGATGCGTCTTGTCCTCGAAATGCTGCTGCGCGGATATAATCTCGTCGCGGATGCTCGCCATCTCTTGATCGAGCTGGTAGGCGGCTTCGGCCGCATTTTGCAAGCGTACCTTGATGTCGCTCGGCAGATGCTCCTTGAACTTATAGTTGAGCGAATGCTCGATCGTCGCCCAGAAATTCATCGCCAGCGTGCGCATCTGGATCTCCGCCAAGACCGGCTTCAGGCCGAGCGACGTCTGCACCGGATATTCGATAATAATATGGTAGCTGCGGTAGCCGCTCTCTTTGTTGTTCGTAATATAATCTTTCTCGTAAACGACGACCATATCTTTTCTAGCGCGGATCAAGGCGGACAATCGGTGAATGTCTTGCACGAACTGACACATGATGCGAATGCCGGCGATGTCCTCGATACCGGTCTCCAATTTATCCATCGGCACGTTCAGCCGCTTCGCCTTCTCTAGAATGCTGGAAATGCGCTTAATGCGTCCGGTCACGAACTCGATCGGGGTGTACTCATCCCGGCTTTTGAACTCCGTCCGCAGCGTTTTGAATTTCACCTTCAGCTCTTCGACCGCTTGCTCATAAGGGAGCAGAAACCTCCCCCAATCCCTGCTGTCCATCGTGTTACCTCCACTTCTGTAAATCCCATGCCGGACACTGGCATGCCCCGAAACCGCGATGGCTCTCCGGGATCTCTTATTGCTAGTATAGCCATCTCGCGGCATTTAGTGATGGTCCGCTCCGACCGCTTGCGAAATTTGGGTGAAGCCGTCGCGCCTCAGCAGCTCCCTAAGACCTTCGTTCAACTCGCGAATCAGCCCGGGCCCCTTATAGATCAAAGCCGTGTACACCTCAACCAGATGGGCCCCGGCCCGTATTTTGTCATATGCGTCCTGAGGCGAAAAAATTCCCCCGCACCCGATGATCGGCAGCTTGCCCTGCGTGACCCGGTAGACACCGCGAATCACTTCCGTGGCGCGGGTTGTGAGCGGCCGGCCGCTGAGACCGCCTGTCTCACGGGCGTTCGGATGGGTCAAGCCCTCCCGCGAAATCGTCGTATTCGTCGCGATGATGCCCGATACGTTCCCCTGCACGAGCGTTTCTACCATATACTCCAGTTCTTCACCGGTTACGTCCGGGGCGATCTTGACGAACATCGGCTTGGGTGCACCGCCTGTACGGGCCTGCTGCCGTTCCATCTCCTGTTTGACCGCGGCGACCAGCCGCTGCAATTCCTCTCCGTGCTGCAGGTTGCGAAGCCCCGGCGTATTCGGGGAGCTGATGTTGACGACGAAGAAGTCCCCGAACGGATAAAGCGCCTGCACGCACTTGCGGTAATCGTCCTCGGCTTCCTCGTTCGGCGTATCCTTGTTCTTGCCGATGTTCACCGCGACCGGGATCGGATAGCGGCCTGCCTTGTGCAGATGGACGGCCATCTGTTCCATGCCGACATTGTTGAACCCCATCCGGTTCACGAGCGCTTCGTCCGCCGGGAGGCGGAACAGACGCGGCTTGTCGTTGCCCTTCTGCGGGCGGGGCGTTACGGTCCCGACCTCCATGAAGCCGAAGCCGAGCGCGGAGAAGCCTTGCACGGCGACCGCGTTCTTGTCGAGGCCGGCGGCCAGGCCGACCGGATTGCGAAAACTAAGTCCCGCGAGCTCGACGCGTAGCTCCGGGTAATCCGGTACGCCGTACATCCCTTTCAAGAGGGCCAGCGTGCCCGGGATGCCCGAAGCGTGTCCCAATCCGTCGACGGTCAAATGATGGGCCTTCTCGGCGTCCATGCGGAATAAAAGCGGCTTGGCAATGTTACGGTAAAGCATCGTCTATGTACACTCCGTTCTCTTTTCGACTCTATCGATCAGTTTAGCTTTTTCGCCGGCAAAAATAAAGTGTCGAATCCGGTCCCGGCTTTTGGAGAGCCTTTGAAAACCTTTTCATCCGGGCTAGGCGTCTGGTATAATGAGAGTATGTTTGGGCTTTTCATCTTATCAGGATGCGAGGTCGATGTCCATGAGCAAGCCGAAAAAGCTAAGCTATGCCCAACGTCGGCAGCAGGAAACGGTCAACAAGAAAGCGATCATCTGGGTGGCCGGTATTATCGCGGCGATCGTCATTCTGATGGCGGTGCTGCTGATTTGGAATCCGTAATGGGAATGAGAATGGCGTGCCGCTAGAGCAGATTGCTTAGACGGTCACGCCATTCTTATTTCCGGGCGGGCAGACTCAGTTCAACCATCGGTACACCTTCCCCGGATTCGTCTCCTTCGCTTGCGGCGGCGCCTGGAACGGCTTCTCCGCGCGCCGGATGTCTGCAGGCAGCAAGCCGCGGCCGATCGTCACCTTCGTCCCCTTCGGCACCATATCGAACAGTTCCTCGACGTCCCCCTTCAGCATGCGAATGCAGCCGAGCGACCGGTCCTCGCCGATGCTCGTCGGCTGATTCGTCCCGTGGATCGCATAGTTCGTGTCCGACAACGTCATCCCGCGGCTGCCGAACTCGCCGTTGTCCTTCCCGTTCGGGTTCCGCACTTTCTCGCTGATTGCGAATTCCCCTTCGGGTGTACGCGGTCCGCCGAGCCCCACCGGATAGGAGCGCAGGATGACGCTCCCGCTGACGATGGCGAGCCGGTGCGTCGCTTTGTCGACTACAATCTCTAGCGGATGTTGCAGCAGTCGGGTGGCTTCCCCGCCTGACTGCGGGGCGGGCGCTGCGTTCGGTGCCGACGGGGTAGCGCCGGTCGGTTGTGGAGGCGGGGCGGCTCCGCTGAGCCAGGCACCGGCGGTCTGCGCCATCTCGGCCGTCAAGCCCGGCAGCACGTTGTTCGGGTAGCTCCGGACGAGCGCCTCTGCGGATTCCGGCGGTTTGCCGTTCGTCCGGCTGTAGGCTTCCCAGGCGGACCTCACGATCAGCCGCTGCTCCTCGGCCGCCTTCCAGGCGTTGTATTGCGCTTGGACGGCGGAGGGGTCTCCCGGCTCGCAGACGCACTGCTCCTTGTCATACGCGGACAGCTTGTAAGCTCCGGCGGCTTCGGCGGTTTTCTCAACGCCGTACAGTACCTTGGCCGGCGATAGCCAGTCGAGCCAGCCGGCTTGGTTTTGGGTGGGCGCTGAGGCCGGCGTGCTGTTGTTAGCCGCGAGGGTCGTGTCCCGCAGCACGCTCGGCTGGACGAGCAGCGCCGTCTGGGTGCCGCTCAGCGCTTCGCGAATGAGCGGGGCCAGCATGCGGTCCGCGTCGCCGGGCGCGGCCTGCTGTTGTGCCGCCGCCGGGGCCAGGGCCGGCGCGGCGAAGTAGACCGCCATCGCGCGTGCGGCGGTGGCGTCTGGGGTGCCGCCGCCGCTGGGCGGGGCGGCGGGCGCTTGCTGCGCCGGGGCGAGGGCGCCCGGCGCGTCGGGTTCGGGCCCGCGCGCGTTAGGCGCCGGGCCGAGTACGAGCAGCAGGAGGACGAGCGCTAGCGCCGTCCTCCCGGCTCGCCGCGCGCCGCGGCGTGGGGCGGCGGCACGGCCTGGGCGGGCTCGCTCCGCGTGCGCCCGATCGGCCGTGCCGCTGCCCGCCCCCTCCGCCGCCGCGCGGGCTTCCGCCTCCTGCTGCGCTTTCAGAGCCTGCTGCGCCGCCACAATCTCCGGCGCCGGATTCGCCTCATAGGCCACGTACACCTCGCCGGCCTGGATGAAGCAATACTGGGCCTTCGCCTGCTCGCCCCGCTCCATATAGTCCCGGCCCAGCAAATACCAAGCCATTTTATTGTTAGGGTGCTTTTGCACATAATCTTTTAATGTGTCGCGCTGATTGTTAGGAGGGATGTTCATTTCGCTTCTCGTCCTCCCTTTCTCCCATCGCTCGATTTGCTGTGGTCTATCGTTGTTATCGGCTGGGAGGGAGTGGAAATGAAGAGGGCGATAGGCACAAAAAGCCTCTTCGCTCTCCCAATTGGGACGAACGAAGAGGCTTGATTCGTATCGCTATGCCGGTCCTGCGTAAGGCAGCAGAAGTCGCAGCAAGTAACGAACATCGTCTTTCACATCTTCCGGCTGTTCATCCTGGTCGATGTCGTAGGTGGAGATGCCCGGCTGAAGAGCAAGGCGCACGATGTCTTGCAAGCCGACAGGTTCTGCAGCCGGTGCCGTGCTCAGCTTTAAGAGCGTGACCGGCAACGTATTGTCGGCCGCGAGCGGCCCGGTCTGCACATAGCGCGGCGGGTGACCCAGGGATCCGGGATACATTAGGGCGGTCTTGACCTCATAGCTCATCTCTGGATCATAATTTAGGAACGTCACTTTCCCGTTCGCGTCGGTATAGCCGAACTGGGGAAAGTCCTCGTAATCGCCCCAAGCGTATACCCTGAGTCCCGAAACATTCAACGGGGTGCCCCCCGTCCCGCTCCCCGTTAATTGGACGTTCCACAAGCCTCGGATGTCGATCTCGCGGGTTGCAAACCAGCTCTCATCCGAATACCGGTCCCCACTGATGGTGATCGTATGGCTGCTGCCGTACAGGGATGGCACACCGTCGACGGAAACTTGCACTTGATGCTCCCAGTCCGGAAAGGCATACCATTCGACAATGTACTGTAACGGTTTGCGAATGAACATCAAATTGGGTGCGGGGAAGTCGACCATTCCGCTAACCTCTGACCTGAGCGTGCCGTCGAGCTTCACGATCTGGATCGCGCTCTCTTCCGACTCGCTGTCGTAGAATCTGGCCTCGATTAATCCAATCTGATCCGGCAGGGCTCCAATATAGAACGCATCCTCGTACTCGTATTCGCTCTCGCCGGATTCTCCGCTGCCCCGCACGACCGCATAGATGGGTGCGCTCGCGGAGATCGGCACATGCGAGAACACATAGTGCCCCGGGTATTCCAGCCATCCATCCTGATCCTGACCGCCGGAACCTTTGAGCTTGTTGCCCATCCTATCCGCTAACCAAATGTCCGCATACTCCCAACGCGGTTTGTGGATGAAAATATCGTATAAGCCTGCAGCCATACCATCGGTCAAATAATGGCCTCCTTGGTTTTGGTCGAACTGCTGCAGATCGAAAACGAAGCTGTTCACCGGTTTGGCCAGAATCACCGATCCCTCCATACCGGAAGGAAGTATGGAGATGTTCAAAGTATTGCCTTGGGCCCGGTCCAACTGAATTTGAGCCGTTCGACCGGAGATGTTGACCTTCTTGACGTTTCCGCCCTGATCGACCCACACTCGAGCCCCTTCCGGCACGGACTCGGCTCTCTCTTCGATCGTGAGTTCATACAGTGCGCCGCCGTCTTCCGGAATCACGAAACTCGCGGTTTCATAACATGTGGTGAAACCCGACGTGTGGCTGTATACCGCCGCATATACACTTGTTGATACGGTAGCACAGGAGTCCTGGGCCGAAGGCGGCGTCAGGGCTGCTTCTGCAGTCGAATCGTTGAAAGTTGGTCCCCCTGGGGCGAACCCCAGGACGAGCCATACTCCCAACGCGACCGCAAGTTTTGTAATCCAGGATCTAATCAAGAGATACCGCCTCCAAATACGATCAGAGAATCCGTTTTGATGTATTTGGGATCAGATGGGCTCTTGGTAGAATCCCCGACAATTTCGTTATTGCCGTTAACGACCAACACTTTGGTGATGCGGATCGTACCCTGCATGGTATCGGACACATAGAACGGAATCGAGAACAGCGTCCTGCCATTTGAGTCTATACTGGTTGGCGCCAATCCAGGACCTCCGTCGTTATATTGCGTCGCTACATAAATAAATTCGAATTTGCCAGAACTGGTCGAGTTCTGAGTATACGCGGATGCGGAGGATGCTGACAGAACATTCCCGTCCACTGCTGAATTTGCACGAATGGCCGGCTCATACTCCAGATGGACTTCGACCCCGTATACGCTCCGATTGCCCGTGAAATTGCTCATCCGTACTTCCAGCATGAATTGAGCCTGAGGTACAAGGGTCAAATTTCCGGAGTAACCCGGTACATACAAAGACACTTCAGGTGCCATAACCGTAACCGTTACTTGGGCCGGCAACGAGACATTGCCTGCTGTATCCTTGAATCGTACGTAAACGGTTTTGAGTCCTGCTCCTTCGGTCAATTGGTAGTTCGACTTGGTCGCGGAGTATGGTTCCCAAACACTGTAAGATCCTTCCGCTCCCGTATTGGAAAAGCTCATATGAGTCGCACCACCGCTCGACAATAAAAGGGTTACGGTATTGGTATTCACGTGCCCTTCTATTGCTTCCGCAATCCTTACGCTTCCGACTGGATCCACGGTAATCGGCGGCAGCGAAGCATACCCCATATTTCCAGCCCGATCCTCGGCCCTGGCGCTTAGATCCATGTGCTGCCCAGCCGTTTCAAACGTATAAGGGATCGTAACAAATCCCTGATCATTTGCGGCGTATCCGCTGGTCTGATCGACCCCAGCTTTGCGAATGAACACTTTTGCGTTAGGTTCCGTTTTTAAAATGATATTGATGTTCATGAAGTTAATGAACGTCTCATTGTTCGGATATACCAACTCTATCGACGGAGTAGTCGTATCCAACGTGATCTTCGGAACGGTCGCCGGCTGACTGCTATTTAGGTGAGAATCAGTTGCGAATAGCTTTAGGCTGTGTTCACCTTCGCCCGTAAGGGTAACGGTAAGATTCACAGTGCCGGATGAGTTCACTTCACCTCTAGCCAACTCTGAACTTCCCTCCATCACCCGAACAATAGCTCCCTCTTCAGATTGAACTTGAATGATCACATGGTTCGTGTTGGTGAAAGTCTCAGTGATCGGGCTCAACACGGCCACCATCGGAGCGATCGTATCCAGAATGACCGTCTTCTCGACCACTGTGCTAACATTACCTGCTGCATCCGTCGCGGTAATTCTGTACAAATTAGGGCCTTCTACCGCATTAGGATCGTGGACGAATATAGAAGTCCCGGATGGGGTGTGAGTATAAAACGGCACGGTTGACGATCCTCTGTACACTTTCACTTCCTGACCTGCTTCTACAGTCATGTTGATTTGATGAACCTCGTTTGTCTTGTTCCAGTAAGGAGGTGCATCCACCACCGGCGCGCTAGGTGCGATTGTATCCAGGATAACTGTCTTCTCGCTAGCTGCACTGACATTTTTTGCTTCGTCTATTGCGGTGACGCGGTAAGTGTTTACTCCCTCCTCCGCATCGGTAATCGTCACGGTGTGAACGGTCCCCTCCGAACTTTTCGAATAGAAAGGTGTTTCCGACATTCCTTTGTATACTTGGACGGTTGACCCCGCTTCAGCCATAATGGACAATACATGATTTGTGTCTGCTGCGTTCCAATACGCCGGCGCTGTTACTTCCGGCGCGTTCGGCGCACTCGTGTCCAGCTTCACTGTGACTTCCGCTGCTTCACTTACGTTCAACGCTGCGTCCGTCGCCGTTACACGATACACATTGTCTCCAATGACCGCATCCGCGATCGTTACCACCAACGGGGTCGTGCCTATCGTTTCGCTGTAGAATGGTGTGGCTTCGGTTCCCTTGTATATCTTCACCGTCGAGCCTGCTTCTGAGGTTATCGTCAGTTCCCTCTTCGTGCTCAGCGCGTTCCAATACGCCGGTGCTGTTACTTCAGGCGCGTTAGGCGCACTCGTGTCCAGCTTCACTGTGACTTCCGCTGCTTCACTTACGTTCAACGCTGCGTCCGTCGCCGTTACACGATACACATTGTCTCCTGTGACCGCATCGTCGATCGTCACCACCAACGGGATCGTGCCGATCGTTTCGCTGAAGAACGGCGTGGCTTCGGTTCCCTTGTACACCTTCACCGTCGAGCCTGCTTCTGCGGTTATCGTCAGTTCCCGCTTCGTGCTCAGCGCGTTCCAGTACGCCGGTGCTGTTACTTCCGGCTCGTTAGGCGCACTCGTGTCCAGCTTCACTGTGACTTCCGCTGCTTCACTTACGTTCAACGCTGCGTCCGTCGCCGTTACACGATACACATTGTCTCCTGTGACCGCATCCGCGATCGTCACCACCAACGGGATCGTGCCGATCGTTTCGCTGTAGAACGGCGTGACTTCGCTTCCCTTGTATACCTTCACCGTCGAGCCTGCTTCTGCGGTTATCGTCAGTTCCTGCTTCGTGCTCAGCGCGTTCCAGTACGCCGGTGCTGTTACTTCAGGCGCGTTTGGCGCACTCGTGTCCAGCTTCACTGTCACGCTCGTCGCTTCACTCACGTTCAGCGCTGCGTCCGTCGCCGTCACGCGATACACATTGTCTCCCGCCACCGCATCCGTGATCGTCACCACCAATGCGGTCGTGCCGATCGTTTCGCTATAGAACGGCGCAGCTTCGCTTCCCTTGTACACCTTCACCGTCGAGCCTGCTTCTGCGGTTATCGTCAGTTCCCGCTTCGTACTCAATGCGTTCCAGTACGCCGGTGCTGTTACTTCAGGCGCGTTTGGCGCACTCGTGTCCAGCTTCACTGTCACTTCCGCTGCTTCACTCACGTTCAACGCTGCGTCCGTCGCCGTCACGCGATACACATTGTCTCCCGCCACCGCATCCGTGATCGTCACCACCAATGCGGTCGTGCCGATCGTTTCGCTGTAGAATGGCGTGGCTTCGCTTCCCTTGTACACCTTCACCGTCGAGCCTGCTTCTGCGGTTATCCTCAGTTCCCGCTTCGTGCTCAGCGCGTTCCAGTACGCCGGTGCTGTTACTTCAGGCGCGTTTGGCGTACTCGTGTCCAGCTTCACTGTCACGCTCGTCGCTTCACTCACGTTCAGCGCCGCGTCCGTCGCCGTCACGCGGTACACATTGTCTCCTGTGACCGCATCCGCGATCGTCACCGCCAACGGGGTCGTGCCGATCGTTTCGCTGTAGAACGGCGTGGCTTCGGTTCCCTTGTATACCTTCACCGTCGAGCCTGCTTCTGCGGTTATCGTCAGTTCCCGCTTCGTGCTCAATGCGTTCCAGTACGCCGGCGCTGTTACTTCAGGCGCGTTTGGCGCACTCGTGTCCAGCTTCACTGTCACGCTCGTCGCTTCACTCACGTT
>NZ_JBJGED010000030.1:0-97065 GCF_045062745.1 Paenibacillus sp. HJGM_3
GCACTCGCTAGAAGCGTACCCTGTGTGTTGTTGCGCCAGCGGTCGAAAGTTGCTCCATTGTACCCCATACCGGGGACCAATCCGCTTTGAGCATCTGCTGCATTACTTCCCGTTAATGTTACAACGTCAATCAAGTTCCCGTTTGAATCCCACTGCCTCATGTTCCCACCCCTCTCTTTGCCTGTGCATTAATCTGTGCAATTTGCACCTTGGTATTGTTGTCCATTTCCTTTAATGCAGCCGTTTGTTGGAACTTCTGCGCTTCTTGCTTCTCCTGCATCTGTGCTTGCATCTCCGCTTCCTGCATCGGATCAACCGGAGGAACTTGCTGTGCCGCCTGAGCTTCGAGATCCTTGAGCAACCGTTCTTTAAACGGCACGACATTCTTCGGCGCGTACTTCAGATACTGGTCAAACGTGATGAATTGCGCTTCCAGCATCTTATCGAGGCTCGCCATCATGAGCGATTCCGAGTATTTGGAGGACGGCCCTACGTCAATCTTGAGGTTCATGTCGATGTCCTTGTACAGCGACCCGTTGAAATTTGCCGGTTGAGTGTTGCCATCGTCATCCTTGACCATGATTCGCCGCGTGACGTTGTACTTGACCTTCCAGAACTCTTCCCAGATTCTTCCTATGTCCTCGATAAACTGGTAAAACCGCCGCTTGATGGACTCGATCGGCACGCCTGCCGCTTGTTGAAGCATCATGATTGCTGAAGCGTTCATATCGGCGCTCGGTGCTTCGCCGGTCGCGGCATCGTTCGCCCCGGTCATTTGGCGTGTGTAGTCGATAAAGCTGTCTACAAGCGCCTGTGCCTGGCCTGTGGTGCTTCCTGGCGTCAGGTACTCAACGCCCTTTTGTCCAGGGGGCGAGTTATCCTTGATCATTTCACCTGGAACGTTGAGAACGAGGGCCGGATCAATCGCCTGTGCCTTATAGACCAACTTCGGCCAGCCGGTGAGTTGCACAGAAAGCACCTGCATGGCCATGAGGAAGTTAATGGACTTCTGATTAGGGATGAGTCCTTCCGTGTCGCCTACGCCAAAGAACGAGCGTTTCCGGCGTTTCCATTGCATCGCCGCGATCGGATATAGCTTCATCATCGTGTCTGTGTCCTTCTTGATTACGATGCCGCTGCACACCTTCTTGAACCAGATTGTTTTGCCTTTTTTCCAGTAGTAGGTTAGCACCGTGACCTTCTCGGCGTCCTGCAGCTCGGTTTGTGCACCGTCATATCCTTCGTCTTTTGTGTCCTTGTCGGGCTTTATCATCGCAATCATTGGGCCGGAAACACCATTACGACCGGCGTACTCCTTGACGCTTTTAAGCTCTTCACGGCTAGACACAATGTTGTACGGCTGCTTCTGTACATGGCGACATTGTGGATTGCCGGGAAAGAAGTTCATGGGGTCAATGAGTTCCCCGCACATCTCGTTTTTCTCTGCGTCCCAATAGTAATGCACCAGTCCGGTTCCCCGGTTCGAGCCGTCATCGAGCATTTCCTCGTTCATGTCGTCTTGCTTGAGACGTTCCCACGTCGTTTCCGCGTATCGGGTGAACAGGTCGGAGGCGTCTTCATTGTTCGGGTCGTCGGTGCTAAATACCATCTTGACTTGTTCGGCCATGACCGTGGATACCTTATGCGCTTCAATCAGTTCGATGATATTGAACACCGGTCGCGGCAGCGCCTTCGTTTTCTCCGTGGCGGTCGGCCATTGATCCCCAGCCTTGAATCGCTCATACTCCGGCCATTTGTCCAGGAACCGCATCCGGCGTTTGTAATTCAACCCGGCCTCGTACTTCTTCTGTACCTCTTGTGCTTCACCGGTTACGGCTTGCATCGCTTCACCTCCTCTCACGTCTTCTCAGGTCCGTTTACCCATTCGTTAAGGGTGTTAGCGCCCAACAACTCTTTGGCGACCTGTTCGGCATTCTGTATCGTCCTGAACGCGTCAATCTGCGCTGAATTCAACTGCTCAGGCTGATTAGTGTACTTACTCAGCAACAGGCGAATCGTGGCATTGATCTGCTGCTTTGTTTCTTGTTCAAGATCCGGCAACTCCAACAGCTTGCCGATCGCGTGAATCTCGTTCACCATTGCATAAACGCTCCTTGATTCGGTTCCTCGGTTCGGAACGGGAATGGAGTCGGCGCTTTTTCTCTCTCCGGGAAGTCGCCGCTAAAATAAATAAAGCGATGCAGCGCTTGGCTCATCGCGTCAACCTGGTCGTCATTCTTGCCCTTCGGGAAACTCGCAGCTTCCTCCACAAAATCATGCACCCATTCCTTGTGGCGCGGTAGGAACACGTTACCCGATTCGATGTAGGCCGATACCGCATTCACCCGGGCCACTTTACCGCCCTCGGGATTAATCGGGATGATCCCGCCAATCTCATTGTGCAGCGTGGAGATGATCGCGGAACCGTTCGCCTTATCCTCAACCAGTTTCCAACCGGCATCCGGGTGCTTAGCGGCCATGTTGCGGATGCTTTGAATGGTTGCGGGGAAGTTCATGCGTGCCCGTACCTGGTCGATGAGGTACATGTTCGCCCGACTCTTCCCCCACACTTGAATGACTACATAATCGCTGTCATCCTCATCCTTGAATGCGGCGTCTATGCTGATCAGCTGGCTTGCGATGTGCGGCAAGGTATCGTAATACTGCCACCACTCACGCTTCAGCATGTTCCCCTCTTGGCTCGTTGGACGGCCTTGATACAATGCGTTGAAGCTCGACGGGTACGCCTTGCGCTCCTCCACGAAGTCACGGCCATATCGTTCCGGCCATAGCGGTTCGCCTAGTTCGCGTTGCAACGGGTTGCCCTCTTGCTCCATGTGCATCTCGTCGCATTCCAGTGGGAGGTTGATCACCTTCCATGGCAGCGGTTTGCCGTACATCGGATCGAGCAGCCGCCCCCACAAATCATCCTCATGCCATCGCGTGTTAATCAGAATCACAATCGCGCCTGGATGAATACGTGTTGAGATGGAGTCTTGCCATTCTTGCCACAACTTCTCCCGATACGTCTCGCTGTTCGCTTCCTCGCGGTTCTTGATCGGGTCATCTATGATAATCAAATCGCCCCAGGATGAACCGGTTACGCCGGACATAACACCGCGTGACATCATGCCGCCGCGTGTCTTACGGCCATCCTTGACGATGGACCATTCACCCTTGGATTGACTGTCTTTCGCTACCTCAATGCCAAATAACTCTTTGCCGTGGAGGATTACCTTGTCTTTGTTACGACCGCCGAACTTCTCGGCAAAGTCGCTGTTATAGCTGATCTCGATTACGCCTTCATCCGGGAAGTGTCCGAGGAAATAGCTCGGCAATGTCTCGGTCACGTGCATCGATTTCCCATGCTGTGGTGGTACGGACAGCAGAATGTATTGCGTCCGAATCGGGATCTCACCGTCGAGCATTCGTTTGCGCTGCTTGATTGCATGGTCCAACTCATTGGCGATATATTCGCCGTGATGTGTATAGCCGTACATTGTCGCGTGGGTGTATCGCACATACGCATAATAGTTCTGCGCCGCTTGATACTTCTCTTCAGCCTCCAGCAGCGCTAGGAGCTCCATTTCCTCGGCGGCGGTTAAGCTCATCGATCCTCGCCCTCCGTTCGTCTGGGCTCATGTTGGTGAGGTCCGTGTTTGTGTTATCGAGCCCGCCACTAACACCGAATTGACCAGTTTTGCCGCCCGTCATTAAGGCGTGCTTGTCGTAGATGGTCCCGATAAACGTCGATATCTGTCCCAATGGCACCGCACTGATGTTGGCTAGTGCTTGTTGCAGTTCAATTGCTTTCTTCGGGTCCAAATCGGAATCACCGACCATGTCGGACAGTTCGTCTAATTTACGATTAGCATCTAAGGCCAGCTCAATCCGTTTATCGGCAAGCCCCAAAGCCTTATCCATGCTGTTCCATAAACGATCGATGAACTGCATTCTTTTCTGTTCTCGCAAATTCTCAAGGTTGTCAGGTTGTTCCTTGCTAACCTTGTCTACACTTGCCCATGATACGCCCACTTCCTTTGCTACTGCATTCTTTGCCATGCCCGTGGCTAACAGGGCCTTTATGCGCTCTTTGGTGCTGTCATCCATGCTGACTCCTGTAGCCATTCCCTCTCATCTCCTCTCTCGGCCATTTGCCTTTGTGTTGCAGATAGGTTGGACCACCTCCGCGCCGCAGCGCCTTCAGTCTGTATCCTCGTCATCGCGTAACACGTCATATAGCACATACATTGCGTACTGAAACCACAGTAAAGCTAGAATCGCAAATAGGGATACCACATCATAGAGGTTATCCACTACGGCCTCCGGGCTGAAGCCCTGAGCATATTCAGTCGATTTGAAGCAAAACAAAAAGCACCCGAAGGTGCTTAGAATAACTTTTTCAACTTTTTCGCCATGTAGATCTCGCCAGCTTTATAGAGCATAGCATCCCACGACTCGAAGTTAGTTTTTTCGTTTACGAATGTATCAACCATGTCTCGTTGGTTAGCCAACATGTCCTCGAACGATCCGTCCGGCAATGCTTCTAGGAAAGCGTCGAATGAGTTGAATTCGGTGTATTGTTCCATAAAAGCTTCGTTCAACAACGCCTGAACAGGTACTTCTTCCTCCGATTGTTTTTCGATGTCCTTCGCTATTTTCTTAAGGTGCCTTTCCAAATCCCTGAACCCATTATTTGGCATTCCGCCACCTCCCAGGACTATTTTCCCATAGGGAGTAAAGGTTTGCAATGGTATTGGGACTAAGCAAAGAGACACCCTCGCGCGGAGAGTGTCCCTGTGGCCCTGGGGTGGGCTATGTGATGTGCTGGTGGCACTGGTCACCTATTTTAGAGACGGTGTGAACGTTGACCGCGCGAGGGATCGTCTGCCCGTTCATCACCTGTCCCCATGGTACAACTATACACTACATATAGTGCAAATAGGGTGCAAATAAAGTGCAATTACGCTACAGGTGCCGCTTGCTTCGGATGGTCAACGAACCTTAGCACGATGTGCATCTTGTCGAGGCTTCGGCCATGGATCGTCTTCACGGTACGCTCGCTGTGTGGGGTCCGTTGACTGATTTGCTGCATCGTCAGTCCTTCCATCCACTTGAGCGTGATCACGTGCCTCTCGTCGGCGGTGAGCGAGTCTAGCGCGATATCCAGCCATTGTACCGTGCTTCGCAAGGACTCGTACTCTATCGTGTCTTGATGCGTCCATTCGCCGGTCAGCGTCGGCGCTCTCGATCCCGATCCAGTACCCATCGGCATGTCACTGTACAAGGTTACGCGGCATCCCGCAGCGTGGAATGGGTTATGTGCGCTTTGGTAGAGGTTCACTCGCTCATAGGCCATGACAGCCGATTTGAACGCCTTATAGAACTTTAGGCATTCTATGATTTGTTCCCGGTTCATTGTCTTCACCTCCGTAATCTCGATTTAATCACCATCGCTAAACTTAGGATTAAAAGGCCGTAAAAGATAGTTTCAAACACTTATTCGGCCCCCATTACGCTTCGCTTCATTGAGCGGATTCGGTCGGGGCGATGCTTTTCAGTTCAACCCCGCAATACGGGCAGTAGAAGCAAATGTGCCCTTGAATATACCACGTTCGATCAGAACCTTTGCCCCATGTGTATATTTCAAGGTCGAGCCCTGGTATGTTTCGATCACATGAGTGCAGAACTTTCACCTTGTACACCGCCTATAGGATATTGGGGAGACCACCTTCGGCCTCCACTTCGTTAAGCTTATTCGGTCGTTCCGGTGGCCTTCGGCAAGTTATCAAACCTCTGCAACTTGTCATAAGCCCACGCCTTGACTTTCGTTTTCAGCTTCATACGCTCGTCTCTGGTTATGATGCCGTCCGATTCCATGCTTTCAAGCGCCATCATGTATTTGCACACTTCATTGTCAATTTGTTCGGGTTTCATGGTTTTGTCCTTTCTTCGATTCGACCGAATCAGCGCGAGCCGTATCAGGATTTTATTCAGTTTTTGTTTGGGGAGAGGGAGCGCGCTAGGCTCCCCACCTGTATTTTACTTTGACAAATGGCGTCCAACGGTATCCGTTCATGTACACCCGTTCTCTTACGAACCAACGGCCGGCCGCATGATCCCATCGACCAAACGAGAGTGCAAACATTTACGCCGCCTCCTCACCGAACAAGTGCTTCTCCAACACTTCTATTCGCTTAATCGCCTCTTCGAATTCCGCTCGCGATACTTCAGCTTGAACGCCTGGTGTTTGATCAGCCATTCCCACGTTTGTCTCGTCGGGAAACTGGCTCAACGCAGGCGCTTCGGCAGCAGGAATTGGATTGTCTTGAGGCTCGGTAGCAGCAACTTCATCTTCGCCACGAAAGGGAGTCACCGTTTCAAGAGGTGGTGGGGTGATCTGATTTTCCGGTGTTTGTCGTGCGTTGAACCGAGCCAAAAGTTCGTCGGCTGTCTTGTTTCGCAAGCTGGCAACACGTTCTTGCAATGGTTGGCTAGGTGCGGTGTATTCGGCCGGCTTTTGTGCCTTCTCAGCGGCTTCCAGCTTGGTTGTCAATTCGGCAATTCGATCGTTCGCCATGTTCAACAGAGTTTGTGTCTGGTTCTGAACAAGTTCAAGTTCCCTGATTCTTTCCTCAAGCATTTCTTCGTCCTGCGCCCATTGTTCTTCCTTGGCTGCTTGTTCCTCGATTGTCCTTTTTGCCTCTGCTAGTTGGTTTTCCGTCTCTAGCCCCTGCTTGGTCATCAAACGAATCTTTTCGTCTTTCGCCGCCATCGCTTCGTTATGTTCGTTGTGTTGTGTTTGGAGCAACTCCCGTGCGACTTCGACTAGGATTTGATTGAACTCCTGCTTTCGCCCCTCGTACTCATGAATGCGCTCACCCTCGAATGGCTGTGGCTGGATCGACTCGAAGAGTTGCAGGCCGAGTATGTATTCCTGCAGTCCATCCAATTGCTGGATTTGCTTCTGTTCACGGTGTGCCTTCTCTTCCTCCGCTTTCTTCAGCGACTCCAGTTCGAGGTTCTTCTCACTCAACCGGTTCCGCACCACGTTCAACTCATCCTCGATGCGCCGGTACTCCGGTTCAATCTGATCCATGCGCTCCAACTTCGCCGCGAGTTCCCGTTCCGTCTCTTCCAACCGCACGATATCCATCAACAACTCTTCCATGTTCACCCTCCAAAAATATAGTTTTTTCAATCTTCCGAATCGCGTGAATGTTCAATCTTATTATAGCATATTTTGGCTATTCCGACTAGTGAAAATCCAGTAATGACGCGGGTTTAAGCGATGTTATCAGGTGGTCGAAATGGTCGTTTCTTCACCTCCTTAACGCTCGGTTTCGGCCGCTTACGATCACCCAGGTACAGTACTTTTGACGTTGGTTGAATGCGCATATTCACACCACCTTTCTCTGACGCTCTACAAGGCTCTTAGGCGCGTTTTTACGCTTAGGAATAGTTTGACATGGTACATCCTTAACGATGCCTACAAATCGATTCTGTGCATCCACAGCTATATGTCCGTTGCCGTACTGGTGGTACGCTACGATATTCATCCGGCTACCTCCTCGATCTCAAATTCAATCCCCGGCTGCTCGGCATAGCGTTTCTGGGCCGTGCATTTGACCACCAAATTGTCATCCTGCCATACGATCTTGTTCGCGGCGTCGAAAAAGCCTTTGATCAGATTGTCGATGTCCGGCCTTTTTTGGTGCGGGCGTCCGTTCATCTCGAACTGCTGGCGTTTGGACCCACTCGATGGAATGGGCATCCAGAAGGTCATATTGACCGCTACAGGCGTTTTCATAGGCTCGGGATACATTTCCCTTAGCTTGTATCCGATTTCGTTCTTGTAGCTCAAATAGGCCATTGCGCTCTTGTCCATGAACTTGCCCTTTTGCGTCATTCGTACCGCGCCTCTGGGGGCGATTTCGATGTAATTGCTCACTTGGTCTCCTCCTCATCCGGTACCTCTACCCAGGTGATGTTGTCGTACAGGTGTTCAACTCGCTTTTTCTCTTTCTCCGTCCTCGGATTGCCCAGCTTCTTGCCCTTGTAATAAGCCTGGAATCTCATCGGATCAACCTCCATTCCACGTTTTTGAATGTTTCGCTGATGGGTTTGATGTCTAAGTAGGTGAATTCGGAGGTATAAGTGCGGCCGTTGATGGTTAGTTCGTATCGGTCATAGGGTACGTACCATTGTTCCTTCGCTTTCATGCCCCTTCACCGCCTTTCAGACATGTTTTGATCTTGCCGATCGGTACCCCGTACCGAAGATGGTATTCCTGGATGAATTGTCGCTCCGTTAGATGGTTCCACACCCGCCGCATGTCGCGGACGCTTTGGTCAATATCTGGGTTACGGTCGTATACTTTGATGTCTCTTTTGCGGAATCGGTAGGGTTTCATTGGATTCGGCCTCCATCCCTTCGGGATTTAGTATTTCGGACGACTCGATGGCCATTCGGCCTATGCCGATACTTTAGGCGTGATCTTTGCCACTTCTTTGCGAACGAAGTCTAGCCAGTCTCTCAAATTGTAAAACTCGTTTTTACGATCAATCAGTCCACAACTGAACGCCCATATAACATCAAAGTCATACCAAGTAGATAAGGGTTCGTGCTTCTTTTCGGGGTCAGCCGTATAATCGCATTCCTCGAAGTACTCTTCCCCGTCTACATCGACTGCCTGGATCTCGTCATTTGCACAATACACATAATCCTGTGTACCTTCTTCGTAGCTCCCAGACTCTAGCACTAAGGTGGGTTTACCGCATTTCGGGCAAACCCTTGCAGCATCCATCTCTTCCTGCAATTCCAACTGATTGGCACACCATACCTTTGCGAGCGAGACCGGTATTCGTGTTTTCTTCGCGTAACTTACATGGTCATCGTAGAGTCCCATTATCCTTACCTCCGATTATTTAATCATGCTCCCGACCGCTTATAGCGTCTCGGCTGCTCGGCTACCAACTCATTGGCGATCCCGGCGAAAAACTCGGGCATATAGGCCGCAATCGCCTTATTGGTGACCCCCAACGCTTTGAGATTGGAGATCATGTCTTGCGTGATATATTCCACTTTGGCTTTGACTAGGGGCCTGTAGCCTTCTGCGGTTTGTTCTAGTTCGAACTTTTCGTATTTGGTGAGCAATGCCACCTACCTCCAATTACTTAGCTTGTTCGCTTGGCAACCGTTCGAGATTCCCGTTCTTCTCTCCACGAAACGTGGTTATCGTCCTGACGCCGTTGCGAGCTGCGTTAAAGGCCATCACATCGCCCACCATCTTGTCAAACTCGTACCGAACCGCCCCATCTTTGTACAGAATGTCGTGATGTTCAAGGAAATTCTGGGCCATTGCGTACCCTCGGTGTTGGTCGAATTTGAACGGCTTTACGCGGGCTAGGTTGCCTTGCGCGTAATTCCTCGCGATTCCGATCCGTCGGGCTTCTGCGTCAAAGAACACGTATAGCTCTATTTCCTTGTTCACGCAGTCCAACATTCGCCGGAGGGCGGCATTCAAGCAAAGCCGCCCCATTTTATCCACTGTGATCATTGGCTCTTCAATCTTGGAATCACTGCTGTAAGGTATAAAGGCCATCCGTTCATTCCTCCTAAAGTGTTGTTATAGTGTTAATCGCTGGACGATTCCACTTCGCACACTTTGGCCCAAATTTATTTTTAAACTGCTCTAAAGCCTCCTGCTGCCACTCGGCTATCATCCGCGCGTTCTCGGCCCGGATCTCGGCAATCAGTTGGTCATAGTCGATATCGTCGTTCATGCGCCCTCCCGCATCCGGTAGTTCAGCTCCCGGCCACCGTCCAGTTCGACCCGGAAGTCTCGGCACATTTCGTTGATCCGGCTTCCCAACGCTTCGTCAATGTCAACTAACTCGCTGATTTTACGTTCGGACGAAATCATGATTGGCATTTGCTCCATGTACCGATAGTTGATGACCTCGTACATTTTTCTGATTTCGTAAGCGGATGGAGTGTTTGGCGGCTTGAATAGATCGTCTATAAACAAAACTTCGACCTTCTGCATCTTCTCGATCCTCGCCTTGTTGATCTCCTCCTTGTGCATGTCGTTCTTCATTTCCTCGATGCACTGGACGAACGGGGCATATAACACCTCAACACCTTCCGACAAGAGCGCATTCGAGATTGCCGTGAGCAGATGAGTCTTTCCACTTCCCGGTTTTCCGAGTAGACATATGCCGTTATTCGGAGTCGTTCGGATGTCGGCAAACCGGGAATGGTACGTCCTTGCTTTCCGGTAGGCAGCTCGTACCGGATCGGCGAGATATGAAAGGTCGAAGCTATCGAATGTACGTTTCTGAAAAGCCCAGGTAATTTTGCTCGATTGGAACAAAGCATCGGTCTGCTCCTGATTCTTCCGTTTCGCTACACAGTCGCAGATGTGCCAATGATCCATCATCACTTCGACCAGTTCACCCTTAACCGTTTGTTTGACCGGCCGTTTTACGAAGTATCCGTCCTCGTCCCGGCATTCGTTACATTTGTATTGAGGTGTCGTCCCATCGACCAGGGTAGATTTTTGACTCTCCCGGTACTTTTGCGCTTTCTCTCGCATTAAGTCCAGATCCGCTTGCGTTAGCGAATCCTTTATGCTTTTCCACATCGGCTTGTCCACCTTTCGGAAATGGTTTGACCTTTTCTAAATGTTTGGCCCACCGTTCGTATGCAGCGACAGAGCAGTAGGAGAAAGTTCGGATTTCATCGCGCTCGTACTTCGGTTGAAATTCCTTAAATGATCGATCAATAGAGGCTTTAATAAATTCGACTGGAATCTTGGCGGCAACTAGAATCTTGATCTCGTGAAAATCGCTTGAGGATGCATCCATAATTCCGCGATGTTTGCAATAATGCTTTTCAATCTCATAAGACCGCTTCATAATTTCCGAATCGGGTAGACTGGCCTCTTCTTCTTCTGTATTTAAGGTTGTTTGTAAAGAATGTATTTCTTCTTGGGCGGTTTCGCCCATACCACCATGGGCGGTTTCGCCCATAGTTCCTTGGGTGTTATCGCCCTTGGGCATTATCGCCCTTGGGTGATTTCGCCCATGGGCAGTTTCGCCCACCCATTGTTCATAATCCTTGTTGAATTGGATCACCCGGGCCTGTCCACCGGACACCTTTTGGAATATGATCTTGCGTTCCTCCAGATCCTTCAGTTCCCGTCGAATATTGCGAATATCCAGTTCTGTGGCCTGTTGGATAAAGCTCAGAGATAGTTCATGTTGTTTTCGATTGAACCCGTATGTATATCTCCAAACTACGAACAGTATCCGGTATTGAGTCGGGCTTAGTTTAATCCGGGCCATCTGTTCCAGGATTTCGTCAGCAATTTTCGTGTAACCGTGTTCTGGCTGGACGTTAGCCATCCATCACACCACCTTATTGTGAGAAGCTGCCAGGTTTTTCAAATCGCGTAGGATGATCTCCGGGGTATTAACAATCTCCGAACCTGTATAACGTAAAATCACATATCCAAGCTTTTGGAATTCTCGGTCTCTCTTTTTGTCTTTCGCTGCTTGTTCTTTTGTTTTTTCGTGGAATTCATGGCCGTCACATTCGATTGCAACTTTAAAATTTATGGAGTCCTGTATTACGGTAATGTCAGCATGGTAAGGACCAACTTCTTCCTGTATTAAAACTCTCATATCTGTTGCACCCATTGAATCTCTGAATTGGATGCATTGTAAAACTGCGATCTTTTCAATTGGTGAACAGTTCTCTATTGTTTTTAATACTCCGTACACGTAGTCCATGTGATAAGTGATAAACTCTCTTCTGTACCATTCCCAATCCTTTGCCACGTTGTCACCGCCTTTCTTGAACCCTTTTGGTTTGTATCCAGAGACTCATAGCTTTAGGGAACCAATATAGTCTTTCTATTATGGTCAATGGGATCGGCCTCCGCTTCGCTGAGCATATTCAGTCGATTGATGGCCTGTCGGCCTGCTAAGTAACGTTTTATTCATTTTGTTTCGTTGAGTAGTTCTTCTAACATCTGTTCGACGCGTATTCTATCTTGTTGTAATTTCCTTACGTTCGCCTCAAGTTCCAGTATCTCCGATAGAATTGCAGACAGTTCTTCTTCCAATTTGGCTATTTGGCTCATGTTCTCACCTATTCATTTTTGATTCGATTAAACGAAGCATTCGCTTTATTACGATGTGCCAGAACATTAATTTGGTTGTGACCATAAAACCGATAAATAGTTCAGTAAGACTCATGTCCACCCGCCTTTGATTTTGATCTTGCCGAAGGCCCTCGATCGACCGAATCCGCTCAGGACGCCAGTCCGGGGGCCGTAGGGGTTCTAGGGGCTAAGAGAATAGAATCGTATTATTCGGCTTGGGCTTCCAATAGTCTCTTATACCGGATACCTTCCGGCGTTTGATCAAGGTAATGATGGCAAGCGATGCAGGAGTCCAGCAGATCCGCCGCCGTTGTTCGATGATTCAGGCGCTTCCGAGAGGTGATATGCGCCATCTGTTGGGCCGAGGCCCCGGAACATCGCTTCTGGACTTCACAGATGCCCCGGGATCGCGTCCGAACCTCTTTCCGCACCTTAGCCGTAATTTCACCTAATTGTCGCTGAGACAGCCTTATACGCGTCTTGGCGAGTTGCTTCTCTTTGGGGTAGGGGTGGAACTCTAGTGATAGATTCATAGGACACCTCAGAACGTCCAACGGCCGGTAACAATGGTACGATTCATGCGGATTGTTCCTCCTCATTTGTTGCGGATTGTTGAGACTCAGCCAATTTCGTCTGCAGAAGGCCGTCCAACTTTGCGATAAAGTCCTGTGCGCTTGTTTCTGTCAGATTGCGCTGGTTGGATCCGTAGGTTTTCATGAGCTGCGCATCCATCGATGCTTCCTTAAATCCAAGTTGCTCCCATTTCTCCTTGATCACCTGCAAGGTATCGCTCTTGACGACCTCAGCGCCTGTTTCTAGCCATTCCAGGAGTTTCTTTCCGGTATCCATACCCGGCTTGAAATATTGCCCGTCAAACAACCCTGTGCGGTCTTTAGAGGCCGATGCAGAATGATTCAGTGCAACGTCCAGCATGACAGTGAATTCATATTCCATGCCGTCACGTTGAATTGGAGCCAACCCGACTTTGCGAATTTCCGTTTTGCCATTGTCGTTCTTCTCCTGCACATATTCGGTCTTGGCGCGCATCGTGCAGATAATGTGGCATTTGCTTTGCAGGATTGTGTTGACGAGCGCATTGTGCTTTGGTGTCACCTCGCGCCATGCAGTGTAGCTATTACCGCTTCTAGATGCTGCCGCTGCCGCCGATTGAATGTCGAGGATTCCACCCTCACCCGCCCAAGCGTGAGAGAGCGAGTCTATGATGATCACGTCGAATCCGTTGTCCTCGAACAGCTTAATGGCTTGAATGTACTTATCCGGAGTAAACGGTGCTTCGATCGGGATCACGCTGTAATCCCCCAGGTGCGCGTACAAGTCTCCGCTACCGTTTTCCGTGTCGATCATCCCGACCTTGCTCCAATCCCCTGTGATGCCATACGCGATGTTAAGACTGCTGTACGTCTTCCCGGCCCCACTAGGAGCGCTGATACCCAAGCGCAATTTTGCTTTCTTACGTTCCGCTTTACGAATTTGCATTGTCTTCATCCTCCAATTCTCTTTTGGTCACTTCGATTCGAGCGTACTTGTAACACTCTTTATCTACGGGCGCGTAGTAGGCGTTCAGGAGCCATTCTGAGGCCTCGCCAATGTCTTTAAAGGTTATGGCTGCGTCCAGGTCTGTCGTTAGCCCAGACGCCCCACGATTGATGTAGGAGCCGCTATATTGCTTATGTGCGATCGCGATGCGAATTTTCGTTTGCATATTCTTCACATCCGTTTTTGTGATATAATTTCAGGTGAATCCATTCGAGAGGGTTCAACCGGCTACTGGTGCAAACAGTAGCTTTTTTCTATTTTTCAGCAGGATCATGACTTGGCGTTTGTTTGATCGGTGCAACTTGGCTAGGTCGAGTAGTGTCACGTTGCATTCTCCCTTTCTGCGCGATGTGTTGTTCCTTCAACTCCCGCACTCTCGCGTGATAGGCGTCTACGGCCTCTTGTGTCCAGTCCCGGCGATAGTTGGGGTTGGTGATCATACGATACCCCTTTGGGCGAACACGAGGTCTACGGTGCTTTTGAACGAGGGCTTTACCGTGTGCGACTTACACGTGACGCTGCCGTCCTCCGCAAATTTCAGCACCTTCACCCGATCGGCGTTATGGGGGCGTATGGCCGATGTGTCCGTGACTTGCCAAAAGGTTTCGTTGTCGAACTGGATGGTTCTCATGCTGTTTCCTCCTCGTCACCCTCAAATTCGTGTACCCACTCCATCAATTCTTTTGCCAGCGCCTTAGCTTCCGGTACCGAGATTTCATGGGTTAGTCCGATTCCATCCATCTTCACTTCCACGTTCAGTACCTTTGCGTCCTTATTGCGGTTGTAGAGTATTTCTGAGATGTACTTTCCAGTACGGTTAACAGTGATCATCCTGCTTTCCTCCTCTCATAGCCTTCCAACGCCTGGAGGCGTTCCACCTCAAGTTCAACCTCGTCGATCTCATCCAGCGCCTCGCGTGTCTTGTGTGCCAATTCCTGCAACTCCATCAGCGTGCTAAGGCCGCTGTGATTCTTGTGCAGGATGTCGTGCAACTTCTCGATTACGTTTCTTGCCGCGTTCATGGTCATTGGTTTTCTCCTCTCAGCCGCTTCAATGTCTCCCGGGCGCGATCTCCACCATCGACATGGATTTCACTCGTCCCATGTAAGATTCCATCCCAGTTATAATCAGCCGCGTACCATTCCAGTGTCTTTTGTGCTTCCTCTAGCTGCCTTTTGTAGTCGTCGCACATTTTGATTAATTCGTGCTCGACGTCCTTCGCTGTCTCTAGCTGAGATACTAGGGAGGCTAACCATTCAGGAGCGTTGGAAAGCAGTTGTAAGTTGTTTCGCATTTCGACAGTAGCGATTACTTCGTCCGCGACTCCAGTGAAAACGGTAATGTATGGTTTGATCGCATGCTTCCCTTTCCACGTTCCCGGCGTTGCCTTGCTCAGCGCTTCTTTGATCTCGTTCAGGTTCATCGGCCTTCCACCTTCTCATTCCACAGTTTGCGGAGCCGATCCATTTCATCGGGCCGGTATACAGGCTTTTGGTATTCGAACCGCTTCTCGGCCCAGATCATCTGTACCGTTTCCCGTTCCTCTTTCGTGAGGTGATCGTCTTCGTAAAGCATCGTTTTCATCCTCCAGCTCATTTATTTGGTTGATCAGGTATTGTACATATTGTTCTTGGGTTGTTAGTTGATGTTCTAGGAGGGTTATTCTTTGGAGTAGGGGATTCATTGGCGGCCTCCGTCCTGCGGACTAAGCGGATTCGTTCGTCTCGGTGGCCTTCGGCAAAACAATTTCGACATAACCCTGATCGAGCATACCTTGAAGATGATCTTCGTATATCTCGATGATTTCGCCTGGATTGTGATCGTCATGATACCCAACAGGCCGTAACACCCTTACGATGACTCTTTTTCGCTCGTCTTTCATTTCGCTTCCTCCAATGAGTTATGCCGGAACGCTCTCCGAATCCTCAATGATTTTGAAAAACTCGCTTGCTTTCATTTCCACGAATCCGGTAGGTGTTACCTCGGGAGCAGGGTCAATCGAACAGTAGAGGATTCGGTTTTGGTCGAATAGTCTGCTCCTGTATCGGCCGCCCATCACCTTGCAGTACATAATGACCATTGGCTTTCGCTTCACCTCTAACCCGGATTCTTTCAGTGACTTAACCCACGTCTTACCGATCTTCGAAGTGGATTTGATCTTCCTTAATCCGTTGTCGTGCTGCGCGCCAAGTATGTTTTTGAAATTCTCAGCGTCATTTCCACTCGGCACGATGTAGAGCGCGTCATCTGCGGCATAATACTCATCGGATTCAATGCCGTTTTCACTCGTAAACTTTTTTACAAAATCTCTGACCAGCTTCGAATTTTCTTTATACGCAAACCAATGTTGATGGAGCGGCGAGTGCTCTGTAACGATAAAGTATTTTTCCATGTTCACTTCTCCTTAGGTTTGATCTTGCTTCGATTTCGACCGAATCCGCTCAGCGATAGCGGCGGCCGTAGATTGTTGTTTAAATATGACTAAGGGTCATGCTATGATAGTGCCGTTATGCATCTTTAGCGTTTGAAGCTTTGTTTTGCTTGGATTGATCGAGGCGGTTTAGGATATCACTAAGGTGCTTATGGTTCTGGGACAGGGTTGAGGCGGAAAGTTTGATGTTCATCGTTTCACATCTCCTTTAAGATGCTGTTTTGTTCTTTTGATTCGAAACGAATCGTTTTTCTTCAAAAAAAAGATTCCAGTCGAAATGTAGCGCTGCTGCGATCTTTTTAGCCAACTTAACGCTTAATCCTCTACCGTTTTCGATGTTAGAATAAGCACTCCGACTAATACCGGCCAACTTAGCAACCTGCTCCTGAGTGAGCTTCCCCCGAATTTCAATAAGCCAAGTCCGAGGCATCAAGTATTGAGACATTAGGTATTCACCTCCTTGATTCGTATCGAATCATGTTATAAGCCTATAATAATGATTCATAACGAATCTGTCAAGGGGTTTTTATTCTTAACGAATCAAAATTGAAACGTTTCGATTTGAAGCGTTATAATATCTTAATGAAGCAAAAAAAAGGAGGCTCAAAAGTGATCGGCGACCGCATAAAGAGTCTACGGAAAGGGAAGGGTTTGACCCAAGAAGAAGCAGCGAAAAGATTAAAAATGATACGAAGCACTTATTCGAATTACGAAAACGGCAACAGAGAGCCAGACTTCGAAACTGCTGAGAAGATAGCAGAGTTTTACGGAGTTGACGTCAATTATTTATTAGGAAAATTCACCAATGATCAAGCGAAGAACGCTGTGTTAGAGGCATACACTCGCTTGCCGCAAGATAAGAGAAAAATCATTGATGAAATGATTAAAGCACTATCTGAGTAGGTTCTCTAATGATTCGATAATCTCAGAGAAATCAACATCATTCAGGGTTTTAATTTGCTCAAGTAGCACTCTTTGTTTGTCAGAGGACAAGTCTTCCATAAGTCTGAGTATCGCTTCAAAATGAATCGATTTTGTCATCGCTGCATTCCCCCATAATCATCCTGTGGATTTAATATTATCAGAAATGCGAACTTGAGAGAATGTATGTTCGCATTTTGATTAAAAAATTTTTGTTGAGGGGTAAAAAATGGCCTTCCGAGTCGGGAGAGTCCTTCTAAACCCTCGTCTAAAGGAACGTGGCCTAACACAAGAAGACCTAGCCCGACATATGAAGGTATCACAATCATACATTTCCCAGATTGCAAGGAACAAGAAACCGCTTTCTCTTGAATTTGCAAGAAATGTAGCTCACTTTATTGGTTGTGAAGTGAACGATCTTGTTATCTGGGAATGGGTTGACGAGGACGAAGAAGGCGAGTAGAAATACTCTCCCCGGCCCGAATATAACCCAGAGGTTATTTTAAAGACAGTAAATACCCCTTCATAGTTTTCCATTCACCATGATGCCGGAAGGGTACACTTGTCTCTAACTTGTATAGGCAGTTTACCACTCTTTTAAATTTTGGAAAAGAGAAATCTTGTCGAATCACCGTCCAAATTGATGCATTTTGTATCGACCTGTTTCATGTTGCCGAGTATCGGGTAAATATGTAATTTGTAAATTATCAGACAATTTAATTATAACAAGGTTTGTAAGGTTTTTATTTAGGAACAAACTCCTAACTTTATGGACAACTCCACCCAAAGCATGGACAATTGGAATTACACATAGATGATTTTGATCAAACTAGAGCCATTCCATAGAGGAGGAACTATGAGAGCTGTCGCCTACATCCGGGTATCCACTGACGATCAAGTTGATGGATACTCCTTAGAGAAGCAAGAAGAGGAATGTCTTCGATACATCAAGCAAAACGGCTATCAGTATATAGAGACGTTTATGGACGATGGCTATTCAGCCAAGGACATGAAACGACCGGCTCTGCAACGAATGCTGTCCGAGATCCCGAATCGATCCTTTGACATGATCGTGGTTTGGCACACGGACCGGTTAACCCGCGATATCATCGACGGTCTGACGATGGTTAAGACACTGTTCAACAAATACGGCATCAAGTTCGCATCTGTGACCGAGGATATAGACACATCGTCGTATGATGGCATGATGATGTTCACCATGCGGCTCATGATGGCCCAAAGGGAGCGCGAACGCATCGGGGAACGGGTAAGTATGGCATTGACCCGTAAAGCCTCTACGGGCAAACGTGTGAACCTGGGAGCCATATATGGATACGATGTGACGGGCGGTCGGTTGGTGGTCAACCCACAAGAGGCGGATGTTGTCCGTGATATTTATCAACATTATGTGTATAAGGGCTGGGGATACGGGAAAATCGCCGCCCACTTGAATGAATCAGGAGTACCGGCGAAGAAGACGCAATGGAACGCTTCCACGATCAAAGGAATACTCAAGAACATCACATACACAGGGATGAATGAGTGGACGCCGAAGAACGGGACGCCCATTGTGACCCAAGGCGATCATGAAGCCATCATAGACGCTGAATTGTTCACCCTCGCCCAGACGCAGCTAAAACGCCGTGGATCGCTCGAAATGTCCCGTAGTAGTTACCACTACCCCTTCTCTTCCATCATCAAATGTGGGGCCTGTGGCGCTTCCTATACGGCCTCCTACACGCGTAAGCCGGTGGACAAGTATGGGTATTGCAATTACCGCTGCTCGAATAAGAAGGCGGGCCTGTGCCATGAGCCGGACATAGCGGAAATCAAGTTCGCTAAGTTGTTCTTTGAGTTTTTCTCCAGGGTGACGATTGAACCCGAACCCTATACACCTGCGATCAGTGAAGACGTGGTGAAGCAAGCCGAGAAAGAACGGAAGCGAATCGAACGGGAAATAGTGAAGTTGGACAACCGGAAGAGTAATTTGTTGGACATGCTTGGGGATAAAATCATCACACGCGAGGACTACAAGAAGAAGGTCGAGGAAATCAATCAGTCGTTGACGAAACTGCAAAATGACTTGAATGTGTTGCAACCGAAGGAAGTTGCGGTTACGCGGTCGCCTGATGAAGTCGTGGACATGATTCGGAAACTCGAAGATAACTGGATGGCAATGCCGAACGAGGACCGGAAATTTATCATTCAAATGTTGTTCAAACGAATCGTCATTCAGAAAACTGAAAATGAATGGGTCATAAAAGAAGTGGAGCCAGCCTAAGCCAGCTCCACTTTCTTTGTAAGTCGGAATGGCGGGGATCGAACCCGCGACCTCACGCACCCCAAGCGTGCACGCTACCGCTGCGCTACATCCCGAAATCTCCGGGGTTTCCTATGTCCTGACAGGCTGCGCCATACCCCGACGATTCAGCGGTGCAAAAACGATTATACTATAGAGGGACGCCCCCTTGCAATCCTTTCCTTCCCCGCGAACACGAAGTCACGGATGCAGCAGCACTTTCGCGACCGGCCCCGGGTTCGAAATCAGCCGCTCGTACCAGGCCCCCGCCTCCTCGAACGGCGCCTTGACGACCCACGCCTCGTCCATGCGGATGCGGCCGTCGGCGATCCATTGCAGCGCAGACTTGAAATTCGCCGCCGAATAGGCGAACGCCCCGACGCAGACGATCTCGCTGCGGATGATGTGGTTTACCGGCAGCGTCGAGTCCGCCTCATGCAGGCCGGTGAAGATGACCCGTCCGCCGTAGGCGACGCACTCGATGCACTGCGTGCGCGTAGCGCCGGCGCCCACGGCATCGACGGCGACGTCTACCCCCTCTCCCCCGGTCAGACGCTCCAGCTCCTGCTTCACGTCGACCTCGAGCGGGTTCAGGGTCACCGCCCCCAGCTCGGCCGCCAGCGCGAGCCGCTCCGGATTGCGGTCGACCGCATAGACCGCCGTCACCCCGTGCGCCTGCATCGCCTGCAGGGCGAACAGGCCGATCGGCCCGAGGCCGACGATGAGGACGCGGTGACCGGGCTGCGCCTCGGCCAGCTCGGCCGCCCGGACTCCGCAGGCGAGCGGCTCGACATAGGTGCCCTGCTCGAACGTGACGTGGTCGGGCAGCACATGGACGGAGCGGGCCGGTACGGTCACATACTCGGCGTTGCTGCCCGGCAGCGCGGCGCTCAGCAGCTTGCGGTTCACGCACCGCTGCTGCTGCCCCCGCTCGCAGGCACTGCAATGCCCGCACGTGACGAGCGGGTTCGCGGTCACGCGGACGCCCGGCTGCAGGTGCGGGAAGAGACGGCCTGCACGCTCCCCGATCTGCTCGATCGTACCGGAAAACTCATGGCCGAAGATCATCGGCGGCTTCCGCAGAGAGTTGTGCCCGAGATAGCCGCTTAGCTCCGAGCCGCAAATGCCGGAGTAGACGACGCGGATCAGCACCTCCTCTTCCCCGGGGACCGGCTTCGCCGTCTCCCGAACGTTCATCTGACGGGGACCGTCGTAGTACAAGGCTTTCATCATGCAGCTGCCTCCTTGTAGGTAGCAAGAATATTTTCTGTAATGCCGAACGTAAATCCGATATTTCAAAATGTCGCCCCTACTGTACCACGGTCCCCCGACGCCGTCAATAGAGCAGCCCGCCCCGGACGGAAAAAAGCCGCACGGCATCCCGTACGGCACATTCCCTATTTCTGAATTCAATTAAGACTCGAACCCTTGCGGCTTGCGAACGTGCCAATCCCAGGCTGTCTGAATGATCGTCTTCAGGTCCGCATACTTCGGCTGCCAGTCCAGCTCCCGCTGCGCCTTGGCTGAGGAGGCGATGAGTACGGCCGGGTCGCCCGCGCGGCGTGGAGCGGCGACCGCCGGGATCGGATGGCCGGTCACTTCGCGTGCGACATCGATGACTTGCTTCACGGAGAAGCCCGTGCCGTTGCCCAAGTTGTAGACACCGCTCTCGCCCGTCTCCCGCAGCCGTTTCAGCGCGAGCCAATGGGCGTTCGCCAGATCCATGACGTGAATGTAGTCCCGCACGCAAGTGCCGTCCTCTGTCGGATAATCGTCTCCGAAGATCGTAATGTGCTGCCGCTGACCCAGCGGTACTTGCAGGATCAAAGGGATCAGGTGCGTTTCCGGCTTATGATCCTCCCCGATAGAATGATCCGGGTAAGCGCCGGCTGCATTAAAATACCGGAGCGAGATCGACTTCAGCCCGTAAGCCTGCTCGCACCAGCGGAACATCCGCTCCATAGCGAGCTTCGTTTCACCGTAGGGGCTCGTCGGCTCGGTCGGATCGCTCTCCTCGATCGGGACCCGTTTCGGCTCCCCGTACGTAGCGGCTGTGGAAGAGAACACGATTTTATTCACACCATGGCGCACCATCGCTGAGACGAGCACATGCGCGCCAATCAGATTGTTGTCGTAATACTCGAGCGGCTGCTGCACACTCACCCCGACAAGCGATGAAGCCGCGAAATGAATGACCGCTTCGATCTCATGCATCGCGAACAAATCGTCCAGCAGCGCAGCATCGCGCAGATCTCCCTGCACGAAGACTACGCCGTCCGATACCGCTTCCTTGTGGCCTGTCACCAGACTGTCGATGACTACGACCCGCTCCCCTTGCGCGAGCAGTTCCTTCACCGTATGGCTGCCGATATAGCCGGCTCCTCCGGTTACCAAGATGGCCATCCCTATTCCTCCTTATATCTCTATCGCTCCATCACCAATATCGCATACATAAAACGAAGGGACAAGTCCGGTCCGGGCCGTATACCGCTCTCCCACCGTCTGCCGGAACGCATCCACCGCATCCTCGCGCACAAGGCTGACGTTGCAGCCGCCGAAGCCGGCACCCGTCATCCGGGTCCCGATACAGCCGTCAACCTCGCGAGCTACGGCATAGAGCGTATCGAGCTCGAAGCCGGTCACTTCGTACAGATCGCGCAGCGATTCATGAGACTGGTTCATCAGCTCGCCGAAGGTGGCCAAGTCGCCTGCGTCCAGGCTGCTTTTCGCCCGCAGCACCCGGTCGTCCTCCCGGACGACATGCTCGACCCGGTTCGCCACGACGGGATCGGTGATCGCATCCTTCACGCGCTCCCACTCCTGTACGGACAGCTCGCCGAGACTCGACAATCCGGGAAGTCGCTCTTGAATCCCGGCAAGCCCTGCCTCGCATTGCGACCGTCGCTCGTTGTACTTGGAATCGGCCAGCCCGCGGCGCTTGTTCGTATTGGTGATGATGAGCTTGTAACCGTCTATATCGAGCGGCACATAGTTGTAGTCGAGCGTATCGCACTTCAGCATCATCGCTTGCCCTTGCCGGCCCATCCCTACGGCGAATTGGTCCATGATGCCGCAGTTGACGCCAACGAACCGGTTCTCGGCTCGCTGGGACAGCTTCACAAGCTCCAGCATCGGAACTTTCAAGCCGGCCAACGTTGACAATGCCAATGCCGTCGCCAGCTCGATCGAAGCCGAGGAAGACAAGCCGGCGCCGTTCGGCACGTTGCCCCAGTAGACGAGGTCTGCGCCCGTATAGGCGCCTTGCCCGTCACCGGACGTACGCTGCAGCTCCAACAGCTGGGCGAGTACGCCCTTCGGGTAATTCGCCCAGTCGTCTTCCTTGCGGTATTCCACCTGATCTACCGGCGTATCGACCTGGGCCTCGAACTGCAGCGACCGGAACCGGTACTGCCCATCCTGTCGCGGAGCGACCGCGACGTAAGTACCGAACGTGAGCGCGGCAGGAAACACATAGCCCCCGTTGTAGTCGGTATGCTCCCCGATCAAATTGACGCGTCCCGGAGCGAAGAAAACCCGAACCCCATCCGATTTGCCGAAAAACCGTTCGAATCCTTGTGTGACCTCATTTTGCCCTTGGATATGCTGCTCCCCACTCATCCTACAACCGTCCCTCCTTCTCTAGATAACGCTGATAAGCTTCACGCAGCTTCAGTGCCGTATCTTCGACCGCCGCCGTATTGGCCGCCGCCCACGCCCCCATCTCGGACGAGGCATACCACTTGATCTTGTCCTTCTCTCGTAGTGGCGGATAAAACTCGATGTGGAAATGGTAGTAGTCCTCCACATTGTCGCCGTTCACCGGGCGTTGGTGCATGACCATCATGTAAGGGAACAGCTTGTCGAACAGCTGGTCCATCGCGCCGGTTGTATCCTTGAGGATGGAAGCGAGACTGCGTTTTTCTTCTGGGGTGAAATCCGTCAGCGCGGTCTTGTGCGACTTGCTCACGATGAACACGCCGTAAGGATAGTCGGTGAAAAAAGGCACGTAGCTGATGAAATGGTCGTTCTCAACAACCACACGCCGCTCGAACGCCTGCTCCTCCCGGTTCATGTCGCAGAGCAAGCAAGTGCCGTGCTCGGCATGATGCTTCTTGCAGTTGTCGAGCTCTGTGCGGAGCTTCAGCGGCACATGCGAGTAGGCGTAGATTTGACCATGCGGATGCGGCATCGTCACCCCGCACTCCTCGCCGCGATTCTCGAAGATCATCACGTACTTGTTCTTCGGGTCCTTCTCCATCTCGACGAACCGTTCCGTCCAGAGATCGATCAGCTTGCCGATGTGGTCCACCGACAGCTCCGGCAACGTCTTATGATGGTCCGGGGAGTACAGGATAACCTCGCATTTGCCGTAAGCTTCCGTCGTCTTGTACAGCGAAGTCGCCACCGGATCGGGCACCGGGGGATTCGGGCTAAGAACGGGAAAATCGTTTTGGTACATCAGCACGTCGTAGTTGTCCGGAACTTTGCCGGAGCCGGGACAGAACGGGCAATAGCCCTTCGGCATATGGGGCCGGTTCGCCCGATTGGACGCCACCATCACCCAGTCGCCCAGCAGCGGGTTGAAGCGCATTTCAGCCATGATTGCCTCCCAGATACTTTATTAAATATTTTAATTAAGATTACCTCTATCATAGTGCTTTTATAGTTTTTTTTCAATTCTTCTCTGTTGATTTCGAAAACTTTTTTCGTTATCCTAATGAAGATAAGATGGCAACGGAAAGGAGAGGTCGGATGCTTCCCCCCATGACAGGCAATTTTCAATGGATGAAGTCGCTCAACCGGTCGATTGTCCTGAACAAAATTCGGGAAGCCGGACCGATCTCCCGGGCGGAGATCGCGAAGCAGACGTCGCTCACCCCGCCTACGGTCACACACCTCGTGAATGAGCTGATCGCCGAACGGTTCGTCGTCGAGAGCGAGATCGGCACCTCCAGCGGCGGGCGCAAGCCGATCCTGCTCACCATTAACGCCTCGGCCTATTATTGCATCGGGCTCGACGTTGGCGTGAAGTCGATCAAAACGGTCATCACCGATCTGAACGCCCATCCGGTACTTGAAGACAAACAACCGATGCCGCCGGGGATCGACAGTGATTCGCTGCTGCAGCTTCTCGAGCAGACCGTCCGGCGCGTGTTGGATGCGTCCGGCCTTGACCGCTCGCTCATCCTCGGCATCGGCGTCGCCATGCACGGGCTCGTCCAGCCTGAGGAAGGCATCGCGCTCTTCGCGCCGAATCTGGGGCTGCGGCAGGTGCCGATTCGCGCTTTTCTGGAAGAGCGTACGGGGATGCCGGTGCAAGTGGAGAACGACGCCGCGGCTATGGCGCTCGGCGAGATGTGGTTCGGCGGCGGGCAGCAGCTGCGGGATTTCATCAGCGTGAATATCGGGGAAGGGGTCGGCGCCGGCATCGTGCTGCAGGGCAGCCTGTACCGCGGCAGCCGCTACTCCGCAGGCGAGATCGGCCACACGACGGTCGATCTGAACGGTCCCCGGTGCAGCTGCGGCAACTACGGCTGCTTGCAGACGCTCGTCTCCGGACCGGCGATCGCGGACAGCATGCGCCGCCATATCGCGATGGGCGGCACGAGCCGCTGTGAGGCGATGGCTGCGGGACGGCTCGAGAGCATCACCGGGGAGATGGTGTTCGAGGCCGCCCGGCAAGGCGACGAGGCGGCACGCGACATCTTCCGTCGCATGGGACAATTGCTCGGCATCAGTTTGACGAACTTGATCCATACCCTCAATCCGCAGAAGATCATTCTCGGCGGCGGCGTGTCCCAGGCGGCGGAATTCATCCTGGAGTCCGTGCACACGGCGGTCCGCTCGCGGGCGCTCGAATCCTCTCAAGCGAATCTTACGATAGAAGTGTCTCCCTTAGGTGAACGGGCTACTCCCATCGGTGCCGCCACCCTCGTGCTGTCCAAGCTGTTTGCCCCGAATTGAACGAAGACGGCGACCGCATAAAAGACGCCCGGCCTTATGAAAAGGCGGGGCGTCTTTGGCTTGGGAAGCCATCAGCTTCCGTGTATTATTGCGCTGCGCATACGTCGCGAAGCGATTTTCCCGGTCTGAAAGCAGGCACCTTGCTCGCCGCGATCTCGATTTCTTCTCCCGTTTGCGGATTGCGACCTTTACGGGCCGAACGCTCACGAACCTCGAAATTCCCGAATCCTACGAGCTGTACTTTATCTCCGGTTTGCAATGCGTCTGTAATCGCATCGAACACGGCATCCACTGCTTTAGTCACGTCTTTTTTGGAAAGATCGGTCGACTCGGCCACTTTGGCAATCAATTCGGATTTATTCATGCCATTCACCTCCCCCCACGAATGATCAATTCCTTTATTCTCCTGTGTTCACCGATTTTGCGGAAAATATACATGAGACTTGAAAAATCCGTGCTCGGCCCTAGGGAGCTGCCAATATAAGCCTAGAGCCCCGAACAAAATTTATGTTAAACGATCGCCGATCCGGACACAACCGACTTTTTACCTAATTGGCGGGCGTGCACCAGTGCATAGAATAGCAAAAAGAGCACTCTTACGAGTGCCCTCGATTGCCTTACAGGATGATGGCGATCAGTCCGCCGGAGCCTTCGTTGATAATGCGGCCCAGCGTCTCCTGCAGCTTGTAGCGCGCATTGTCCGGCATCATGGCCAGCTTGCCCTGAATGCCCTCGCGCACGATGGAGTGCAGCGAGCGGCCGAAGATGTCTGACTCCCAGATCTTGAGCGGGTTCTCTTCGAAATCCTGCATCAAGTAGCGGACGAGCTCCTCGCTCTGCTTCTCGGTGCCGATGATCGGTGCGAATTCGGACTCGACGTCGACGCGGATCATGTGGATCGACGGCGCGGTCGCCTTCAGCCGTACGCCGAAGCGGGAGCCTTGTCGGATAAGCTCCGGCTCGTCGAGCGACATATCCTCGAGGCTAGGAGGCGCGATGCCGTAACCTGTCGTCTTGACCATCTCGAGCGACTCCGCGAACCGGTCGTACTCACGCTTCGCGTGCGTAAACTCCTGCATGAGCTGGAGGAGGTGATCCTTGCCGCGAATTTCGACCCCGACCACTTCGACGAGAATTTGATCGTACAGCTCATCCGGCGCGTACAGGTCGATCTCGGCGACGCCTTGCCCCATGTCCATGCCGGCCAGCGCGGCCCGTTCGATGAAGTCGTACGTATCGAAATGCCCCACGACGCGATCGACGTCGCGCAGACGGCGAATGTCCTTCACCGTGTCGCGGACCGAGCTCTCGAAGTAGGAACGGAGCCAATGCTTCTCGTCCAGCACCATCACCCAGCTCGGCAGGTTGACGTTCACTTCGTGAACCGGGAATTCGTAGAGCACTTCGCGCATCACTTGCAGAATATCGTCTTCGTTCATGTTCGCTACGCTGAGCGCCATGACGGGAATATCGTATTTGGCGGACAGCTCGCCGCGCAGCTCCTGCGTCTCCGGGCTGAACGGACGCGTCGAGTTGACGATCAGGATGAACGGCTTCCCGACTTCCTTCAGCTCGCCGATCACCCGCTCTTCGGCTTCTACATACGAAGAACGCGGGATTTCCGCGATAGTGCCGTCCGTCGTAATCACTACTCCCAAAGTCGAGTGCTCCTGGATCACCTTCCGCGTCCCGATCTCGGCCGCCTCCTGGAACGGAATCGGCTCGTCGAACCAAGGCGTGTTGATCATCCGGGGGCCGCTCTCGTCCTCGTAGCCCTTCGCCCCTTCGACCGCATAGCCGACGCAATCGACGACCCGCACATTCACGTTCAAGCCTTCGGCCACTTGCAGCTTCACGGCATTGTTCGGCACGAACTTCGGCTCCGTCGTCATGATCGTCTTGCCCGCGGCGCTCTGCGGCAGCTCATCGGTGGCGCGCACCCGCTCCGCCTCGTTCTGAATGTTCGGCAACACCAGCGTCTCCATAAAGCGTTTGATGAATGTCGATTTGCCTGTACGGACAGCGCCTACTACCCCCAGGTAAATGTCCCCGCCAGTACGTTCTGCGATGTCCTTGAAAATATCCACTTTCTCCAATTTGATCCCTCCCTACAGGATGATGAATGAAGCAAGTGTCGCGATACGAGAGACGGATGCTGCGAACGGCAGGCCCGGTATGCGACTAACTCGTACATGCTTTCAGACTAGTAAAAAATATATGTACGGAACGTCGGAATATGACTGCCTGGCTCTATTTTTTTCTCTATCAAATTAGCAGCTTCCGCCCGACCCACCCAGCCTGGATATGAATCCAATATATGTGCCTCTCCTAAGCAATATGCGGAAACGACGAAGAACCCTCGCCGCCGAAGGACACAATCGGCATTAAGGGTTCCGGATAAATAGGGGTGAATGCGGCTAAGATTCCGATAGGACCGGCTGTCCGTCTTTCCAGCGGTACGGGTACGACTTCGCCGGTACGAAAGGAGACTCCTGGACCAGGATCGAGCGCAAGTCGGTGGTGCCGTTCAACCCTGCCGCGAGCGAACGCTCGGTAATCAGCTTCATCAAATCCGGCGCATAATCGATCAGCACGGTCCCGGATTCATGAACCCCGAACGTGAGATACGCCCTGGAGTAGCGGCTCTCCACCTGCGGCAGCTTCATCCCGAGTTTGTCGAAGTCCAACTGGTAGAAATGCGGGGCGATGGCCGGACCGACCGGCAGCTGGCCTTGATGGGCGGCCTGATACTCCTTCACCCGGTTCTGCAGGTCCCCGGCCTGCTGATAGGCGACGAGGTCCATGACGCGCACTTCCGGCTTCGTCTCCGCGTTCACCAGCAGGAAGATCGCCGAGCCTCCGTTCTCGTAGGAAACGGAGGGCAGCTGGGACAAATAATGGCCGTCTTTCAGCTTGCGCATATCGAGAATATATTTTTCATAGATCGGCGTGGAAGCCTCGGAGTTCTTGATCGGGAGCACGCCGGTACGCTGCTTGTACGTGTCGACCGCATTCTGCACGAGCAGAATGCTCTCTCGGACAGCGGTCACGTTGTCCAGCTTCGTCTCCTTCTTATATAAACATCCCGACAAAGCGAGCATGATGGCGGCCGCGGCCGCCAGGCGCGTGAGGCGCCTCATTGCGGTTACCATAAATCCTCCTCCTGCTGTTTGGCCAATTGGGCCCGGACGGCCGCGCGCAGCGGGTCCTCCGGCACGACGACCGTGGCCTCGCCTATGACCCGAGCTTGACACGCCAAGCGGATCCCTTGATCGGCGAGCGGGCCAAGCTTGTGCCTCTCGTTCGCCGAGATCGGCGACAACCCAGCCGGCTGCTCCGCCGTCACTTTGCACATCAGGCAAGACGCGTTCCCCCCGCAGCGGGAGCGGATCAACACCCGGGCTTTGCCCGCGGCAGTCAGTACGGTCGTCCCGGGAGAGACGGACACCGATTTGTGATCCGGCTCGAAGGTGATCCGTCCGTTCATGCCGGTCCCTCCTGTTCTACGAGTTCGGGCAGCAGCGAGCGAACCGTGCCGAGGAACGGCTCTCCGATCGGATTGCGGCGCGCAAGCTCCCGCCATAGTTCCTGGTGCCTGGCGATTGGTTGAAGGCGGATCGCCTTCGCGATGGGAATATAGCGGTCGGGCCGCTCGCGCAGGACGTTGAACAGCAGCTCGTGGACGAGTGGCATCACCTGCATGCGAGCTTCCCGAAGCTTGACTTCCATCGCATAGCGGCGCATGACCGCTTCCGTCTCCACTCTATAACGTGCAGTGCCGCGGTCCACCTCTAAGCTGCCTACAAGCTCTACCTGCACATCACAAACTCGATAATGGCTTAAGTTCGACCGGTACATGCCGGTCTCGCTGATTTGCGGTACATCGGTCGCGTAAACGGACAATGCTTCATGGATCACGGCAATCGAAGCGTGGTCCGCATAGAGATCGAGATCGCGGGGCTCCGTCTCGAGCGCGACGCCATGCAGGAGCAGGCCCGTGCTCCCTCCGACGATCCAACTGACGCCCACCGAAGCGAGCCGCGAGCCCAGCGTCTCCAAGGCCGGCTCGAGCCGTGCAAGATGGAGCTCCGTATTTTTCTTGTTCATTCGATCCTTCATCCTAAAAATACGGCTTAAGCGCCACGACGAAATGGGCGTCCGGCCGCTCGATGCGCGTCTGGCAGCCCAGCCGGTAGCCCTGCTCCAGTTCCTCCGGCTCGAGCCGCAGCTCCTCCGCCTCCGTCGGGGGCATTAGCGCCGCTCTCCCTTCCACGACCAGGCATCGGCAACGGGCGCACGTGCCTCGCGTACAATTAAATCCCCAATCCACTCCGTGCTTCATAGCAAGTTCTAGGATCGTCCGTCCCGGCACCGGTTCTACCGTCATCCGTTTCGACCGGCCTTTAAGCTCTAGCATCGGATGGCACCCCCTTCTCTGTGTGAAGCTCTGCAGGACTTCCCCGGGTTATTCCTTACATAATGGAAATCAGCATATACACGATCGATAAGAGCAATAACAGAAAGGCCACCGTTGAGACGACGCCTCGAATAATTCCTTTGAGCTTCAGCCTGGCGAACGTAATCAGGAACGAAGCGGCGATCATCAGCCCCATTCCGGTGAAAGACGCCCACATTTTGGTCAATCCATCCATATGTAATCTCTCCCGTTTCGCGGTGTTCGTCGGGTTCCCGGGCGCATCCCGCCTCGTGAAACCCAACCCTGATTATAGCATTCCGCAAATCGTTTGTGAAACAAGTCACAAAAAAGTCAAGCGGCTTCTCAGGAAGCCGCCCGTACCATAACCTGCATTATTTGTTCATCATCAGTTTCATCAACGATTCCATGCTGTTCGGATTCACGCCGCTCTTCTGCACCGCTGAAATGATCTCGTTAACGGTATTCTCCGATACCGGAATATTGACCATGTCGGAAACCTGCTTGATCAATTGGCGCAGCTGTTTCTCGCTCTGTATGGTGGACGGCTTCACTCCGCTCGCCAGCTTCTGGATATCCTTCTCCGAAACGTTTTTTCCGGTTTTCTTCTTTATGGTATTGAGCACGTCTTTAGACATATCTTTGCTGCTCATTCCAAACCTCCTCTACACCTGGGTTCATGGTATAGTATGAGGAGGCCCTCCCATCTGTATGGGCGGCTGTCCGCTCGGAGCCCGTCTTATTTCACGTATATTTCCCGGAGTCGGCCGCGACCTCTTCGATCTCGTGCGTGCGTCCCCGGCCCATCAGGTCCCGGACCGCCGCTTCCGGCGCCTTGCCCTCGAACAGCACTTGCTGCAATTGCTCCGTAATCGGCATCGGTATGGCATACTCCTTCGCCAGGGCATAGGCGGCCTTGGCCGTCTTCACACCCTCCACGACCATGCCCATCGACTGCAGGACTTCCTCGAGGCCTTTCCCTTGCCCCAGCATATAGCCGGCTCGCCAATTGCGGCTGTGCCGGCTCGTGCCCGTGACGACCAGATCGCCGACGCCGGCGAGTCCGGTGAACGTGAGCGCATGGGCGCCCATCGCCACGCCCAGCCGGGAGATCTCCGCCAAACCGCGCGTGAGCAGCGCAGCCTTCGCGTTGTCGCCGAAGGACAGCCCGTCGGACAGGCCGGCGCCCAGGGCGATGATGTTCTTCAGCGCGCCCGCGACCTCCACCCCGGTGACGTCCGGGTTCGTATACACCCGGAAGTAGGCGTTGATCAGCAGATCCTGCGCCTGCTCCGCCGCTGACACCTCCTCGGCGGCTACGACGACGGTCGTCGGGCAGCGGCGGATGACCTCCTCGGCGTGGCTCGGACCGGACAGTACGACGATCCGACGCGGATCGGTCTGAGGCAGCTCCTCCGCGAGCACGGTCGTCATCCGCTTGAGCGTCTCCATCTCGAAGCCCTTCGTCGCATGAATAATCGACATCCCGGCGGTTATGTGTGGGCTCGCGAGCCGCGCCACCTCTCTCATGCCCGCGGACGGTGCGACGAAGAGCACCGTGTCGGCGCCTGCAATCGCCTCAGCGGCACTCGTAGTCGCCCGGATGCGCTCGGAGAGCTGCGCATCCCCCAGCGCCTTCCGGTTCGTATGCTCGGTCTTCATCTCGTGCGCCTGGTCGGCATTGCGGGTCCACAGCCGCACCTCGACGCCATTGTCGGCCAGTACCGACGCGAGGGCTGTCCCCCAGCTGCCCGCCACCATGACGGCTACTCGGCGATCGCTCAAACGATCCTCTCCTCTCCGGTATCCTTGGTCGTATGATCGGACTACTTGGTCGCGTGTGTCGGCGCCCCGTCTTTCTTCGAGCCCAGCTTGTTCTCCTTGCCCTTGATCAGCTTGACGATGTTGGTGCGATGGCGGATATAAGCGAATACGGCAATTACGAGACTAGCGATTATAAGTTCAGAAGGCCGGCCCATTGCGACCAGCAAAATCGGGAGCAACCCGGTCAAAACGAGCGAGCCCAAGGAAACGTAACGCGTAACGGCGATACACAGAATCGCCACGATGCCGGCGATCAGCGTCGGCAGGAAACAAAGTGTAGCGGCGACGCCGACCGTGGTCGCGATGCCTTTGCCGCCCTTGAACTGAAAGAAGATCGGCCAGTTATGGCCTACAACCGCTCCGATTCCGGCCAAGACGGGCGCCCACTCTTGATCCCCGCCAAGCGCTCCGCCGATTAGGACGGCGGCTACGCCCTTCGCCGCATCCAACAGCAGAACGGCGATCGCCGGGCCGACCCCTAGCACGCGGAGCGTATTGGTCGCCCCCGCATTGCCGCTGCCGTGGCTGCGAATGTCGATCCCCTTGGCCAGCTTGCCGTAGATGTAGCTGAAGCTGATCGAGCCCAGCAAATACCCGATCACGATAGACAGTGCCAGCTGCACGATGCCTCTCCCCTATTCGTCGTCAGATTTCCTTCTCGTAAACAAGCGCAGCGGCGTGCCCTCGAACCCGAACGAGGCCCGGATCCGGTTCTCCAAGTAACGCTCGTAAGTGAAGTGCATGAGCTCCGGATCGTTCACGAAGAACACGATCGTCGGCGGCTTCACCGATACTTGCGTCGCATAGTTCAGCCGCATGCGGCGTCCCTTGTCGGTCGGCGGCGGATTCACAGCCAACGCGTCGGAGATGACGTCGTTCAACAGATGCGTCTGCACCCGCATCGCATGCGCTTCGCTCACTTCCACGACAAGAGGCAGCAGCTTCTGCAGCCGCTGCTTCGTCTTCGCCGAGACGAAGGTGATCGGCGCGTACGTCATGAACAGGAAGTGATCGCGAATCTTATTCGAGAACTGCTGCATGGTCTTGTCGTCCTTCTCTACCGCGTCCCACTTGTTGACGACGAAGACGGACGCTTTGCCGGCCTCGTGCGCGTAGCCCGCAATATGCTTGTCCTGCTCGATGATGCCTTCTTCCCCATTAATGACGACAAGCACGACATCGGCCCGCTCGATCGCCTGCATCGCGCGCATGACGCTGTACTTTTCCGTAGACTCGTACACCTTGCCCCGCTTGCGCATCCCTGCGGTATCGATCAGCACGAATTTCTGTCCGTCCCGCTCGAACGGCGTATCGATCGCGTCCCGAGTCGTCCCCGCCTGATCGCTCACGATGACCCGCTCTTCGCCGAGAATCGCATTGACGAGCGACGACTTGCCGACATTCGGCCGACCGATCAGCGCCACGCGAATCGTATCCTCACCGTACTCGTCTTCCTGCTTCTCCGGCAGCTTGCTCGAGACGTTCTCCAGCAAGTCGCCGATCCCGGTGCCGTGCGACCCGGAGATGCCGATCGGGTCTCCGAAGCCGAGTGTGTAAAACTCATAAATATCGTCTTGACGCTTCAAATTATCGACTTTGTTGACGGCCAGCACCACCGGTTTGTTCGCCCGGTACAGCATTTGGGCTACTTCGGAATCGGCAGCGGTTACGCCTGCCTTCGCGTCCACCATGAAGATGATGACGTCGGCTTCCTCTACCGCCAATTCCGCTTGCGTGCGGACCAACTTCAGAATTTCGTCTTCCCCGTCGATTTCAATCCCGCCGGTATCTATAATACTGAAAGAAGTGCCCATCCATTCCCCGATTCCATAGATTCGGTCGCGGGTAATGCCGGGCTTGTCCTCCACAATGGCCAGCCGGTCACCGACAATGCGGTTGAATATCGTCGACTTCCCCACATTCGGGCGGCCTACAATAGCGACGATAGGTCTTGCCATTTCCGTTCAACTCCTACTCTTTCGAATTCTCACCGCTTAACATCATAGCAAAAAAGAGAAGAAATGGCTAATTGTTTTCCCTTCCCAGCCAATTCCGATCCCAACGCAGCACAGCCCGTTTATCTATGCTTGACGATGATGACGGAGCCGTTGCGCAGATCATGCGCGGAGGCGTCCAATATTTTCTCGAGCGAAAAAGCGAGCTTCTGCAGCTCCTCCGCATCGGGTACGCGAAAGATCGGCGCGCCTCCCGCCACCATGTCCGGGTGCGTCGTCACGATAGCCAGAATCATCCCGCTCATGGCGCTCCCGCCTCCCGGATGTCCGACTTCGCTTCGGACGGCATGCGTACGGCGCTTTCCAGCATCGGCACGCGCAGCAGCACTTTCTTCGCCAAGTTCACATCGCGCTCCTGGGGGAGTATGAAGAGCGCGAGCCGCCCGTCGTCCATATCCAGCTTGCCCAGAGGGATGAGAGAAGGCTCGCCGGAGTCGCGATACACGCCCAGGATCGTGGACAGGTCGTGCAGCATCGCCTGCCGCTGCCCCAGATTGGCCAGCGTCGTGCGGAAATTGCGATTTTTGGGCGTCAGGATCAAGCCCAGCCCGTGCTTCGCGATCGCATCGCGCGTAGACTCCAGCCCGACATTCATAATATAAATATCGCCGACATACAAATCCGGCCCCTCGATCCGCACTTCCGCTTCCTGTACGTGCGCGGCTGAACGGACCGACTTCCCGGACTTGAATTTGAGCGCGATGAGCAGCCCCGCGAGCCCTGCCAGCAGCCCATACCCCCACCCGAACAGGATGGAGAACAAGGAAGTGATAAATGCCGCGAAGATGACCATGTAATTCCGGCCCTCGAACACCATCGCCGTTCCCTCGATATAGGTGCCGCCGCGTGGAACGAGCTCCATCTCATCGATCTTCGATAAAGTGTTGCGCTCCATGTTTCGAACGTCGCGGAACTGCTGAGCCGCCAGAGACAGGAAAGTGATCGCCGTGTAGTTTTTGTCAAACAACGAAGGCACGGCCACCGCTCCTAGCGCCGCCGCAATGAAGCCCAAGGAGATGTGGATAATCCTCCCATGGGGATATGTCGGGTATTGGCGGTAATCGGTCCGAAGCAGCGCGAGCCTCGTGCATAGGCCGATACAGACGCCGAGCACGATCCCGAGCGTGTACCGCTGCGTATACATGGCATCCATGGATGTCACTCCTCTCTCTCTTGTTCGTCGCGCTCCTCGCGCACCAGCCGCTTCCGCATCAGTCCGGAACTCGCCACCCATACAGATTCGAAGGCGAGGGAAGCAAGCCGGACCGCGGCGACCGATGCCCACCATTCGTCCTGAAACGTGCGGCCTCCCCATAGAAAGGGAACCGTATTCTGCCGCACATAGGCGACTAACCCGGTCCCGATGACGATTCCCAGGGAAACGACGCACAGCTGATCGCCCGGGTCCCGGGTCAGGAAGAGAGCGGTCAGCCCTACGACGATGCCGGCGGCTACGGGCGAATGAAGCGGAAGCAGCAGCGGATCGGCCCGGAGGGCATGATGAAGCAAGGCGTACAAGGACCCGAGGAACAGTCCGATCGAGACCAGGTGCAGCCCCTTCACGGGCGTTTCGCACGATCCGATCCGATGCAGGACGAAGATAAGAATGGGGATTAAGACCAGTCCGATCTCCGCCTGCGCCGATCCGGGGCCTGGGATGTGGATTTGACTCAGTACAAGCCAGCCGATCAGGAACGCGATCAGTCCCCGGTCGCGAAGTCCGGGCAAGAGGGCCGACTTCCACCCGCTCGCGAGCAGGATGACGGCCGAGCATAAAAGGATAAGGCTTAAGTAGCCGGGATTCATAACGGGATTCGTTCACCTGCCCCTACCTGCTTTGCCTAGTATTTCTGTTTCCGGGGGGTTTTAGTCTTCCCGCGCATCAAGTGACATGTGCGGGGAACCCAGGATCAAAAAACGAAAAAAACGACTGCCTCCCTTGTCGGAAAACAGTCGTTCTGGTCGTCATCTCTTATTTGAACTTGCTCAGCTTGTCGCCGAACCGCTCGCCGAGCGTCAGGCTCATCGATTGGTTGGAGAGCGAGACGTTCTCGTTCTGAAGCTGCGGCTGCTTCTCGCGACGCTCCGGACGCTTGTCGGCTTTTGCGGGCTGCTCCGGCGCTTCTTCCGTCTCCTTGATGCTCAGGCTCACGCGCTTCTCGTCCGGGTTGAAGTCCAGGATTTTCACTTGAACCTCTTGCCCTTCCTTCAGCACTTCGTGTGGTGTCCCGATGTGGCGGTGCGCGATCTGGGAAATGTGCACGAGTCCTTCTACTCCCGGCGCGATCTCCACGAAGGCGCCGAACGATACAAGGCGCTTCACGGTGCCGGAAACGATCGTATTAGGCGCGAATTGACCGGCCGCCTGTTGCCACGGTCCCGGCTGCGCCGCCCGGATGCTCAAGCTGATGCGGTCCGCTGCCGGATCCACCTTCAGCACTTGCACGGTAACTTTGTCGCCTTCCTTCACGACTTCGGAAGGCTCTTTCACATGGTGCCATGCCATCTCGGAGATGTGCACCAAGCCGTCCACGCCTCCGATATCGACGAATGCGCCGAATGGAGTGAGACGTTGAACGGTGCCTTCCAATTGTTGGCCGACCGACAGGTTAGCCATCACTTGCTGCTTGTTCGCTTCGAAATCTTGGTCGAGTACGTCCTTCTGCGACAGTACGACCTTGTTCTTCTCCCGGTCGAGCTCTTTTACTTTCAGACGGAGCGTACGACCTTTGTAATCGGAGAAGTCTTCTACGAAATGACGCTCCACCATGGAAGCCGGGATAAATCCGCGCAAGCCTACGTCTACGACCAAGCCGCCCTTGACGACTTCGGCCACTTCCGCTTCAATGATCTCGCCGCTCTCGAGCTTCGCTTGAAGCTCGTCCCATGCCTTCGCACCGTCGATGACGCGCTTGGAGAGTACGAGACGCTCCTTCGCATCGTTCAGCTCCATGACCTTGAGTTCAACTTCTTGCCCGACTTGTACCGCGGAACCGGCGTTCTCCAGTTGGAGGGAAGACAGCTCCTTCAGAGGAACGACGCCGTCATATTTATAACCAATATCGACGATGGCTTGATTGTCCTCGATCTTGACGATTTTACCGGACACGACGCTGCCCTTCTTAATAACGGCTACGTTCGCGAAATCCGGCGTGGCGGTATCGGCTGCTTCCTGCACCGCTTCGGTGGATTGTACATTCGTTTCTTCTGACATTGGTAAGGACCTCCTCGACAAGACAACCTGTGCGATCATCTATAGACATATTCAGTAGTATAATTCCAAGATACCATTTCCATACGCTCGAAGCAATGTTCGATTCATGAGTTTCCCCGTATTCCCAACTATTTCTGCCGAGAATACCGCTCAACCATGCCGCGAATATCCGACATGATCCGTTCTGTTGCGAGCTCCAGCGACTCCGAGGACGGATTCTCCTTGAACTCGGACAAATCCACAGGCGGGCCGTAATAGATGCGCATCCGGCGGAACAGCCGATAGTTGCCGACGATCGCGACCGGAATGACGATCGCGTCCGCCTTGAAGGCGAGCGACGCCGCTCCCTTCTTGCCCATCCCTCCCGCATTGCTGCGCGTACCCTCCGGGAAGATGCAGAGCACGTTCTGATCCTTCAGCAGCTGCGTGGCGAGGCGGATCGACTCTTTGCTCACGCCTCCGCGCTTGACCGGGAAGGCGCCCAACGCCCGAATGAATCGGCCGAAGCCGGGAATCCGGAACAGCTCTTCCTTAGCCATAAAATGCACTCGGCGCGACAACGGCGTGCCCACCAGCGGCGGATCGATCAGACTGATATGGTTCGAGCATAGAATAAGCCCTCCGCCGGACGGGATGTTTTCCTTCCCGAACGACTGCAAGCCGAAAGCAAGCTTGAAAATGATCCGCAGCAGAACTCGACACGTGCGATACAGCATAGAGCTAGGCTCCTTTCCCCGAGGACGCTCGCGAGATTTCCAGAATGCGCTCCGCCACCTGCTCCGGGTTCAGCTCGGTCGCGTCTAGCAGCACGGCGTCGCTCGCCCGCCGCAACGGGGAGACTTCCCGCTCCTGGTCCATCCGATCCCGCTCGGCTTGGTCTTGCTCGACCTGTTCCAACGTGATGTTCGGCTGCTTGAGCTTGATCTCTTCAAAACGCCGGGCGGCGCGTGCCTTGACGCTGGCGGTCAGGAACACCTTCACTTCCGCGTTCGGCAATACTTGCGTACCGATGTCGCGGCCGTCCATGACGACTCCCTTCTCGTCGGCCATCCGCTTCTGCATGCCCACGAGCCGCGCGCGCACCTCCGGGATCTGGGAGACGGCCGACACGTTCGAGGTAACCGCGGCGGAGCGGATCTCCTCGGTCACGTCGCGGCCGTCCACGAGTACGATCTGGCCGTTCGCTCCCGGCAGGATCTCCAGCTCCATGGAATCGGCCATGGCGGCTATGGCGTCCGTCTGATCCGGGCGCAAGCCGAGCGAAAGCGCTTTCCATGTAACGGCTCTATACATCGCGCCGGTGTCTACATAGATGAAGCCGAGCCTCTGCGCTACCAGCCGGGCCGCCGTACTCTTCCCGGCCCCCGCAGGGCCGTCAATGGCGATGTTAAACTTGTCCAACGGTTAACTCCTCCTAAAAATGCACAAAAGATAGGCCAGCTCTCAAGAAATAACCCCACTGGCATCCGTGGGGCTCCCGGTTCGTATCGCTGTCCATGATACCATGAATCCCAAGTCATTGCCACCTGCAAACCGTACTCCTATCGCTCCGGAGCGGGATAAGGGTGTCCTTCGAGCCGCTCTACCTTCACTACGGTTTGGCGGAAAACCGGCCATTGCAATAAAGCCTGACCGGCAAGCAGCAGAGCCAGCAGCCCGATGATGGCGACGCGGATGATCCGCTCCCAGCGATCCGACCACCGGAGGAACAAGTCCTCATAGGACCGTTCCGTACTTTCGTCCTTGATTTGCTGCTCGGTCGCTTGGCTTCCTCCGGTATCCGCCGAAGTCGGCTCGTTCGGCTCGTTCGGTTTGTTCGTACGCATCGTGGTCACCTGATGGATGTAGTTTCCATTTATTGTACCCACGCGGCTGTCCGCGTATTCTCTTAACGCTTGCGGAAGTCGAGCTGCCGCTCGAAGCAATACCGGATGATTTTTTGGCGCTCGACGTCCTGGATATCGGTGAACGACATCATGACGATTTGCTTGCCCGTCTCGAGCGGCTTCGTCCGGACGACTTCCCCGGTGAAATTGGCGTGCTCCACTTGTCCGTTCTTATAGGGCGTGAGCAGCCAGCTGTTCAAGCTGTCATGTTTGGCCAGCGGGATACGGCCGTCGCAATAAAAGGAAACGCCTCCCCCTCCGACATCCTCCGTTGTAGCGAGGAATTGCATCTGCTCCGAGAGCTTCACCGCGAGCTCCAGCTCGGCCGGCACCCGCAGGAAGTTCCGGCGCTGCACTTGCGTGATTTGCCCGGGCTCCGGCGGCTTGAGCAGGACCAGGCGCAGCACCTCTTCCTTGAACCCAAGGATGACCGAATTGAAATAGTTCTTCACGCCGCCATCGGTGACGAAATAGGCGGAAATCTGGTCGCCGGCGTACAACCGCTTCAGCTTCCCGGTGCTCGTATGAATCGGCACTTCCATCGAGATGTAGTTGGCGTTCACATCCGCGATGCGGGCTTTGTATTCTTGCTTGGCTTCATCCTCGTCGATCGAGTTGACCTGAAGATACAGCACAGAGTTCACTTTTGGAAGCACTAGCTGGTCCACCCCTGTTCATTCATGCTCAGTCGCACAATATCCTGATTATACCACGTCCCCTTTGTTTGGGAACAGTAGGGATGACACGGTTACTCCTTAGCCATTCAATTTACGCTTGGGGGCATGAGGAAGGGCTCCGACCGTTTGTTGAAATCGGATTCCATGGATTGACCTCTCGGATGGAGCGATCCCCGGACAAACCAAAAAGCGGCCGGCGGCCGCTTCTTGGTGAAGTGCTTATCTTCTCTTTTACGCGCTAACCTCAACGTCAACAGGTTTAAGTTCTTCAACCTTTTCCTCATTCCCGGTGTCGGCATTCAGGAAAATTCGGTAGTCGCCCCCGTTGATCTTGCCCGAGAACTGATAGCACAGTACTTCCTTGTCCAGCTCGTTTTTAATGATCGCAAGCGTCTCATGCGACACCTGAAGCGCCGGGTTGAGCGATTTCTTCACCTGCTCCATCGACAGCGCCGGGGCTTTCGACTCGCGCGCCTTGTGCTCGAACAAGTAGTCCGCGGCTTGCAAACCCGTCACATCGCCGCTGTCCATCGCCACCATGGCCGTGACCTTCTCCGGATACACGATCATGTTGTTTTGCTGCCCGGCGAACGTGATGTTGGCGACATTCTGGTACTCGTCATAGCTGACGGCGGTCATGCCCTTATACCCATGCGCCTCCAGGAAGGACTGCGCGGCCTCGCGCGCCTTCTCCGGACTCAGATTCCGTTCGTTCACGGTTCTCGGGTTCATGTACCAGATCATCTCGCCGCCTTTCTTGGAATAGTCGAGCGAGATGTCTTCCTGGGTATTCGGCTTCTTCGTCGTGACGCTGAAGGAGCTGTATTCGATGCCATCGCCGTTCTCCACGACGTGAATCGTGTTCAAGTCCGAGATGCCGAGGAACGCACCCGCCTTCTGCTTGACTTCGTCCGCGGTCACGACGGGTCCCGAGAGCGCCTGGAAGGAACGCTTCTCGAACAGGCCGGCCATGGAAGGGCCCCAGTTCAAGTCATCGTACTCGCTCACTTTTTTGTCGACGGTCTGGAAGCCGTCGATGATCGTGTTGTCGAGCGCCTTCTCATCCGAAGCGAGCGCCACCTCCACGTCCATCCATCGCAAATTGTTGGCGATAACTTGCGATTGGACATCGCGTAACTGGGTCGAGATTTCTTTAGACCTCTCGTGCAGCGCCGACATCGATTGGAGCTCCTCCGGGGACAGCGGTTCCTTCGTCAAGTCCCGGGCGGCCACTCGGTAGGAAAAGCTGGCGATGTTGCTCAGGAACTCTTCCGTCTTGTTGAACGGCATAAGCGTAAGCGGCAGTTGGTTGATCTCGTTGCGCGCTTCGCTCGTAATGCGCCACACGTTCACCAACCCGCGCCGCTGCGAGGCGTGGGACGTGGAATTGATCGCCAGCGAATTGCCCAGCTCGCGCTGCAGCTGGTCCACGTGGTACGACAAGTCGTGGAACGCCCGCTGGTATTGATTCTCCGCCTTCAGCAGAATCGAGTTTTTCTCTTGGTTCACTTGATACCCCCACAATACGGCTCCAGCCAGGAGCAGCGTGACAATGGGGAACATAATGCCGCTTAATCGTCTGTACATCCAAGGTTCGCTCCTTTCATCCACCAAAACTGTCAATAGTTTTCGTCGGGGGCGAAGCCTTTATGCATCCATTCTCGCGAGCTCAAAAAAAAGAAGGCCTCCTCGCGGAAACCTTCTCATTTTACACGTCATAATCGACTTCAAAATCGTCCCGGTTGTTGCACAAGCACATTTTGAACCCGGTCTCGACCTTGTCTTTCTCGCGCCGGCCGCGCAATACGAACCGTTCCCCGCATTGCCTGCACCGAATCCGAACCTTAATGCGTTCGCCTATCATGGGCTCCCCTCCCGTAAATTTGCGGAATGTATACCCCCAGTATAGACGAAACGCTCAGCTTTTAACCTCATCTTCGCGGCGAACGAGGCGAAAAGGCGATCGGGCGTTGGCGCGCTGCACCTTCCACAAGCTCCGGAGCCACAAGTACACCATCAGCGGGACCATAAACCAAACCCAATACGTCGACACCTGCAGCAGGATGTAGTCGAACAACCCGTGCCAAAACACGGGAATGAGGAGCGATAGGAACAGCAGCTTCGACTTCTCGGACGGCGTGCCGAACTTGGCCCGGCCCATGTAATAGCCCATCATGACGCCGAACAGGGCATGTCCGGACACAGGCAGCAAAGCGCGGAACATAAGCGCAGACAAAGAAAAATGGTTCGTCAGCGCATAAATGACGTTCTCTAGTGTGGCGAAACCCATCGCGATGCTGACCGCGTATACGATGCCGTCGTACGGCTCGTCGAAGGCCGCATGCTTCAACACGGCGAAGTACAGGATGAACCACTTGACGAACTCCTCCACGAAGCCGGTAATTCCGAAGGCGAACAGCAAATTGTTCTCCCCGAGCCCCAGCACTAGCGTCCGCTGTATGACCATGGTCGGGAACACGAGCAGAACGCCAAAGAGAAACACCCGTACTACCATGCCGATGGGTTCCGCATCATACAAGTCCTTCAGGTAAAAGTACACGAGCAGAGCGACGCCCGGTGCCACGGCAGCCGTTATGATCGACAACCATTCCATTCTCGCTTCCCTCCTTTCCGTATCATACACAAGCGAAAAGCACCCGCAAAAACGTAACGTTTTTGAAGATGCTTCACTAGGGGCGTCTGGACGGCCGCAGTTAATTCTTGAAATGCGTGCATAGCACCTTGATCGCCGACTCGCCGATGATCGTATTGCCGTATTCCATGAGGACGGCCGGCGTAACCGACGTCGCTTCCCCGAATTCGGACAGAATGGCGATTAAGGCGTGAAACTTCGTTTCTTCCAGCTCCGACGGATCCACATGCAGAATCCACTTGTTCATATAGGAATACAAGCTCCCGTGCTCCAGCCCGATGCCGGCGATGACCTTGGCAGCTCGTACTAAGTGTTCGAAATCCTGAAACGCGAACGCGATCATGTCGCTCTGTTCCATCGTTACTTCCATCTCGTACACATCTTCCACTTCTTCCTCGTCCAGCACATCGCCGTCCGCCCCTACGTGCACTTTGCCTCGAGTGACGATGACGACCATGCCCTGCGCCGGCAACTGGAATACTTCCACCGCGAGCGGACCGGTCGCGTCGAATCCGACCTCGTTGTAGGCTTGTTCCATCATTTCACTGAATAGCTCATGGACCCGGGGGATTTCGCGCCACATATCTTCCTTCTGAATGCCGCGCTCCTTCAAATCGTCGAAAGTAAGGAAAATCCTAATCTTATCCACGCTCAATCGTTCGATCTTCATGACAGGACCTCCCTTTCCATACTCTGTTAGAACAGATTATGAATTCATAGAAAGAATGGTGAACGAAAGATCAGGCTTGTTTCATATATGTTATCATTTTTTTATGCGCAATGCACGTAAATAATGAAGGCAACTTGTATCCGATGGGCCATCGTCTCATAAGTATGTAACAGACGTCCTGGAAATCCGAACGACGTAAAAATCCGGCAGTTCTCGAACGGAGAATGCCGGACTTTCAACACGCCTATTTGGAATTATTGGGTTAGGGCATGCGAACGCTTCTCGATCGAGGCTCCGTGATGGTCCAGGATTTCCTGCACTTGCTGCTTCACTTTCGGATCCCGGTAAATGATTTCCTTCAGCTCGTCGATCCCAAATCCGAAGTCGAGCTTGTCCTTAACGTTAGAGGCGGACTTCACGGCCTCCTGGCCTTTGTCCTTGGCCCGATTCATCATCCGCATAGCACGGTTCGTAAGCGCGGAGAAGTTCATGTTCATGTTCATATGACGGCCTCTCCGGTTCCAAGCCATCACCGCGCCGATCCCGACAAGACCGCCCACTAGAAATGCTCCCATTCTCATCTTGTTCCCCTCCATCCTGAACCAGAGTGATTTCGATTCATGACGTAGTGTTCGCCCTGCGGGCCAGGTCCATCCCTGAAAAAAACAGGAAAGCCATGCCTGTTCGGCAGACAGACTGAAATGCTACAATAGGTCAACACTAACTGTGAGTCGCCGGCAATCGTTTCGACCATTTTGCATACAGGAGATCTCATATGAAACCTTTCATCTCTATACAATGCCGCACATGGGCGCTGATCGCCCTGATCGGAAGCGTAGCGTCCGCCTGTACCGCATCCGTCCCGGCTGGGGAGCAAACGCCGTCCGCGGTCCCGTCCGTCGTTCCTTCGAGTACATCTCTTCCCACACCCCAAGAAACGCCAGCCCCAGCGCCTACGGCGGCTCCAACATCCGAACCCGTTAAGTTCACGTATCGGCTGAACGCCAACTACGATGTCGTCCCGATCGACCCGAACGGGAACAAGAAGGTGGTGCTGCTCACGTTCGACGACGGACCGAAAGAGCTGGAGTTGAATGAGAAGCTGCTGGCCGCGCTGGAGAAGCACCGGGCGAAGGCGATCTTCTTCGTGAACGGCTACCGGGTGAAGCAGCATCCCGAGCTGCTGAAGCTGATCCACAGCAAAGGCCAGACGATCGGCAATCATTCCTGGGATCACATCGATCTTAAGAAAGAGAAGCCGGAAAAGGTCGATGCCCAGATCCGAGACGTACAGCAGCTCGTGCGCGATACCGTCGGCTCTGCTCCCTTATTCTTCCGGCCTCCGTACGGGTCAGGCAGCGATTATGTGAAGCAGCGGGCGAAGGAGGAGAAGCTGCTGTACATGACGTGGTCGAACGGATCCGAGGATTGGGTAGAAAAATATCAAAACCCTCCTGCCGTAATCAAGAGGGTTCTGGAGCAGCTTCACAATGGAAGCAATATATTAATGCACGAGGTGCCTTGGACCGCGGATGCGCTCGACGAGCTGATCACTCAGCTCGAGGCGAAAGGATATTCGTTCGTCGACCCCAGTTCCATCGAGACTGCGGCCACGCCTTGATCCGAGTCCGAATAGACGTGATACCAAATGACCATGCCTGCGATCAGCATGCACAGCATGAGCACCAAACTGAACTGGAATACCCGGCTCCACTTGGAAGCGTCGTTCGGATGGATGACCCGGCGCGGCGGAAGACGACGCTCGTCGTCGAGAGCACTCGGATCCGGTCGATCCATTGAACCTAGGACAGTGTGTTTCTTGTCCCCTATCACTGCGATTTCCTCCCATAACGAATAATGCAACCCATAACGAAATCAATAATAAAATGCGCTACAATCGGTGTCCATAGGGTATTAGTCTGAATATATATCCACCCTAGGCCATAGCTGATGCTGAAGACGAGTCCGGTCATCAGCCAGTGGCGGAGATACCGGACGTGGATCGCGGCGAACACAATACTCGTCCAATAAGGCCCGAACGCGTGCTGAATCGCTCCCCGAAAAAGCATTTCCTCGCAGATCGAGACGATGGCGGACATGACCGCGATATGCCAGAGAGGACGCGTCCCGAACAGCATCTGGTTGATGCCGCCGTCGTCGGTTACGTCCTCCGGCACCCAGCGCGAGATCACGAAGTCGACGATCAGGACCGCGGCCGCGAAACCCGCTCCCCAGATCAGGATCGAATACGAATTCGGAAGTCCCAGCACGGAGACCGGATTACGGGACTGAAATAATACGATCAAGATGCCGACAATAAGAGTAATGGCCTGGGTGACGTATAGATTGATGACGAGCAGCCGGTCGGTCAGCTCGGACGGCTGCGCGAACCGAACCTTGAATTTTTTGAAATCGAATTTCTTCATATGTCTCCTGGTCTACCCGGTTCACAATTCATGCTTTATCCCCTATACTAGGTTACGACACTGGACAAGGAGCTAAATTATGGAAAAGCGACTCACCCGCGGGGATTATTTGTTCTCGCTCATCATCGTCTTCATGCTCGTTTGCATCGCTGGAGCGTTTTTCTATGGGGTCAAGATCGGCCGAGAGAAAACGGAAACGAAATACGCCATTATCATGAAAAATCAGGAAGAAGCCGCCCGGAAGCCCGGCGCCTACGATCAGCAGCATCTCGTCTCGTTCTACCACAGCGTGCTCGTCCCTTATCGGGAATTTCAGTTGAAATGGTTCGACCAGCTGAAGCAGCTGGACCAAGGCTCCCCGTCCGTCGACCCCTCCGATGTGATGAAGGATCTGAGCCGGCTCGCGGCGCAAAAGATGGAGACCGCCTTTAACGTCCCGATGCCTGCTACGTCTCCCCTGCTCGTGGAGGCGCAGCAAAACTATATGAAGAGCATGCAGCTGTTCTCCGATACGCTGAAGAAGTTTCAGAGCAAGGCGAACGGCATGCCGATCCATACGCTGCTCTCGGAGCTCGAGAAAGACTCTTTCCTGGCGGAGGCGAAGCGGTTCGCTCTCCAAGGCCAGCAGCAATATTACGCCGCGATGACCAAGTGGAACGAGACGATCAATCCGAATGTGCCAGGGCTCGATCAGCTGGGCAAATCACCGCTCACTATGAAGGAATGGGCGCAGATGAGCTTGATCGTGAAGAACAACGCGACGGCGAACCTCGTCCTGAACAGCCGCCAATTCACGGCGGTCTACCCGCAGGACATCACGGTGCGGATCGAGGAGCTGATCGCTTCCGGCCAGGCGAAGAAGATGAACTTGAACGACATCCCGGCGATGATCGACACGCTGCTCGGCACAAACGCGGTTCGCCCCGGCGACTTCATCCAGCGGAAGCAAAAATATTTCGGCAACGAAACTCTCCCGCAGCTGCCGTTCTTCTCCGAGCAATAAGCTTCGCCGTCACCAGCCTGTGCCCTCATCGCGCAGGCTTTTTGGGTTGCCGACGCGTTCAGTCGTAGGCAAACCCTCGAAGCTCAGCCACGGCCGCCATGCCTCCGTTAACATTGATGACATGCGTGTACCCTTGCTCCGCTAAGTAGTGGCTGACGGTTTCGCTTCGAACGCCGTGTGCGCAAATGATATAGAGCGTCTCGTCCTTGGACCAGTCGTCCATGCGGGACGGGACCGTATTCATCGGGACGAGCCGGCTGTTCTCCAGATGGTAATACTCCCATTCATAAGGTTCGCGAACGTCGATAATCGTCCCTTGCTCCGGCGTCCAGCGCTCGAGCAGCTCCGCGAATGCCTTTGGGTGAATATACGTATAGGACATGAAAAAGGTTTCTCCTCCGAACGTATTCGCCGGGCGTTCCCGCTCCGGTCAAAGTGTCTTTACTAGAACAATAGCGAAAATAACGGCTCACTTCAAGGCCGGCGGGCAATTGTGTCGATTGTTTGACGATTCCCGAATGCACCTGCTCCGCAATGTCATTAATGTGTCTCTAATTGATTGACATGAGATGCGATCGCGTGATACAGTAGGAAACAAGCAAACAAAGCAATGGCTTTGACGGAGAATCGGATAAAGTCCCGTTACCAGAAAGCCGGTGGTCGATGCGAACCGGCAGCGCCTTTACCCCGTTCCGCTCCCGAGCTACTCCGCGAAAACCGTTCCTCTCCGAGGCGGACTAAGCGCGAGTCGGTCCCGAGACCGTTATCTCTTCCGGGTCATGCTCGCATGACCGATAAGGCAGTCTTGCGCAAGCGAGCTGCGAAGTTGGGTGGCACCGCGATTACAAACTCTCGTCCCTTCTATACGTTCCGACGACGTATGGAGTTCGGGAGTTTTTTGATTTTTTGATGTACATCCTGTTATGAGGCAAGGGATACAGAAAAGGGAGGAATCTTACTATGTACAAAGTGTTAGTCTCCGATCCGATCAGCGATCACGGCTTGCAGCAGCTGGCCGAAGCGAAGGACGTTGTAGTCGACAAGCAAACCGGTCTCTCCGAGGACGAGATCGTCGCGATCGTCGGCCAATATGACGCCCTGCTCGTGCGCAGCCAGACCAAGGTAACGGAACGCATTATGGAAGCCGGCACGAACCTGAAGGTCATCGGCCGCGCCGGCGTCGGCGTGGACAACATCGATCTGGACGCCGCCACGACATGCGGGATCGTCGTCATCAATGCGCCGGACGGCAATACGATCACGACATGCGAGCATACGTTCGCGATGATGATGGCGCTCGCCCGCCACATCCCGCAAGCCTATCGCAAGACGGTCGAAGGCGTCTGGGACCGCAAGTCGTTCGTCGGCGTCGAGCTTCGGGGCAAGACGCTCGGCGTCCTCGGCCTCGGCCGCATCGGCACGGAAGTGGCGAAGCGCGCGATCGCCTTCGGCATGACGATCATGGGCTTCGATCCGTTCATGAGCGAAGAACGGGCGGAGAAGCTCGGTATTAAGCTGGCGAGCGTGGACGAGATCGTCCGGAGCGCGGACTTCATGACAGTCCATACCCCGCTGACGCCCGAGACGCGTCATATGATCTCCAAGCCGCAATTCGACGTCATGAAGCGCGGCATGCGCATCGTGAACTGTGCGCGCGGCGGGATCATCGACGAGCTGGCGCTCGTCGAGGCGATCGACGAAGGCATCGTGGCCGGAGCGGCCTTCGACGTATTCGAAGAAGAGCCTCCTCGCGCCGACCATCCGTTCTTGAAGCATCCGAAGATCATCGTGACCCCGCACTTGGGCGCCTCCACGATCGAAGCGCAAGAGAACGTCGCGATCGACGTCTCGGAGCAGGTGCTGAACATCCTCCGCGACGAGCCGTTCCGGAACGCGGTGAACATGCCGCCGGTGCCGGCCGAGGTGCTGAACAAAATACAGCCTTACTTCAATCTGTGCGAGAAGCTCGGCCTGTCGCTCGCGCAAATTACGGAAGGCGCCGTGCAAGAAATCAAAATCAACTATTCCGGGGATTTGGCCGACTTCGATATGAACCCGCTCACCCGCTATGTGCTGAAGGGCGTACTCTCCCATCACCTGGGCAAGGAGCAGGTCAACATCGTCAACGCGACTCACTTGGCCAAGCAGCGCGGCGTAGCGGTCGTGATCGAGAAATCGACCGCCGCTCCTACATTCACGAATCTCGTCACGATCACGCTGAAGACGAAGGACGAGGAAAGATGGCTGTCCGGTACGCTCCTGGCCGGCTACGGCGAGCGGATCGTCCGGTTCGGCCCGTACCCGGTCGACATCGCTCCGACCGGGCACATCCTGCTCATCTCGCATAACGACAAGCCGGGCATCATCGGCAAGGTCGGGACGCTGCTCGGCAACAACGACGTCAACATCGCGACGATGCAGGTGGGCCGTACGGACATCGGCGGCTCCGCCGTTATGCTGCTGACGGTCGATAAGCCGACGCCGAAGGACGTGCTCCTCGAGCTCGGCAAGCTGCCGGAGCTGAAGCGGGTGCGCGAAATTACGCTATAAGGCTCCTTGATTCACCGTGTAAGGCATGTGTAATGTTCCACGATAAACAAGATTTGTCTCGTTTGTTCAACATAAAAAGGATTTTTCCGAGGAAGCCCTCGGAAAAATCCTTTTGTTTTATGTGGAATGATTAGGAATCGTGATGGAAAATGTCGTCCCTAGGCCCAGCTCGCTCTCGGCGGTAATCGTGCCTTGGTGGGCTTCCACAAGGTTCTTGACGATGGCAAGGCCGAGCCCGGTTCCCCCTGAGCTCGAGCTGCCTCGGGTGCGCGCTTTGTCGGCCTTGTAGAACCGCTCGAAGATGTACGGCACGTCCTCCTTCGGAATGCCTTGCCCTTGGTCGGACACTTGCAGCCGCACCGCCGGGTTGCCGCCCGTCGTCACCGTCCGTGCGCGTATGGCCAGTTCCCCGCCCGGCGACGAGTGCCGGATCGCATTATCCAACAGGTTCGTCAGCACCTGCTCGAGCCGATCCTCGTCGGCATGATCCAGGCGGATCGAGTCCGGCTCGAACTCGACGTTCAACGTCAGCCCCTTCTCGCGGCACAGCGCGGAAAATTTGCGCTGGACGCGCATCACGAGGGCGTTCAGGTCGACGGGCCCGAAGTGCATCTCGAGGTGGCCGGCCTCCATCCGGGCGAGGTCGAGCAAATCCTGCACGAGCCGCCCCATCCGCAGCGATTCGTCATGGATCACCTGGGCGACGTCGTGCCGCTCCTCCGGCGTCGAGACGATGTCGTCGAGCAGCGCCTCGCTGTAGCCCTGCAGCATCGACAGCGGCGTCCTGAGCTCGTGGGAGACGTTCGCCACGAAGTCCTTGCGCAGCTTGTCGAGGCGGTGTTCCTCCGACACGTCCCGCAGCACCGCAACGGCGCCGCGCAAGCTCTCGCCGGCATTCAAGGGCGCCATCACGACGGAATAGACGCTGTTGCGGACGTGGATAGTCGACGTCGCCTCGCGGCTGTCCTGCACGACCGAGTCGAACAACGCTTGGAGCGGAACGGGAACGTGCGGCGGATTCGCCTCATCTGGCCGGGCTTCGGGATCTGTACCCTTCCGGTCTTCGCTATCGCCCTGCTCTTGCTCCGGGTCCTGGTCTGTATCCGACCACTCTAGGTCGAGCCACTCCCGAACCAGCTTCTCCCCGGGCGGATTCGTCAGGATGACGACTCCGTCCGCGTCCAGTGTCACGACGGCGTCGGTCATGCTGCGCAGCACGCTCGACAAATGCTCCTTCTCATGATTCAGCGCATGGATCGTCTCATCGAGCTGCCCCGCCATATGGTTGAACGACTGGGCCAGCTCGCCGATCTCGTCGCTGGAATTGACCGGCACGCGTGTGCGGTACTCCCCTAGCGTAATGTAGCCGGCCGCCTTCTTCATCTGCAGTAGCGGCTGGGTGATTTTGGTCGACAGGAAGAAGGCGAACAACGTAGTGAGCAGGAACCCGACCACGGCGGCGATGAAAAATAAATTGCGGAAGTAGGCCTGTGTATTGCTGAGCGTTATTTGCGATTGATAGATCATGACGAGCCCGCCCGGCTTCCCCGTCAGCTTATTCGGATGGGGAACCGCGACGGCCATAAACCGCTTGCCGCTGCCGGGATCGACGAAGATCCGCTTCGACGTCCCTCCGCCTGCGGTCACCCCGACGAGCTCATCCTGGGAGAAAATATCGATCGCCTTGAACTTGGGCAATGCCTCTGCCCCCGGATTCGCGAACGCTTCCTCCAATTGGGCGTCCAAGACGACAAGAGCCGCGTCCTGGGCTGCGAGCAGCTCGTTCACGGCGTTCAGGTAATTGACGTCCTGCTGATGATTGTTAAGGTCATCCGATACTTTGGCGGCCAGCTTCTGAAGACTGATCTCCTGGTCCTTCGAATTGGCGAAGTTCGTGTCCAGGAACTGACCCATGAACAGCCCGTTAATAAGCAGCACGACGGCCACGAGCACGATGATCGTCATCCAGAGCTTGCCGACGACGCTTTTCCACAGTTTCACGTTATTTGGGCACCTCGAGCTTATAGCCTACGCCCCAGACGGTCGTGATCATCGAGGCGGCTTCCGCCGACACCTTGTTCAGCTTCTCGCGCAGCCGCTTGACATGCGTGTCTACTGTACGGAGGTCGCCGAAAAACTCGTAGTTCCAAACGTCCTTCAGCAAATCCTCCCGGGAGAACACTTTGTCCGGCGAAGAGGCCAAATAATGCAGCAGCTCGTATTCCTTCGGCGTGAGCGCCACCTCCTGCCCTCCGGCCGTGACGCGGTGCGCGTCGTGCTCGATCAGCAAGTTCGGGAAGACGATGTTGTTGCTCGTGTTGATCGTGTCCTTCGCCAAGTAAGCGGTCGCCGAGGAGCGGCGGAGGATCGCCTTCACGCGATAGATCACTTCGCGCGGGCTGAACGGCTTGACCACATAGTCGTCGGCGCCGACCTCGAAGCCCTGTACCCGGTTCGCTTCTTCGCCCTTCGCCGTCAGCATGATGACCGGCGTAGCCTTTGCCTGACGCAGCTTCGTGCACACCTCGATCCCGTCCATCCCGGGCAGCATCAAGTCCAGCAGCACGAGGTCATAATCGTTGTCCAGCGCAAGGCTTAGCGCCGTCTCTCCGTCCTCGGCCTCCTCGATGGAGAAGCCTTCCTTCTCCAAGTACATCCGAAGCAAGCGGCGAATGCGTTCTTCATCATCCACAATCAAGATGTTCGCTTTCAAATCGTTCATGGGACGTTCCTCTCCTTAGAAGGATTTCTTAAACGCCAGCGTAAGAATGAAGACCTGCTATGATCAAATTAACCCCGATGAGCGTAAACATAACGACGATGAACCCGATTACCGACAGCCAGGCGGACTTGAGCCCGTGCCAGCCCCGAGACAGCCGGAAATGCAGATAGGCCGTGTAGAACAGCCATGTGATCAGCGCCCACACTTCCTTCGGATCCCAGCCCCAGAACCGGCCCCACGCCTCCGACGCCCAGATCATGGCGAAGATGAGCGCCCCGAGCGTGAACACCGGGAACCCGATGGCGATCGCCCGATAGCTGATCTCGTCGAGATCCTCCGCATCCATCCCTTGCATCGCCGGATGGATCGCCGCGCCCAGCTGCTTGCGCAGCACGAGACGGGCCAGGCCGTACAGGACGGCGCCGGTCAAGAACGACCAAATCACCGTGTTCAGCTTGCGCCCTGCGTTAACACCGTTCATCCAGGACGGTGCGGTGAAGAGCGGCTCACTGGCGCCCAAGAAGGGGTCCATCGAGATCACTTTGCTATTGTAGGGCTTCACGATCGGAGGCAGCACGTAATCGACCGTCTCCGTCGTCGTCGTCTCCACCCCCGCATTGTCGATCTTCACGACTTCGCGATCGAACTTGGCCTCGTAGCCGATCGCCTGGAAGGCGAATACGTTTACAACGAACGAGATGATGAGAATCACCGTGAAGATCGTGAGCTCGATGCCGCGGCGGGAACGCTTGCCGCGCTTGCTCGAGTCGGTATAGTCGACGACGCGGATCAAGTACATGAGGCCCGCGGCGAACCCGACCGCGAAGAACGCTTCCCCGGCGGCGGCCGTCGTCACGTGGATTTTCAGCCAATAGCTCTGAAGGGCCGGAATTAACGGCTGAATGTCGTGCGGGAAGACGGAGGCATACGCCAAAATAATGAAGCCGACCGGCGTAGTGAACAGCCCTAGCACCGGTGCCCGGTAGATCAAGTATACGATGACAAAGGCGACCATCGTCATCATCGCGAGGAATGTCATGAATTCGAACATATTGCTCGTCGGAATATGGCCTGCCGCTGCCCAGCGGGTGAAGAAGAACACCAGGTGCGTAATCAGGCCCAATACCGCGACGCCGAAGCCGAACCGGCTCCACAGGCGGGTATGCTCCTGAGGCTCGCGGGCGCTGAAGCGCTTGCCGGTAATGGCGATGGCGAACAGCCCGAACGACAAGCAGTAGAAAATGAACGCAAACAATAAAAAGGTGCTGCTGACCGACTCTAAACTCACTTTTTCACCTCATTCGCAAGCTGCTTCGGATCGATGGGCAGGTCGAGCGCCTTGAGCGCGGCGGCTACCTCATGCCGAAGGCCGTACCAATTCTTGTTCGTATGCGCGCCCAGCGTCAGGGCCTGTCCGTCGTCGATGCGAATCCAAATGCGGCGATGCTGCCAATACAGGCCCATGACGACGCCGATCATGAAGAGCGCCGAGCCCGCCCATATATAGGGGAGCGCCAGATCTTTGCGGATGTTCAGGAAGCTCGTGTAATTCGCGATCTCGACATCCTGCATGGAATTCACCGAGATGTCCCACTGGCTGCCGATCGCCCCGTTGATCGCATCTTGGCGGAAATTCACCTTGTCCACTTCCCGCGGGAAGTACATGAACGCTTCGCCTTCCGCGGGCAAATTCGGACCTGTGATCGAGAACACGAATGCCGGCGCGTTAGGGTCGTTCGATTTCGTAACCGGCTGGCCGGCGTCGTTCAAGCCGAAATCCGGGAAGTAGCTTTTCATGGTCAGCTTGTATGGACCTGCGACGTATGTGTCCGCCGGATTTTTCATTCGGAGCTTAAACGGCCCGAACTGCTCGCCCGTCTTTTTGTTCTTCAGCATCGGACTGACGGACAGCAGCTGCGGCGTCTCGGAGAAATCGAATTGATACGCCAAAAGCCCTTTGTATTCGAGCGGCTTGTTCACCAGGATGTCATGCCGCGCCACTTCCTTCAGTTGCGGTTCCTTCGTCTTGCTGTTGCAGTCCTTCTCGCATTCGTAGAGCACGGCTTTCGTCTCGTACGTCTTGGCCACCGTTTGATTGCGGTCCCGGAATTTATCCGACATCTCGTTCTCGTCATAGTAGGTCACAGTGAATTGCTCGTTCTTGAGGTAATACGGCGTCGACGGAATCGGGACCGGCTGTCCCTCGAGGAAGCCCATGTAATAATCGAGGCTCCAGCCCGGAATGCTCCTCGCGACAACCGCGAGCAGGAAGATGATGAGGCCGATATGATTCACATAAGGTCCCCAGCGGCTGAACCGGTGCTTCTCGGCGAGCAGCGCGGAGCCGTCCGTATGGACGCGGTATCTTTTGCGGCGCAGCTGTTCGGCCATTCTCTGGACCCACTGCTCGTCCGCCCCAGACTCCGGATCCAGCTCCAGCTTCGCCGAATAAGTAACGCGCTGGCGGATCAAAAACTGCATGTGCTTGCGAATTTGCTGCTTGCTGAGCGCCCGATAGAGCGGCAGCACCCGGTCCAGACTGCAGATGACGAGCGAGGTGCCGATCATGACGAGGAGCGTAATGAACCACCACGAGCTGTACGTGTGCGACAGCCCCAGCTTGTAGTAGATCATGCCCAGCGTCCCGTACGTCTGCTCGTAGTAGACGGCCGGATCCAGATTAAGGAACGTATTCTCCTGCGGATAGATCGTCCCCAGCATCGCCCCTACAAGCGTTGCGAGAATAAGGTAGATGGCGATTTTGACCGAGGAGAAAAAGTTCCACACCCGGTCGAGCCAGCCTGGATTCGCTCTCTGGGACCGGCGGGCGACCCCGTCGTACCGCATCTCCAGCAGCTCCTCGCTCACATCCTCATTAAGAGGCTTCCCGCAAGATTCGCACAAGACCGTCCCGACGTGATTCTGGTGGCCGCATTCGCATTTCGTGTTCGTGATCAAACCGTCTGCGCCTCCTTCCTCACTTGTTCAACATGGCGGTTAACGTCTGTTCGAGATAAGCCTCGTCCATGCCTCCGATTTGAATTCTCTCAATTTTGCCGTTGCCGTCGATGAAAAACGTAGTAGGGTAATTTTTCACATGGTACTTGTCCCGCATACGCAGCTCGTTGTCGATCAGAACCGGGAAGGTGAGTCCATATTGCTTCATGAAGTTTTGGATCGTGACCGGGCTTTCGTCCAGATTCAGGCCGAGCACTTCGACCCCGCGATCCTTCCACTTCGCATAACTGTTCTGAATCGCCGGCATCTCCGTATAGCACGGCTCGCACCAGCTGCCCCAGAAGTTCACGACCACCACTTTCCCCCGATAATCCGACAGCTCATGCGTCTTGCCGTCCATGCCCTGGAGCGAAAAATTAGGAGCCGTGCTCCCTTCCTTCGGAATCGACTCCTTGGCAAATAAGCTGTTCCCGATCGTATACCCGCCTATCAGCAACACGGCGACAAAAATGATGATTTGGATTCTTTTTCTATTTGTTCCCATCACCCATCACCTTCAAACTGGAATGTCTCTTATCTTGCCTTCATTATAACGAATCCTAGCCGGTTCTAATCCGGCCTTTTTTGAACATTATGTGTCTCGAGGGCGCTTTGCCGCAGGTCTTTCACTTGAGTGGGCGTCAACTTCTGCGTCTTGCCCCGGGGCAGCCCCGACAGCAGGAGCGATCCGAACTGAACCCGCTTCAGCCGGTTGACCGGATAATGGATCGCTTCGAACATGCGGCGCACTTGGCGGTTGCGGCCCTCATAGATCGTAATGGCGATGACGGACTCGTTCTTGTCCGGGTCGACGTCATGGTATTCTACTTCCGCCGGAGCGGTGATGCCGTCTTCCAGCTCGATGCCCGTCCTCAGCTTCTCCATCAGCGAGCCGTGCGGCACTCCGCGGACGGTAGCGTGATACGTCTTCGGGACGTGATGCTTCGGATGCGTGAGCAGGTTCGCGAGCTCTCCGTCGTTCGTCAGCAGCAGCAAGCCTTCGCTATCGTAATCCAGGCGGCCTACCGGATAGACGCGCTCTTCGATATGCTTGATATAATCGGCCACGGTCTGACGGCCCTCCGGGTCGGTGATGCTCGTAATGACGCCCTTAGGCTTGTTCAGCACATAATACACGAGCGTCTGGGACTTGATCGGTTTTCCGTCCACCGTAATGACGTCAGTCAGCGGGTCCACCTTGGCGCCCAGCGTCGTCACCGTTTCTTCATTCACCTGCACACGGCCGGCGGTGATATATTCCTCGCATTTTCTTCTAGAGGCGATCCCGGCTTGCGCCAGCACCTTCTGCAATCGTTCCATCGTCTCGGTTCAGCTCCAACTCATTCTTGTGATCTCAGCTTTATATTACCGATCCTGTGTGCAAATCACAAGCTTGTCCCCAGGAAGCGCCCGATTGAACAAAGCTAAATTGAAAAATAAAAAAGTGGGGATCCTTTCCTGATGATAGGAAAGATCCGCCACATCGGCGCGCTTGACCCTATTAAGTTAACTAAAAATGAGCAGGCAAATCGCTACCGAGGCTACGAAGCCGACCAAATCGGAGAACAACCCGACCTTCAGCGCATACCGGCCCTTGCGAATGCCGACGGCGCCGAAGTAGACGATCAGTACGTACAACGTTGTGTCGGTGCTGCCCTGAATCGTGGAGGCGATCCGGCCGATCATCGAATCGGCGCCGTATTGCTTGATCAGCTCGGCGGTGAAAGCGAGAGAGCCCGAGCCTGTGATCGGGCGCAGCAAGGCGAGCGGCATCACTTCGCTCGGCACCCCGACGGCATCGAACACGGGTCGGAACCACCCGAGAATCCAATCCATGGCGCCGGATGCCCGGAAGACGCTGATCGCAACCATCATCCCGACGAGCGGAGGAATGATCCGGATGGCGGTGTCGAACCCGTCCTTCGCTCCTTCCACGAACGTTTCATAGACGGGAATTTTGCGGTAGAACGCATATAGCGGTATGAGCACTACAATAATCGGAATCGCCCATGCCGAGAGCATCGAGATGAGTGCGTACATTCGGCATCATCCTTTCGGCTTGCTTTTGCCCGAGGACAGACTACGGTACCGGTACCACCGGTCGAGTGCGATCGCGGCCACAGTGGCGACGGCGGTCGCGAGAAGCGTCGTGCCTACGATCTCCGCCGGATTGGCGGAGCCGAAGTTCATCCGGATGGCGATCAGCGTCGTCGGGATGAGCGTAATGCTGGCGGTGTTCATGGCGAGCAAGGTGCACATCGCCGCGCTGGCGGTATCTTTATCGGGATTCAGCTTCTGCAGCTCCTGCATCGCCTTGATGCCCATCGGCGTCGCCGCGTTGCCCAGGCCAAGAATATTCGCGCTCATATTCGACATGATGTACCCGAGCGCCGGGTGATCCTTCGGCACATCCGGGAACAGGAAGCGCACGATCGGCCGCAGCAGGACGGCCAGCTTGCGCAGCAGGCCGGCATCCTCGGCGATGCGCATCATCCCCATCCAGAACACGAGGATGCTGATCAGCCCGAAGCACACGGTCACCCCGGTTTTGGCGCCCTCGAAGATCGCCTCCGTCATCAATTCAATGCGTCCTTGGAGCGCCGCTGCGATGAAGCCGGCGATCAGAAAAAACAACCAAATGAAGTTCACCACGATGAATCCCCTCCTAATCCGTGCTCCCGGCGGAGAGCAGCCGGATCCACGCTAGCTTCAGGGCCGCGGGCCAGCTCCCCCGTACCGTCACATAGCTGAATGAGGCTTGCTCCTTCTTGGCCGACTGCATCCGAGGGCTGTTCGCCTCATACAGCGGCACCGTGCCGGCCAGCGTATCGTTCACATAGATGCGCAAGAAGCCTCGATCGCCGAACGCATAGCCGGGGCTCTTGCTGTTCGCGAGCACCGCTTCCTTGCGTACCGTCGTCTTCTCCTCCTCCTTCAGCGGATACCGGAACGATCGGCCGACCGTGACCGTCTGGCCTTCCAGACGGTCGCCCTCGGTCACGATCTCGTTCAGCGGGTATGTGGAGAAGCCGTAGTTCAGCAGCTTCGTATGATCGTTCCAATCGTCGGAATCGTTCAGCGTTACGACCGCGAGCTGCTGCCCGCCCCGGGTCGCGGAGGAGACGAGACAGCGCAGAGCCAACTTCGTATAGCCGGTTTTTACACCGTCCGCCCCTTCGTAGATCGTGAGCATTTTATTTTTGTTCCTCCACTTGTAATCCCAAGGCTCGTTCGGGTTCGGCGCCGACTTCTCTTTCGTCTTCACGATATCCTGGAACGCCGGATTGCGCAGCGCATATGCCGTCAGCTTGGCCATGTCGTTCGCAGTGGAGTAATGGCCGGCTTCATCGAGTCCGCTCGGGTTCTGGAAGTGGGAGTGGTCCATTCCGAGCAGCTCGGCCTGCTGGTTCATGAGGTAGGCGAACCCTTCAATCGAGCCCCCGATGTGCTCGGCGATGGCGGTCGCCGCATCGTTGCCGGAACGCAGCATGAGCCCATAGAGCAGGTTATGCAGGCTCATCTCCTCCCCTTCCTTGAGGTAGATGGAGGACCCTTCCTTGCCGGCCGCGTTGCGGCTTACCTTCACGATGTCCGACAGCGTTCCCTGCTCGATCGCCACGATGGCGGTCATAATCTTCGTGAGACTCGCGATCCGCATTTGCTTGTCCCCTTGCTTCGCATACAGTACGCGCCCGGACTGCACGTCGATTAGCGAGGCCGCTTCCGCCCGCGTCGAAACGGCCGTCGGGGTGGGGGTTGGGCTGGAGGCGGGGCTGGGGGCCGCCCAAGCCGCATGGGCGATGCCCATCGCTAGGATGAGGGAGAGCGAGACACTCCAGAGGAATCGCGATATTCTAATCTGGTTCATTCGTTGAACCTCCTGCCTGTACATCAATCGGTACAAGTATATGCGGCCGCACATAGAAAAAGACATGCCCTCCCCAGGCATGCCTTCTTTGAATCACTCTTCCATTTTCAAGGGCGGACGTTTAAAACCACAGCCCGAACAGCCCTTCCGTTACGCCGAGATTGTACATGTAATAGACGCCGTACAAGGCGCTCAGTGCGCCGGTCATCCACGTCATGGTTCGGTTGAGCCGGAACCGGCGCGTCGTCAGCACGAACGGAATGCCGATCGCTGTCGTGAACAGCAGCATCCCAAGAATCGTCCCACAGCCGAAAATGGCTATGTATAGCATCCCTTCCCACATCGAGTCGACCGTCGACATCGTGAGCAGCGCCATCGCCGCGCTGCCTGCCAATCCGTGGACGAGGCCCACAAGCACCGATTTCATGTAAGAGAAGCCGTTCTTGTTGCCGTGCTCCGACGTTTCCCCGTGGTGATGGTGGCTATGGCTGTGGTCGTGGATCACATGAAAATGCGTATGGCTGCTCTCTCCGTGGCTGTGGTCATGCGCGTGAATATGCTGCTTGAACGTGCGGAAGCTGGAAACCCCGAGCACGACAAGCATGATGCCCACCAGAAATTCCAACGACATCGACCATTTGTCGCTGATCTCGCTCTTGAACAGGAATAGGAAAAACCCGACGATGAGCAAAGTCGCCGTATGCCCCATTCCCCAGAATGCGCCGGCAAGCGACGAACGCCACAAGTTCTTGCTGCGGCTCGCGATCGTCGACACCGCAATGATATGGTCCGGTTCAATGGCATGTTTGATGCCCATCAAAAAACCGAGACCCAGAATCGAAAGCAATCCAACCTCCAAACGAACACTTCCCCTCGTACCCGATATCCTCTCTATGCACACGTTCTCATTATGAGGCATCCGGCACGTTTTGCCAATGATTATTTGGGCAAGGTTGTATCCGATCGTTCAGGAAGGCAGCTTCTTTCGGTTAAGCCCAATGCGCTCGTATTGCTCCTCCGGCGCATCCGTTGCTTCCATCAGCTCGATCAGCTTAGCTTGCATACGCTCCACCAGCTCCGGGTCGCTCAAAGAATGCTGCTGGCCGGGATCGGCTTCCATTTCGAACAGCAGATCTCCGAACCGGTGCAGCTGATTGGCGCTCCTCACCTCGATCTTCATCGGGCGAATCCCCTTCGTGAAGGCGAACGGCTCCGCCAGTTCGAGCGTACGCAGCTCATCGAGTGAGAACCGCTTCCGCATATGCGTCGGCATCAGCGTATAGTTGTAGAGGGGCTTGTTATGCGCCGATACGGGGGCGCGCATGTAGACGTAACGACCGTCGGTGCAATTGACATGGCCGCCATGTATGCCGAACAATGCGGCCTCCCGAACCGGCTCATCGCGCTCAATCGTCGCCCGGAGCGACTTGCCTTGCATGTCCGGCGTCGGGTCGATGCCGAAGTACTCGAGCAGCGTGGGCGCCATGTCGATCATCTGCACGAGGCTGCTCCGGCGCTCGCCCCGCTTCCCGCTGCGCGGATCCCAGATGAACAACGGCGTGTGCGACACTTCGTCGTAGAAGGGCATGTGGCACTTCGCCCACATGTCGTGCTCGCCGAGCAGGAAGCCGTGATCCGTATTGACGATCAGCATCGTATCGCTCCACAGACCGAGCTCATCCATCAGATCGAGCACTTGACCGAGATAATAGTCGCACATGCTGAGCAACGCCGCGTATTCGTAACGGATATGCGCAATCTCTTCCACCGTTTCCGTGACGCTGCGGTAGGAGGGCCAATCGAAATGCTTCCCCTCATATGTATGGGTGTACAACTCCCGGAACCGCTGGGGCGCATGGAACGGTTCATGCGGATCGAACGTCTCGAGCTGCAGGAACCAGCTGTCTTCCGCGTGATTCGCCCGTATGAATTCCAGACCGCTCCGGAACGTCCGTGCCTGGGGGAAATCACCCTCATCCCGGATATAACTTCGGTTGATCCAATCCTGCCGAACCATGTTCCCGGTATTCGTGCCGAGGCTGTCCGGGATGACCGGGTCCCGGACTTCTCCCTTCCAGGGGTCGCCCTCCTGGCCTCGGATCAAGTCGAAGCTGCTGTAGCGCGTATGGTACGTCGCTCCGCCATCTTCCCAATAATGCTGATGATCGGTTACGAGGTGCGAGTATACCCCGTGCTGGGCCATCCGTTCGGGCAAAGAGTCATCGAACGGCTCGAGCGGCCCCCAACTCCGGTGCAGGAAATTGTATCTGCCCGTGTGCAGGTCGCGGCGGGCCGGCATACACGGCATGCTTCCGACATAGCTCCGGTCGAATACTACCGACCGCTCCGCCAGACGCCGGAAGTTCGGCGTATGCGTCCAATCGCAGCCATATGGCGACAGCATGCGGCGATTGAGCGTATCGAACATGATCATGATCGCTTTCATTACCACGTTCCCCTCTCGCTAATCGATTAAGGTTGCTTCTGCCTAAGCGCACTTTCCAGGACGTTCTCGACTTTTTGCAAATGGCGTTTCATCGTCTCGAATGCGGCGGCTTCATCCTGGCGACGGATGGCCTCGACAATGCTCGAATGCTCCTGCAGCAGCCGCTGGGCTTCCGCCCGCTCGCCGTAGAACCAGAGCCGGCGCGTCTGCTTCATGCTCTCGTGCAGCCGCTGCGAGACGGATTCCATCAGTTGCTGCAGCAGCGCATTATGGGTTGACGCGGCCAGCTGCAGATGGAAGCGCACGTCCGCCTCTTCGCCGATCGACTCGTCGGACAAGTGCGCCTGCATCGTTGCCAGGATGCCGTCGAGCACAGTCAGATCTTCCTCGGTGCGGTGCTTCGCGGCAGCGGCGGCGCAGCCGGTCTCCAGAATCTTCCGCACCTCGAGCAGCTGCTGCAGCGACTCGGCGCGATCGAAGATCGCTTCCGCATCCAGCGCGAGCGTCTCCTTGCCGGGCAACGGATCGGCCACGTAGGTGCCTCCGCCCTGGCGGATGTCGACCAGGCCCATCGCACGCAGCCCGCTCAGCGCCTCGCGAATCGTCGACCGTCCAACGCCGAACGAGACGGCGAGGTCGACGACCGACGCGAGCTTCGCGCCCGGTGCGAACTCCCCGTCGACAATTTGCCGCTTGATTTGGTCCATGACGAGCTCGTATCCTTTTTGCGGCTTCACTTGCTTGAACGCCACGTGCATCCACCCGTTTCTAGATTTGTATGCGAATCCAGTCTATACACACATTTTATAGTAAGCTATAATAAGGGAAAAGTCATCAGATGACCTGATTAATTTATTTCTGTGGGGATGCTGCGCACCGAGTTAGTCGGTCTCGCCGACTAATTCTCGAGTGACCGTGCGTCTTGACGCCGAGTTAGTTGGTTTCGCCGACTAATTCTCGCGTGACAGGCCCTTCTGGCACCGAGTTAGTCGGTTTCGTTACAAAGTAAGCATTTATTCTACATTCGGGGGTACAGCAAATGCTGGAGCAAGCGGTTCGGCAACGATTGATCGACATCGTCGGTCCCAAATATTTCAAAGATGACAAGGAAGCGCTCGTCACCCACTCTTACGACGCGACGCCGATGCTGCAGGCGATGCCGGACGCCGTCGTTTACCCAGGCAGCACGCAGGATGTGTCTGGCATTCTCAAGATTGCGAACGAGCACCGTATCCCGATCGTCGGACGCGGCGCGGGCAGCAATCTATGCGGAGGAACGGTCCCGGTCGAAGGCGGCATCGTCATGGTCATGAACCGGATGAACAAGCTGATCGAGATCGATACCGACAACTTGACCGCCACATTCCAGACCGGGTTGAATACGAAGGCGTTCCATCAAGAGGTGGAGAAGCTCGGCCTAATGTACCCGCCGGACCCGAGCAGCATGGTCATCTCTTCGCTCGGCGGCAACATCATGGAATGCGCGGGCGGGCTGCGCGGGCTGAAATACGGTACGACGAAGGACTACGTGCTCGCCCTGGAAGCCGTCCTGCCTTCCGGCGAGATCATCCGCACCGGCGGCAAGCTGTACAAGGACGTGGCCGGCTATGACCTGACGAAGCTGCTCGTCGGCTCGGAGGGAACGCTCGCGATCGTTACCGAAGCAACCGTCAAGCTCATTCCGGCGCCGAAATACAAGAAGACGATGATCGCGATGTACAAGGACATTTACGCGGCTGCCCGCACGGTAGCGGCGATCGTAGGCAACCGGATCATTCCCGCGACCCTGGAATTCCTGGACAACCCGACGATCCAAGTCGTCGAAGGCTTCAATAAGATCGGATTGCCGCTCGACATGGACGCTATCCTGCTAATCGAGCAGGACGGCCTGGACGAAGGCGTCGTCGAGAAGGACATCGTCGAGATCGTGCGTATCTGCCAAGAGCAAGGGGCCGTGGAAGTGAAGATGGCGACCGACGCGGCGGAGGCGGAGAAGCTGATGTTCGCCCGCCGTAGCGCCCTCTCCACCCTGGCGCGGATTCGGCCGACGACCATTCTCGAGGATGCGACGGTCCCACGGTCCAAAATCGCCGAAATGGTTATCGAGATCAACCGCATCGCCAAAAAATACAACATTCAAATTTGTACGTTCGGTCACGCCGGTGACGGCAACCTCCATCCGACCTGCACGACGGACGCGCGCGACCATGAAGAAATCCACCGCGTCGAGGAGGCCTTCGCGGAAATTTTCGAGGCGGCGATCGCCCTCGGCGGCACGATTACCGGCGAGCACGGCGTCGGGATGGTGAAGGCGCCTTATCTGGAGATGAAGGTCGGCCCGGTCGGTATCGAAGTGATGCAAGGCATTAAGAAAGTGTTCGACCCGAACAACATCATGAACCCGGGCAAAATTTTCGCCAAGGAGTATCGGAAAAGAGTGGTGGTCCAGCAATGAGCAACGTTCAACTGTTAACGGAGAAAATGAAAGCGACGCTCGACTATGACCAGCTCACGAACTGCATGCGCTGCGGCTTCTGTCAGGCGGCATGTCCGACGTTCGCCGAGACTGGTCTTGAGGCGGCGTCCCCGCGCGGACGGCTCGCGCTCATGAAGGCCGTCGTGGACGACCTGATGGAGCCGGACCAATCGTTCCGAGAGCAGATGGACCTGTGCCTCGGCTGCCGGGCGTGCGAGCCGGTCTGTCCGGCCGACGTACAATACGGCCACCTGCTGGAGCAGACGCGGGACGCGCTCGAGGAGCATGAGGAGCACCGTTGGTGGGTCAAGGGCGTGCGCAATGTGATGTTCAAGCGGGTGTTCCCGTTCCAGAGCCGCATGAAGCTGATCGGCCGCGGCCTGAAGCTGTATCAGAAGTCCGGGCTTCGCACCGTCGTGCGCGGTTCGGGTCTCATGAAGCTGTTCCCCAAGAACATGCGCGATATGGAAAAGATCATGCCGGACGCGTCCGGCCAAGGCGTGGTGGAGCTGTTCGGCACGTTTGTGCAGGCGTTGGGCGGCCCGGCCGTAGCGCGGGTCGGCATGTTCCGGGGCTGCCTGATGGACGTCCTGTTCACCGAGACGAACAAGAAGACGGTGCAGCTGCTGGCCGAAGCCGGCTTCGACGTCGTCATCCCCGAGACGCAGAATTGCTGCGGCGCCCTGCATGCGCACTCCGGCGAGATGGCCGAGGCGCGGACGCTGGCGAAACGCAACATCCGGGCGTTCCGGGAAGCGAACGTCGACTATATTATTTCCAACGCAGGCGGGTGTGGAGCGCTGCTCGTCGAGTACGACCACCTGCTGCATGACGATCCCGAATTCCGGGAAGACGCCGAATGGTTCGCCTCCCGTGTGAAGGACGTTTCCCTCATCCTGCTGGAGAAAGGACGCTTGCCGGGCTTCGCCGCGAATGCCAAGGACAAAGCCGGGCAGGAGCAAGTGACCATTACGTATCAGGACTCGTGCCATCTGCGCAATGTCATGCGCTCCGGCAATGCGCCGAGGAACTTGATGAATCGGGTCGCCGACGTACGGTTCGTTGAACTCAAGGGCGCGGACAAGTGCTGCGGCTCGGCCGGGATCTACAACCTGGTGCAGCAGGATATGGCAAACGACATTCTCGAGCACAAGATGGAGCACGTGAAGGAGACGAACGCCCACTACTTGATCACGAGCAACCCCGGCTGCCTGCTGCAGATGAAGGTCGGGATCGAGCGCGAGAAGTTGGGCGGCAAGATGGAAGCCGTGCACATCGTCGACTTCCTGTACGACCGCATCAAACCATAAACAGCGTTACCATATATGGCTCCGCACAAAAAAGCTGCCCCTTGGGCAGCTTTTTCACTGTTGCATATCCAGCTTAAGCAAGCGGACTATCCGGATCCATCCTGTACTTGCTCGAGCCCGTCGTATTGGATTTAATCATGCCCTGGATCTTATCGAACATATGCGGCGCCTGATCGATAATCCGCTCGTACAGGTGAGTCTGATTATCCAGCGGAACGACCTTCACCCCGCCGTGTCCCACCACGAGAAAAGCGATCGGAGTAATGGACACCCCGCCGCCGCTGCCACCGCCGAAAGGAAGCTGCACAGAGGCGTTGTGCATATTTGAGCCATTGCCGCTCCCGTCCCGGTTAGCTTGCTTGCCTTGGCCGTTCCGATCCTCCTCTTCCATCCCGAACTCGCTGCCCCCGGCGGCGAAGCCGAAGCCAACTTTGGAGATCGGCATGATGACGCTCCCGTCAGGCGTTTCAATCGGGTCGCCTACTATTGTGTTAACATTTACCATTTCTGTAATTTGTTCCATGGCTGTCTTCATCAGCCCTTGGATCGGGTGCTCTGACATGCGTATCCTCCTTCAATGTAGAATATGTCGCTTTGCATCCATTATCATTTCCCTAAGGAACATCCCGTATGTACCCTGCCCGTTCAAGACGGTTCGGGGCTCCGGGAAGTGCCCAGAACCGACTTTCTCCATGTCGATAGCCCCTCCTTGGCCTTGGCGATTCTGCGAAGCAGCTTGAGCCCTGCCCAGAGCGCGGACCCGGCGCGGAGATGACCCTCCGCAAGAAACTCCGTAGTAAAATGAAGCCTATTGTAGAGAGGAAACACGTGAATGACGGGTTGCGCCTGCAAACGAATTCGCTTCGCTGCGAGATGAAGGATGGATGATTTCAAAGCCCATATAAGACCTGTTAATACGGCCGTTTCCGGCGCGTCGTTCAACCCGACGCGGGTCGTCCAGCGAAACTCCGTGCATTTCAAGAGCCGCATCGTTTCTTTCGTCCAGGCGTTAAGCCCTTCGGTATGTGTCAAGAGCAGCTTCGTCTGCTCAAAAAACTGCATGATTTTTCTACGATCTATGACCCCGGCCCCGTCGCTGACGGAGGCGGTTTTCCCGTTGACGCTCATCTCTCCCTCGTACAAAAGGGCCTTCAAGCCGCTCAGCTTCAGCTTAGGCACCTCGTAATCGAGCTTGATCAGGCCGAATAAGGCTTTCACGCGAATATGAAATCGATCGTTCTGCCCGAGTTTGGAGAAATGGACGTGCAGGTAGACCGAACTTAGCATAGCTATCGTGGTCGCGAGTTGCACGACAGCGCTAACGCCAATCCATATCCATGTCCAAGTCGAAAACATTCTTGCCGGACCTCCTCCCTTAGAGAGATTGACAAGAATTAGTATGGCTTGCGTGCTTGATTCCATGCTTCCCCCACGTCTACAACGCCATGGCAATGACGCCCAACACGATCAGGGTACTCGCGATCAGCCGGTCAGGCCCATGCGCCTCCTTCAATATGAAGATGCCGAGCAGCGTCCCGAACACGGTTCCGATCTCGCGCATTGGAGCAAGACGAGAGACCGGCTCGAGCTGCAGGGCATAGAGAAACAGCGTATAGCCCCCGGAGGCGAACAGACCGCCCAGCATCCAGAAGCGCTTATTCTCCCGGCCTTCCGCCGCCCATCTTCCTTCCCGCAGCGCGAACGGCATCAGGCACAGCCAGTTCCCTACGTTGCTCGCGGCATTCAATGTCAGCGGTGGGATGCCGCCATACGAGATGGCGAGCTTATCCACAAACGTATAAGCCGTAATCGCCAGCCCTACCGCGAGCGCCAATCCGATCACTTTGCCCGGAACGGCTCCCGACGATCGCCTGCCACGGCCAATGAGCCAGATCCCCAAAGTGATCAAGGCGATGCCGGCCGCATTCCACAGGCTCAGGCGGTCGTGCAGCACGAGTACACCCAGCAGCGGGACAAGCACCGGCCCCGTACCGCGGACAATCGGGTAGACGACCGAGAGGTCCCCGGCCCGATAGGCGAAAGCCAGCAGCACGAGGTACGCCCCATGGAGCGTCATGCTAATTAGTAAATATCCGAAGGGGATGATGCCAATTGGAAATACGTCCCACTCGAGCAGCAGCGCGATCGGCAGGAACACAACAACCGCTACCAATTGGGCCCACCACAAAAAAGCCATTTGCGAACCGCTTCGTTTGGCAAGCAGGTTCCAAATGGCATGCAGCATTCCAGAGCCCAGCACCATCGCCAGCGCTAAGCCGTTCATCCGGTATTCCCGTCCACATCGTCGATCGTAAGCTGCTCCGCATCGAGGCGGGCGAACAGCATCCGGGTCTCTTCCTCCAAGCCTTCCTCGGAGTGAAAGGCGTCCGCTTCCGGCAAATCCTCGATCTGCGCGAGGCCGAAGTAGTCGAGAAACGCCTTCGTCGTCCCGTACAGGATCGGCCGGCCCACGGCCTCGGCTCGTCCGACCTCCTCGATGAGCTCCTTCGCCACCAGCGTGTGGAGCGCCCGGTCCGACTTGACGCCGCGAATTTCTTCTATGTCTACCCGAGTGAGCGGCTGCTTGTACGCTATGATCGCCAGCGTCTCGAGCGCCGCCTGAGACAAGCTGGTCCGTGTCGGTGAGTAAGCCAGCTTCTCAAAAAAAGGCGCATGCTCCGGCAGCGTAGTCAGTTGGTAAGTGCCGGCGAGCTCCACGATCTGCAGGCCGCGCCCCTGCCGCTTGAAATCGGCCCTCATATCCTTGATCAGCTCTTTCACTACACTGGGCTGAACCTCTAGGACGTCGGCCAGCTGCTTGGCTTCGAGCCCTTCGTCTCCCGAGACGAACAGCAGGGCTTCGACGACGCCCTTCATCCGTTTCGCATCCATGCCGGTTCCCCGCTTTCTTAGTGGTACGTATCCATCATGACATCGGCGGTTCCCGCCTTATCCTCCGATTCGCCGGCGCCTTGGGCTTCTGCCGACTCCTCCCTCCAGCGAAGGACGATATCGTCGAACAGCCGGTTCTGATAGCAGACGATCTGCTTGACCTTCATCAGTTCGAGTATGGCCAGGAACGTCACAACGACGTCCTCTCGATGATAATCCTCGTCGAGCAACGCGGAGAAGAGCGCCTGCCCGCCATTCTCGCTCAGGACGCCTGCGATTTCCTTCATCCGGTCCTTGACCGAAATCTCGTCGCGCCGGATACGCGCGATCGTCTGGCGGCTCTTCGCCTTGCGGAGCGCCCGCTGGAACGCGAGCACCAGATCGGCGACGCTCAACCCTTTGACCGGATTCTCTACCTTCTGCGTCACAAACGGGGTCAAATCATCCGGCTCCCGGGTGTAGATCAGACTGCGCGCCTGCTCTTTATCCCGCAAATCCTCCGCGATGCTCTTGTACTTCCGGTACTCGATCAGCTTCTGGACGAGCTCGGCCCGCGGATCGTAATCCTCATCCATCCCATACTCGTCATCGAGGTGAAACACAGGCGGCTTCGGCAGCAGCATCTGGCTCTTGATCGACAAGAGCGTCGCCGCCATGACGAGGAACTCGCTCGTCACGTCCAGCTCCAGCTCCTGCATGCCGTTCAGCACTTCCATATATTGATCGGTGATCACGGCAATGGGAATGTTGTAAATATCAATCTCCGACTTATCGATCAAATGGAGCAGCAAATCGAGAGGGCCTTCGAACAACTCCAGCTTATACGTCACTTTCATTTCCCGCCGTTCGCCTCCCTAGCCCCATGCATACAAATCCATTATCAGACCGCTCAACCACTCAAAGCCGTTCTGGAATAGCAACTGCCCGATGGGTGTCACCGCCAAGCCGAAGAGCACGGCTATGCCTAGCTTCTCCCGTTTGTTCAGCGCGGGGGCCCACGCAGCCGGCAGCCAACCTCGCACGATGAGCCACATATCCATCGGATAGAACGGCAGCAGGTGCAGCAGCACGAACATCATATTCATGATGTAGCTCCATTCCAGAATGCCGCGAATGAGCTCGTACAGCCATGCCGGCATCCACCCGTCGACGGCTGCCGGCAGCTGGAACGCCACCCACCACAGCACGATGCCGAGCGCCAGATTGGCGATCGGTCCACAGGCGTAGATGAGCGTCGCACGCAGCGCCGTACGGCCCTGCAGACGGTCCCGGTCGACCGGTATGGGCTTGGACCAGCCGAACGGGCCGAACAGGACGGGCAAGAGCCCGATCGCACTCAGATGGGCGACCGGATTCAGCGTCAGCCGGCGCTCTTCCTTCGCCGTGCGGTCGCCCAGCATCAGTGCGGCTGCCGCTTGCACGGCATCGTGCACGGCGATCGCCAGGAGCAGCGCCGCAATCCGGTACAGGAGCGCGTCGAGCTGGATCCCGTTCAACAATGGACTCAGCCCTCCAGCTGTTTGGTCAAATTCGCCATCTCAATGGCGGTAGCGGCCGCTTCCCAGCCTTTGTTGCCGGCCTTCGTGCCGGCCCGCTCGATCGCCTGCTCGATGGAGTCCGTCGTCAGGACGCCGAAGATCGTCGGGACGCCGGTCTTCAGGCTGATCGCCGCCACTCCCTTCGATACTTCGCTGCAGACGTAGTCGAAGTGCGGGGTCGAGCCGCGGATGACCGCTCCCAGCGTGATGACGGCGTCATAGCGGCCGCTCGCGGCCATCTTTTGCGCGATGAGCGGAATTTCGAAGGCGCCCGGCACCCAAGCGATGTCGATCTCCTCTTCCTTCACGCCGTGCCGTTTGAACGCGTCCAGCGCCCCGCCGAGCAGCTTCGAGGTGATGAATTCGTTGAACCGGCCGACTACGACTCCATATTTTAACCCTTCCGAGACTAAATGTCCTTCATAAATACGCGCCATGATCAAATACTCGCTCCTTCTTCGTTGAAATTCAGCATATGGCCCAGCTTCAGCTTCTTCGTGCGCAAATAGTTCCGGTTGTCTTCCTTCTCTTCCATCTGGATCGGCACGCGCTCCACGATTTCCATCCCGTAGCCCTCGAGCCCTTTGATCTTGCGCGGATTATTCGTCAGCAGCCGGATTTGGCGCACCCCAAGGTCCTTCAAGATTTGAGCGCCGATGCCGTAATCGCGCAAATCGGGGGCGAAGCCTAACTTAATATTCGCGTCGACCGTGTCCAATCCCTGCTCCTGAAGCACGTATGCCTTCAATTTGTTGATCAGCCCGATCCCGCGGCCTTCCTGGCGCAAGTAGACGAGTACGCCGCTGCCTTCCCGGCTGATCTGCTCGAGCGCGGCGGCGAGCTGGGGCCCGCAATCGCAGCGGTGCGAATGGAACACGTCGCCGGTCAGGCACTCCGAGTGCATCCGTACGAGCACGGGGCGGGACGAATCGATCGTTCCCTTGACGAGCGCCACATGCTCCTGGTCGTTGACCGCGTTCGTATACGCGATGGCGGTGAATGCGCCGAAGTCCGTCGGCAGCTTGACCTCGACCTCCCGCTGCACGAGCTTCTCCTTCTCATTGCGGTAATGGATCAAGTCGCGGATCGTAATCATCTTCAGCTCGTGCTTGCGCGCGATCTCATGCAGATCCGGGACACGCGCCATGCTGCCGTCTTCCTTGATCACCTCGCAGATAGCCGCCGCGGGATACGAGCCGCACATGCGGGCCAGGTCCACGGCCGCTTCCGTATGGCCGGCGCGGCGCAGGACGCCGCCTTCCTTCGCGATCAGCGGGAAGATGTGGCCCGGCCGGCGGAAGTGCTCCGGCAACGCCTTCTGGTCAATGATCGCCCGGATCGTGGCCGATCGCTCATGCGCGGAGATGCCGGTCGTCGTGTTCACATGATCGACGGAGATCGTGAACGCCGTGCCGTGGTAGTCGCTGTTGCGCGCGACCATCGGCGGCAGATCGAGCTCCAGCGCGCGCTGCTCCGTGATCGGCACGCAGACGAGGCCGCGTCCTTCGCGGATCATGAAGTTAATGACTTCCGGCGTCGCCTTGTCTGCCAGAGCGATGAAGTCGCCCTCGTTCTCGCGGTCCTCGTCGTCGACGACGATAATGACTTTGCCGAGCATCAGATCGATGATCGCTTCCTCGATCGTATGGAATCTCGGGTCAGAACCCTGATTTTGTCCTTGTTCCATATGACTTCCCCTCCTGTGATCAAGCTGTCTCGATTATAGAAACCCATGCCGGGCCAAAAAATCTTCCGTTACCCCGCCGGTCGATGCAGCGGACGGCGTCGATCCCGGGCCCGACGATTCGGAGCCTCGGAACAGAAGCAGGCGCTCGACGTATTTGCCCAACAAATCACACTCGAGGTTGACGACATCGCCCGGGTTTTTGTCCTGCAGCACGGTCTCGGCCAGCGTATGCGGAATGATCGACACCGTAGCCGTCGTCTCCGAAACATTCACGAGCGTCAGACTGATGCCGTCGATCGTGATCGATCCGTTCGGAAGCATATACTTCATGAGTCCGCCCTGCAGCGGCTCGACCACGAAGACGACGGCGTTCTCCTCTTGCCGCCTGGAGACGATTCGCCCCATGGCGTCGACATGGCCCTGCACGAGATGTCCGCCGAATCGGCCGTTCGCCGGCATCGCCCGCTCCAGGTTGACCCGGCTGCCGGCTGCCAGCTGCTTCAAGGTCGTCTTGCGGTACGTCTCGGGCATGACGTCAACAGTGAAGCTGCTGCCGTCGAAGGCGACCACCGTCAAGCAGACGCCGTTCACGGCGATGCTGTCCCCGAGCTTCACGTCGGTCAGCACCGTCTTCGCCTCCACCGTCAGCACCATCGCCTGGCCTTGCTTCTGAACGCGGCGCAGCCGGCCGATTTCTTCTATGATCCCCGTGAACATTGCGGATCAGCTCCTCTCATAGCGCGGATAGCCGGTGATGCAGCAGTCGGCCCCAATCTGCTCGATCCGGACGCCGTCCAGCGCGATCGCGTCCGCCATCCGTTCGACGCCTTCGAAGGCGAAGGCGGAAGGCGCCGCGGAACCGCCGCCTACGAGCTTCGGCGCGATGAAGACGGCGAGCTTGTCGACAAGCCCCGCATCGAGCATCGCCCCGTTCAGCGTCCCGCCGCCCTCCAGCAGGATGCTGCCGATCTCGCGCTCTCCGAGCATCGCGAGCGCGAGCGCCAGGTCGACCCGCGGGCCGTCGCCGCACTTCATGACTTCGACTCCAAGCGCGTTCAGCTTCATGATCTGCTCAATGGACGCTTGCTGCGTCGTGATGACCAGCGTCTTGGCGTCGCGCTCGCGGATGAGGTGCGCATCAAGCGGCACCCGCAGCCGCGAATCGACGACGATGCGCAGCGGCTGCAGCGCCGGTACGGATAGACGGGTCGTCAGCTGCGGGTTGTCTGCGATGACCGTCTCAACGCCGACCATAATCCCCTGATGGCGATGCCGCATCGCATGGACGAGCTCCCGGGAGTCCGGGCCGCTGATCCACTTGCTGTCGCCGGTACGCGTGGCGATCTTGCCGTCGAGCGTACAGGCGGTCTTCAGTGTAACCCAAGGCATCCGGGTGACGATGAACTTGTTGAACGATTCGTTCAGGAGGCGCGCCTCCTGCTCCAGCACCCCGACCTGGACTTCGATGCCGCGGCTGCGCAGCTGCTCGATGCCGGAACCGGCTACCGCGGGGTTCGGATCGACACAGGCGACGACGACCCGCTTCACCCGCTCCAGCACGAGCCGCTCCGCGCAAGGGGGCGTCCGCCCGTGGATGCTGCACGGTTCGAGCGTCACATATACCGCGCTCCCCTCGGCCTCCGCGCCGGCCATATGCAGGGCGTTTATCTCCGCGTGATGCGAGCCGCGCTGCAAGTGCGCGCCCATGCCGACGATGCGGCCGTCCTTCACGATGACGCAGCCGACGACCGGGTTGATGCCGGTCTGGCCCTGGGCCTGTGCGGCCATCTGCAGCGCGAGCCGCATATACGATTCGTCGTTCAACCGTTCCGTCAACTGCATGATCCCTGGCCCTCCTGACTGATGAAACGCATAAAACCCCTTTACACTTTCGTAAAGGGGCGGTTTGATGATTGATGGAAGCTGCGGCAAAATGAAAGTGGGCATAGCTCAAGCAAGGCCAGTCGGAGTGCGCAAGGACTTCCCGCGCAGACCGAAATAAACATAGCCCGGCCGTTCATTCCGAAGGCATGTGAAAAAAAGCACGTGCAACCCCGGCGAACACGGCCGCAATTGAGCCGCTACTCCGTCATTCCTTCTCCCATCCAGACTATACTGTCGGTTTCGGAGTTGCACCGAATCCACCGGCCGGCTTCTCAACCGACACGGGTCACGGACTGATTCGCGCCGCAGTGGCCGCGAAATTACCGCCGGTAGGGAATTTCACCCTGCCCCGAAGGAATATGATTATGAAATTACTGTCTAGTATACCCATTTCCCTAATATCTGTCTAGTGTTTCGGCCCTGCAGCCTCTTTCAGCCTCCACATATCGGTCCCGGAGCCACGCTTTGCGTCCCGCGCTCGTTTTTAGTACAATGGTCGTACTACATCCCTTTAGGAGGTTTACCATGAAAAAAGGAAGTATCGAGCTCGAAAACGGAGAAAAGGTTCTAATTGATTTCTACCCTGAGGAAGCTCCCAATACGGTTGCCAACTTCGAGAAGCTGGCGAATTCCGGTTTCTATAACGGCTTGAAATTCCACCGCGTGATCAAAGGCTTCGTCGCCCAAGGCGGCTGTCCGCAAGGCACCGGCTACGGCGGCGCCGGCTACACGATCGACTGCGAGACGGCTACGAACACGAGCAAGCATGAGCGCGGCACCCTCTCGATGGCGCATGCAGGCAAGAACACAGGCAGCAGCCAGTTCTTCGTCTGCTACCAGCCTCAGCCGCATCTGGACAGCGTCCATACCGTTTTCGGCAAAGTGACGAAAGGGATGGAATACGTGGATGCCCTGAAGCAAGGCGATACGATGAAAGAAGTGAAAGTGTGGGACGACGAAGCTTAAGTCGGATCGACACTAGACTCCATATTCGAGACGGAACCTCCGGGTTCCGTCTTTTTCGTTGTCGCCCGATGTTTCAATGTCCTCTCTGACGGGTAAATCATGTAAGTCAGGAGATGGCGCGGGCTGTCGTCCTGGCGATGAATCCAACCCGGAGGTGAACCCTTATGAAACCGAATCATTACATCAGGGCGGTAAACAGTGCCGCGCGTGCGATGGAAGAGATCGATCGGCTTCACCGGCAAGGTATCCAGCGTGAGGATATTTATGTGCTCGCCCATTCCAAAGAACGGACGAACGAATTGGCGGAGGCGGCCGATATTAACACGATCAGTGTGGAGGAGGAGGGCCTGCTGACCACGATGGCGAACCTGTTCCGCTCTAGGGGCGACGAACTGCGCGCGAAGCTCGTGGCCGCCGGCGTGACCGAATCCGAGGCCCGTATGTATGAGGAAGAGTTGGACCGCGGCAAAGTGCTGATCATGGTTGCGAACCGTCAAGCCGCCTCGGCCTCTCGATAAAGTCAATCAACCTTTAGGAGGTGTGCCTCATGTCACAGCTAATCGCAATATTCGAGCGTCAAGGACAAGCCGTCGAGGCGATCGAGGCGCTGCGGCAAGCCGGCTTCGGCGCCGAGCAAGTCCGCGTGGTCGCGAAGAACGAAGATATGGCCTGGCGAATCGATAATGAGACGGATATCCCCGTCGATCGATTGGAGGACGAGGCACGGGAACGGTATTCCGAGCGAGATCGCCTCGCGGTTGAATCGGACGGCTCGATGCCGATGCCGATGCCGATGCCTACTATACCGCTGGCAGCGAGCCCCATCTATCTGGGCGATACGGTAAGCACCGGTATGCCGGGGCTAGGCGCCAACGTCGCCGGCGAGGGATATGCCGGGATGCCCTACCTGGTAAATTCGGACGAGTCCCCCGCCCTGCTGCGCGATCTGGGCTTGAGCGAGTCGGACTCGAAAAAATTCGGCGAATGGATCGACCAAGGCCGGCTGCTCGTCGTAGTCGAGAGCGGTCCGGAGACCGAAGACATCGCCGAACGAGCGCTACGCCGCCATGGCGCCGCGCATATCGTACATTAGCTCTCTCCCCCCCAGAGCTGACGCCTGAAGCCGTCGACCCCTAGGTCGACGGCTTCTACTTTTAGAAAAAGAATACAAAAAGATCACCCCCAGCCGCGTCGCCGCGCTCGCTGAGGGCGATCTTTCCTCGTTTGGCTCAGCCTGTTTTCCCCTAATTTAGAACATTGGGAAGACATATCTCACGAGGAAGTACAAGGCTCCGAAGAAAATGACTACGTATGCCGCATACTTGATGAAGGTGGAGGCGACTTGGCTAGAGTCCATCCGCTTCTCCACGGTATTGCGATCAATCTCCACATTCCGATTCTCATTGATGGCCATGATGAACATCTCCCTTCCCTGACGCTTGTAGTTCACTTCCTTGTTCTTCATTACCCGCTGCGGCCCGAATTGAAACGCGGTTAGCCCCTTGGAAGAACTATGGGGAAGAGGGTGCGCGAATTTGCTACTGCCCCTCCGGACGTTGTAAGATGGCTATAGAAGAAAGTGCCGGCAAGTTATGAAACCCTAGGGGAGGTGATGGTATGGATGCGCCGACGGAAGAACTGATCGACCGATTTCTGGACTGCTTTATTTCCGCCTTTCGCAAATCGGCATCCACGGTCGATCTCTACGCGCAATTCGGCATCACCCGCCCCCAATTTTTCATCATGAAGACGCTCGAGCAGTGCGGTCCGCTCAAGGTCACTCAGCTCGCGGAGCACATGGAAGTGAAGCCGAGTGCGATCACCGTCATGATCGACCGGCTCGTGGCCCATCATCAGGTGGCCCGCATGGTGGACGAGCAGGACCGCCGGGTTGTTATGCTGCACTTGACCGAGGCGGGCAGCGAGACGATTCAGAAGGCCAAAAAGCTCCAGCGGGATATGATGGCCGAACGACTGACGCGGGTCGACCGCGCCGAGCTGGAGCGGTTTCTGGATACATTCGAGAAAATTATGGAATAAGATAGTACCAAAAAAGCTCCTGGCAGACCGTTATCCGCCAGGAGCTTTGTTGTTTGCATTACTTCGCGACCGGCTGCTTCATCAGCCGCTCAGGAATGAGATCGTTGCCCGCCACATCGTCGTACGTGTCGCGGCGCACGACCAGGTCGGCCTTGCCGTCCTTCACGAACACGACGGCCGGCTTGCGAATCCGGTTGTAATGGCTCGCCATCGCATAGTTGTACGCCCCGGTGCTGGAGACGGCGAGCAAGTCGCCGGTCCTCACGGCCGGAAGCGCCAAGTCCCAGATGAGCATGTCGCCCGTCTCGCAGCATTTGCCCGCGACCGAGACGACCTCCTCCTCTACCTCGAGCGCCCGGTTCGCGAGCATTGCCTCATACTTGGCGTCGTACAGCGCCGGACGCGGGTTGTCGGTCATGCCGCCGTCGACGGCGATATACTTGCGCACGCCGGGAATGTCCTTCACCGAGCCGATTGTGTACAGCGTCGTGCCGGCTTCGCCGACGATGCTGCGCCCCGGCTCGATCCAGATCTCCGGCAGCGGGTAGTTGTAGGCCGCGAAATTCGTCTTCACGGCATCCGCGATCGCGCCTACATAATCCGCCGACGGGAGCGGCGTGTCGCCTTCCGTATAGCGGATGCCGAACCCGCCGCCCAAGTTCAGGACGGTGAACGTGTAGCTCAACTGGTCGCGAACTTCGGCCGCGAAGCGGGTCACTTTGTCGGCGGCGAGACGGAAGCCCTCAGTCTCGAAAATTTGAGAGCCGATATGCGAATGAATGCCTAGCAGTCGCAGCTGCTCCAGCTTCAGCGTCTCCTGCACCGCGCGAAATGCCGTGCCGTTCCCCAGATCGAAGCCGAACTTCGAGTCGATCTGCCCGGTCGAGATGAACTCATGCGTATGCGCGTCAACCCCCGGAGAGATGCGCAGCAGGACGTTTGCCTTCACTTTGCGCGCGCGCGCCAACTCGTTCAACACTTGCAGCTCCAGGAAGTTGTCCACAACGAAGCAGCCGATATTCGCTTCCAACGCCATCACGATCTCATCGGGCGTCTTGTTGTTTCCGTGAAAATGGATTTTTCCCGCCGGGAAACCGGCTTGAAGGGCGGTATACAGCTCGCCGTCCGAGACGACGTCGAGGGACAAGCCCTCTTCTTCCACGATGCGGCACATCGCCATGGTGCAGAACGCTTTGCTCGCGTAGGCGACCTGAAAATTCAACCCGGTCGCCTGAAACGCATCCCGGTACTCCCGGCAGCGCGTGCGGATCAATTGCTCGTCGTATATATAGAGCGGCGTCCCGAACCGGCTCGCCAGGTCGGACGTATCGCAGCCGCCGATCTCCAGGCGCCCCTCGGCATTGATGATGCTTGTTCCGTGTAGGTACATATCGATTCCCTCTTCTCTTCCGATTCTCGCTCGCCAATGGGGCCAACTAATCTGTTTCTAAATTATCATACGTCCAGTAGGAAGACAATAAGCGGACGCACGGAAATGCGTACAGCCCAAAAAACCGCCCCTTCAAATTGTAGCGCGGGCGGTCCATCCAGGCGACGAGAGGGGGCTATTCCTCCTTATTCGGCTGCCGGGTCTTGTCCTGGGATCTCGTCAGGCTCATCCGGATCTTCATGCTCAGCACCGGCCTCCGGATCACGATCGACAGCATCGATTTCGCGTCGAACGGAATGAACGGCCACATGTAGGGCGCATTGTAGGAGCGCTGGGTGGCCAGGATGATCAGCCACAGCGTGGTCGCGATGATGAAGCCGGGAATTTTGAATATCGCAACACTGCACAGCAAGAACAGCCGGAAGATCCGATTGGCAAGCCCGAGCTCATAGCTGGGGGTAGCAAACATTCCGACAGCGGCAACCGCCATGTACATGATGACTTCATTGATGAACAAGCCGGTCTTCACGGCGATGTCGCCCACGAGAATGGCCGCCACCAAGCCCATCGCGATCGAGAGCGACGAAGGCGTATGTACAGCCGCCATCCGCATCAAGTCGACGCCGATCTCGACGAGCAGGAACTGCACGAGGAGCGGGAGGCTTCCTTGCTTTTGCGGCCCCAGAAATTCGAGACCGGCCGGCTTCAGATCGGGGTTCATGACGACGAGGAACCACAGCGGCAGCAGGAACAACGACGAGAAAATGCCTATAAATCGTACCCAGCGCAAGTAGCTGCCGACGAACGGCGATTGCCGGTATTCTTCCGCATGCTGGATCAGATGGAAGAACGTCGTCGGCAGGATCATAACGCTGGGCGAGGTGTCGACGAACAGAATGACGTGGCCTTCCAGCAAGTGCGCGCTCACCACGTCGGGCCGCTCCGAGTAACGGACGGACGGATACGGGTTCCAGCCTTTGCCGATGATGGCTTCCTCCAGCTGCTTGTCCCCGAGAGGCAGCCCGTCGATGCGGACGGACTTGATCTTGTCCCGGATCGACTCGACTAGCTTGGGATTGGCAATGTCCTGAATATACCCGATCGACACATGCGTCTTGGAGCGGTCCCCTACGGTGAGCAGCTCGAACTTCAGCCGCGGATCGCGGATGCGGCGGCGAACGAGGGTTACGTTTGTCAGCAGCGTCTCGACGAAACCGTCCCTTGCTCCGCGCACGACCCGCTCCAGATCCGGCTCTTCGATCGAGCGGACCGGGAACGTCTTGGCATCGATGACGAGCGCCGACGTCTCTCCCTCGATGAACAGCGCCGTGGAGCCTACTAGCACGCTTTCGACGAGTTTGTTCATGTCGTCCTGCGGCGCGACTTGAATGTGGGAGATGTACAGCTCCAGGAAGCTCTTGAGCGCGTGCGGCACCACCTGCTCGCGCTGCAAGTAAGTGAGCCGCATGATGATGTCGGTCAGCACGGTGTCTTTGGCGAAGCCGTTCACGTAGAAGAAGGCGGTCCGTTTCCCGCCGAACACCATTTCCCGGAAGACGAGATCGAAGCTCTGGTGCAAGCCGACCTTCTCCTCGAGCGTCCGTTTCACATCGTCGATCCAGACGAAGACCGAGTCCTCGTTCTTCAAGCCCATCTCTTCATCCGTCAGTATCTCTTTTGCATCCACCTTGTCGTCCTGACGGCGCCGCCTCCTGCGGTGAATGATGACGCCGGAGCCCCGCAGCTTCATGGCGGCACCCGGTTCCGATCGTTCCGTTTTTTCCTCCGGCTCCTTCTTCTCCGTGGTCATTGCAGGTCAACCTCCTCTACGTATGTGAGTACCAAAGCCAATCGAACAGCGAGCCCGCCACTTTTCCCATCACCATCGCCATGAGCAGCCATACGATGTAGTCGCCGATGCCGAGCCGCTTCGCCATAATGGGGAACACGTTCAGCACCTCCGTCAGCGCCCCGGCCAGCATCCCGACGAAGCAGCCCGCGAGCAGGCCGGTACAGATCGCGGAGAGCGGCGAGAGGCGGAACGTCCACCCAAAGAAATCCGTGAGCGTGAAGAACATTACCCCGGATACGACAGCCGCCTCCAGTCCGTGAATCCGGTTCGGCGTTTTCGCGATTTGCGCGAGCCTCGGAATGACGTCCAGCACGACCAAAAAGGCGACCATGCCTCCTCCGACCGCGACGCCGCCCGCTACCCCGATTAAAATGAGCACCGCTTTCTCCAGCAACACCGGTCCAATCATGAGCCATTCTCCCGGTCGTGCATTTTGCGGTACTCCTCCATGATGACGTACCGGTTTAAGCTTTCCTGGTACATGAACATCTCCACCTCGAGGGGGCTCGGCTCCTCGCTGAACCTTTTTTTGAACAGCTGATTGAAGAAAATGACCATCCCGGCTCCGAGCCCGAACGAATAAGGAATTTGCAGCCAATAGGGGTGCTCGACCTCCCGGCCCGAGACCATCTTGAACAGTTTCTGATGCACTTCCATCATGCTGACGTCGACATGGAAATTCATGATAGCGAGACCGGAGCCGACGAACAGCAGCAGCCAGACAAGGGTGAACAGTACCGGGTTGGGTTTGCGCGAAGGCGTCAAAATCTCCACGAGTACGTGAGGCTCGCCAAAATGCTCGATCTGCATGCCGGGATACCGGTCCCGCACCACCTTCACGACGCGAAGCATGTCGATCAGCAGAACGGAGCCGTCGGCCTCCACCGGGGTGTGGACCGTTAGCTGCCTCACTTGCGGCTCCAGCTCGGGATCGACAAGCAGCTGCGCGATGTTGCCCAGTAGAATAGGCGCGCCCCGACGCACGACGATTCGCCGGCGCAGCCGAATGTACAGCACGGACCCGGCCGTGGGTCGTTCGGACATGGGATCACTCCCTTGGATGACAATCTTTCCCTCTAGTATGCGGCGATCGCTGGGCATGTACTCCAGGAACGGCGCAGCAATGATTTCCAGCCTTAGCCGGTTCGCTAATGATCCGCCTGCATGCGAGTAAGTACAAAGAATCGCCGATTCGCTCCATGGCTCGGCCCGGCAAATCCAAGTACAGTTAAGGTAGGAATCAGGGTTCCGAAATTGGAAGGAGGCTGCCGTCGATGAAGATGAAAATGAAGCTGAGCGATCCGCACGAAATTAACCGCGTGCTCTACCCAAGCCTCGAGCTTGTGGAATACCGGGAACGGCTGGAGTCGGTTACGGAAGACGACCGGAGCTTCTATCGCGAGATGGGCTACTTGGCCGTCAAGACCGGGTATACGGGGCAAATGGTGGAGGATGCGAAAAGCGCCCTCCGCGACATGATGGAGCTGCGCCGGCTGAACAGCCGCGAGCGGTTCGAAGCGATTATGCAAGCGGGCAAAGTCGTGTCCGAGGCGGACGAAGACACGTATCCGCAAGCCGAGGGCAAGAAGGCGAAGCTGCCGTTCATTCAGCTGACGAAGTCGGAAGAAGCCGAACAGTCGGAGGAAGCGTTCATACTGGCGACCCGGAAGGTGGCGGACTTCGTTCAGTACGATCGGCGCCTGCTGGAAGCGGCTTATCATCCTGAAGTGCTGCGGGTCGTAGAGCTGCTGCTGGGCGAGAAGCCGAAGCTCGTGCAGGATATGGCGCTGCTCAAGCCCCCGCAGGGCGGCGGAGAGAAGCCGTGGCACCAGGACATGGCGTACCGGGGACTCGACTACGACAAGCCGGTCGTAGGCGTCTGGATCGCGCTGGACGAGGCCGGTATCGACAACGGCTGCATGCACATCATTCCTCGCTCGCACATGCTGGGCGGCAGTCCGCACTATGCGGAGCGCGACTGGCAGCTGTGCGACGAGAGCGTGGGCGCCGACCGCTCGCAGGTGGCGCCGCTCGGGCCGGGCGGGATGCTGTTCTTCCACGGGATGCTGCATCACGGCACGCCCAGCAATTTCACCGCGAAGCGGCGCCGGGCGCTGCAGTTCCATTACGCGCCGATCAGCGCGGAGCTCGTCACACCGCAGGAATACAAGCGGATGTTCACCAACGAGATGAGCGGCGCCCAGTGCTGAGATAGCGTACAAGGCTGAGGGAGTCCCTCAGCCTTGTGACATTAGTCCGTCCGGACTCGGACGGACTTCACGGTAACCGCGCTGCCCAGATCGGCGCCGACCCCAAGCCGGTACCGGCACTCCGCATAATTCCCGGCCCGCTCCAAGCGTAACTCGCCATTGACACGGATTGAAGTGCGGTCGGCGTCCATCGTCCAGACGATCGTTTGGAACCCCTCGGATAACGTCCCCGCGCCATCAAGCCATACTTCCTCCTTGCTCACAGGATCGCGGAAGCTTAACGCCCCGTTCGCGTGAAACTTCACTTGTGCCGAGACGCCTCCGTACAAGAGCAGCGTGCGCCTATCGCTCCGTACGACGATCTCCATCGCATAAGGCACCGCGTACGCCTGCTTCGTCAGGGCATTCCCCCACTGTTCGTTTTGCGTCAGCCACAACCCTTCCCCAGTCAGAACCGGATAGCAGGAGACGTCCGGCACGAGTACATCCGCTTGGGTCCCGTCGCATAACACGGTCAATCGTGGCAAAGTCTCGCGTTCCGGCAGCGCTTCAACGGAGAATGATTTGACCGTGATCCTGCCGTTGTCGTTGCCGATCCCGGCCGTTCCGACGATGCCGCCGAAGTAGCCCTCCTGAGTGTGAAAGAGCTCCCCGTTTACGCGTACTTCCATGCTCCGCTCTTCAATGGTCCACTCGATTCCCACCCACTCCCCGTTCGGGATCGCTCCTTTGGTCAGATCGTCGAAATCCCGATCCACCTTCGGATGTTTGACGTAAAATTCGATTCCCGTTCCATTACTGGAGGAAGGGCCGTAATTAAACACGAGCTGCCCGTACGGACCGTATCTCAACCGCAGACAGCCGTCCTCGATACGAACGGTCGTCTCGATCCGGAGCGGAGTGGCATGCGTCGTCTCCGTGTTCGCCCGGCCCTTCAGCACTAGCCCGTCTCTTGTTTCCGATGCGTAATAGGCATCCGGATGAACGGTCAGCCATGTTCCGCCGCCATTGTAGCGCACGGTTGAGGCGGGAGGAGCTTGAAGGCCGGATGCATCCGCACCTCCGCCCGATTCAGGCGAACCCGGCTTCCCGCATACCATGAGCAAATTCCCGTCCGGGTCGCGGAACGTGAAGAAAGCCATGCCGGGGTAGCGTTCGATCTCCCACTCGATTGGAATGCCCAACCGCTGCACATGTCGGTATGCCGCATCCACGTCGGGAGAATCGATCATCAGCAGAGGCCGGTCTCCCATCGCCAGCCCTCGATCGTAGCCATGCTGGTCCAAAACGAAATCGGCTCCTCCGTTCATCGGCAGCGCATGAACTTTATCTGTGGCACTCGAACGCTCCGGCAGCCCGAATAGCCGGTGGTACCATTGCACCGAGCGCTCCATGTTGCGAACATGCATGAATACGCCGCCGATTCGGTTCGTAATGGGATGGGGTTGCGTGTGTACAATCGCTTCGTTCATTGAGTAATTCCTCCCGGAATGATGGATTTGGAGGCGAGAATTCATGCGTTTCATCCCCTCTACCGGTAATGATGCGAGATGAACCTTTTTTCTTACATCACCATGGTCAATACGCAAGTCAACCTTTTCGCTCTAGGAGGTCGGCAGCTTCCTCCAGCGCCTCAGCGGCTTCCAATTCGGCGGTAAGCGCCTGCTCCAACAACCGCACGGACCGATCGGCCGGACCGGGCGCAGCCGGATCCGCGCTATAGGGCAGCGGGAACAGACGGGCCAGCTCAGCCCAGGCTTCCCCGATCTTCGAATACAGCCCGGCGGCGTGTCTGATGGCGGGCACGGTGGACGAATACAGTACCCGGATAGGAAGGGATTCGGCCAAGCTGTCCAGGTAGCGAGCGGCGTATGCACGCGCCTCGGCGACGACCGCCGCCTGATAAGCAACGCTAAGCGGGCTGACGGCCGTTTGGCCGGCGAAGGAGCGAATCCATAGCCGGTAAGCCTCCTTCCCATGCACGCTCGGGATCTTTTTAGCCATTACCGTATCGCCTGGAATGCCTCCCCTGATATGCATGGCCGCGTCTTTGAAAATCCCAGATACCGGCTGGGTAATCCATGTGGAATGGCGCCTCAGCGGAGCGGCGACGAACCATTCGGAATCCGCGTATAGTCGTCCAAGCTTCGTGTACGGAAGCTTCTTGCCGCTGGACGAGGTGTCCATCACGCTCCAGGAACGCTCCTGGTCGTCATAGCCCGTAATGAGTCCAAATTCGGCGTTCGATACATTCCAAGCGATCGAGGGTATGCCTTGCTCCAGGCAGGACACGATCATGTCCATGCTCTCGATCAGCTCATCCGGTTGATCCAGTCTGACCCCCGAACCGCCTAGTACCGCTCCGACAAAACCAAGTCGTTCGAACCCGCTTCTGGCCGTTATGCCCCAATCGAAGGCGTACGCCCCGCTAATGCCCAAATCCGGCGTTGCTTGAATGCGGAAGGCTAGTCCCGTCGCCCCCATGATCTCCTTCATGGAGATGTTATGATACCCTGACGCCCCTATGGACAGCATCATCGTGGATGCCATTGTGTTGTAGGCCGCCGCCGATCCGTAATACCGTACATGCCGCACGACAGCCTGTTTCGGTTTCCTTCCTCGCCGTCTCGCGCCTAAATACCGGTCAATTTCGTCCTCGAATCTCGCTTCGGCTAGCTTCGCCCGGGAGCGCGACAGCGCCGTATACACAGCACCGGTCTTCATCCCCAACTCGTCCGCCACTTCCTGGATCGACAGCCCGGCCATGCCGTAGGCTCGAACGACGGCCCGTTCGCGATCGCCTAACCTGCCTAGCAGCTTCTCCACTTGATTCAGTGCCAGGTTGCCGATCGCTGCAAGCTGAGGATCGTCCATAGCCCCCGCGTATGATTCGGTCCGGGTCTGATCTTCCAGCAGCTCGATCCCAACGGCCAGCTCGCGCTTGCGCGGCTGTCCTCGTATCGCCATCAAAGCTTGATTCCGTACGATCGTCCGCAGCCAGGGCAGGAACTTATCCGGATTCGCCAACCGGCCGATGTGCTTAAGCGTGGACAGAAGCGCCTCCTGCACGACATCTTCGGCCAATGCGGAATCGTGTACGACTTGATTGGCCCAGCCCAGCATCTGGCTCCTATGTTCGCGCACGAGCTCGGAGAATGCGGCTTGATCTCCGTTACGGGCCCGTTCTACCAGCGAATCTTCCATGGCCATTTCCTTTCTCCTGATAGTTATATAACGAACGATTATTAGCCCTACCCACTCGCCCTGCTAATCTCCTTTATTCGACGCTCTGTTCTGAACTCCTTGCCGTCCAACTATCGCCGCGAAGACCAAAAAACAGACCGCCTCATTGGGCGATCTGTTCTTTGATGACCTGCAATATTTTTTTCTCGAGCCTCGAGACCTGCACCTGAGAGATCCCGAGCCGTACGGCCACTTCCGACTGCGTCTGGTCGCGGAAGTAGCGGAGGTACACGATAAGCCGCTCCCGTTCGGTCAGCGTGTTGATCGCCTCGCTCAGCGCCAGCTTGTCGAACCAGCGCTCTTGTCCCTCGTCCGCGATCTGATCCATCAAGGTGATCGGGTCGCCGTCATTCTCGAACACCGTCTCGTGGATCGAGGTAGGCGGCTTGTTCGCCTCCTGCGCGAAGACGACCTCTTCCGCCGTGATCCCCAGCTCTTCGGCGACTTCGCCGATCGTAGGCAGCCGGCCCATCTTCTTCGACAGCTCGTCCTTCTTCTTGCGCACTTTGTTGGCGAGCTCCTTCAGCGAGCGGCTGACCTTCACCGTCCCGTCGTCGCGCAGAAACCGCTGAATCTCGCCGATAATCATCGGCACCGCGTAGGTCGAGAATTTCACGTCGTACGACAGATCGAACTTGTCTACCGATTTCAGCAAGCCGATACAGCCGATCTGGAACAAATCTTCCGGCTCGTAACCCCGGTTCAAGAAACGTTGTACGACTGACCAGACGAGGCGGATGTTGCAATTCACCAGCGTCTCTCTCGCGAGAGCATCGCCGCCTTGGCTGAGAGCTATCAGGCGCTTGACTTCGGTGTCGTCCAAATAACTATGTGAGGCATGCTTCAGATCCACGGGTCCATCGTCACCTACCTCTAGTTATACAGCGCTTTTTTGGATTCAATCCGCTTGACCATCGTCACCTTCGTGCCCTCGCCAGGCGCTGACACGACCGAGACGGTATCCATGAAATTCTCCATGATCGTGAAGCCCATCCCCGACCGCTCCATCTCCGGCTTCGTGGTGAACAGCGGCTCTCTCGCTATTTCCACATCTTCGATCCCGTTGCCGTTGTCTTCCACGGTCAAGGTCACCCGGTCGCCATCGATCGATGCCGTGATCGTCACGACGCCGTCCATCCGCTCCTCATACCCGTGGATGATCGAGTTGGTTACCGCCTCCGACACGACCGTCTTAATATCCGTCAACTCTTCCAGCGTGGGGTCCAACTGGGACACGAACGCCGCCACCGCCACGCGCGCGAACGCTTCGTTCTCCGAACGGCTGGCGAACTGCAAGGTCATAAAATTAGGTCCACTCATGACACGACCTCCAGACTGGAAAGTGCTAGTCTCTCATTATCCTCAATCGCCAAAATCTTAAACAGCCCCGACAACTCGAACAACCGATATACCGCCGGATTCACTTCGCAAACTACCATTTTGCCGCCCTTGCCGGTGACTTGCTTGTATCGGCCCAGAATAACGCCCAGCCCGGAGCTGTCCATGAACGACAAGTCCTTCAGGCTGAGCACGACATGCCGCGTGTCCCCTTTCAGAATGGCCTCTTCCATCCGGGTGCGGACGACTTCCGCCGCATGATGGTCCAGCTCTCCGCGCAACCGGACGATTAGCGTACGGCGGTTGTGCTCCAGTTCAATATGCAGACTCACGCAAGCTCACTCCCTTCGAGATGCAGACTAGTTTCTACGAAACGATTGGAATTTCCTGCAAGCCGACAAAACTAGAAGAAAACTGCTATAACCTCTGCAAAAACGGGGAGATTTGACACTTTCCGGGCCAATCAGGTCGAAATGCCCGATTCTTACCATCCGTCCCGCCTCCCGAGAGCGGGAAAGCGGGACCGGACGGTCGGAACGGGAGGATTCAGCTTAGTCGACGGTAACCATACGCTGAGCCGTACGTTTCAGCATCGTCCACAACCCTGCTTTGGCGATGTTGGTCGGGGACTCGAGGTCGAATTCGGCCAGCTTCGTGTCGCCCTTGAAGACGACGAGCTTCCCGATCGGCTGCCCCGCCGCAATCGGCGCTTTCAGGTTCGGATTGAATTGCAGTTCGTGACGAATGTCTTCGCCTGCGTCGCCTTTCTTCAGCAGGACCGAATACTGGTGCGTGGCGATAAGCGGCACTTGGCTCGTCTTGCCTTTCTCTACCTGGAGTGTTCCCATCGGGTCTCCGGTTTTGAAGATCGGATGGTTCGTATACTGCGAGAAGGCGAAGTCGAACAGCTTCGTCACTTCCGCGTTGCGGGTCTTCGTATTGGGCTCGCCCATCACGACTGCGATAACCCGGAAGTTCTCGCGCTTCGCCGTGGCGGATAAGCAGAACTTCGCTTCACTCGTATACCCGGTCTTCAGTCCGTCGGCTCCGGAATAAAAGCGTACGAGCTTGTTCGTGTTGACGAGCCAGAACGGCTTGGCCGTTTCCTTGCGCAAGTAGTCTTGGTAAGCGCCAGTGAACTTCGTAATCTCTTCGTGCTTGAGCAGCTCCTTGGACATCGTGGCAATATCCATTGCGGATGTATAGTGATTGTCTGCCGGCAAGCCGTTAACGTTCACGAAGTGGGTATTGTTCATGCCCAGCTGCTTCGCCTTGGCGTTCATCATCTTCACGAACGCTTCCTCCGAGCCTGCGATTTTCTCGGCCATCGCCACCGAGGCATCGTTACCGGAAGCCATCGCGATGCCCTTCAGCATTTCTTCTACCGTCATTTCTTCACCGGGTTCGAGGAAAATTTGCGAGCCGCCCATCGACGCGGCATATTCGCTCGTTCGGACCTTCTCGTTCATCTTGATCTTGCCTTGGTCCAGCGCTTCCATGATGAGCACCATCGTCATAATTTTCGTGATGCTGGCCGGTGCCTTTTTGTCGTGCATATTTTTCTCGTAGAGCACCGTTCCGGTGTCGGCGTCCATCAAGACGGCCGACGAAGCGTTCGGCGCCAAATCGACCCCGCCCGTCCCTGCCTTCGGCTGCGCCAATTTCTCGTCCGCCGCAAGCGCCGGTGCGCTGAACGCCAGCATGATGGCGATTGCGAGCAACCCTATCCAACCTTTTCTAAGCATGCAAATACCCTCCTAGACGATAGAAACCCCATATTTTCCCACTTCGAGACATGGAAAACCTTCTAACAGTTTGGACACATTTGGAGGAAAATAAACGAACGGCCGGAGGAGAATCGCGAGAATTTGCGGGGGTGAGGGATGGCGCTAGTGGTGGAAATGGCGGGCTGAACCCAAAAAAATCGGGCACATGGATTTCTCCCTGTACCCGATCTTCTGATCCAGACTAGCGATTAGGCGTGGCGGTCGTACAAAATCGGATGCGTCGGGCCTGCGGCCGGTTCGCCGGGCTTCAGTCCGGGGAACCAGGATGCGAGATCGTTCTTGCGCGCGTTGCTGTCCGGCTCCAGCAAATTCGTCGGGTCGGCGTAGAAAATAATCGTCATGACCTCCCGCATTTGCTCAGTCGGGTTCGCCGGCGCGCTGTGCAGCGTCCACCCCGCATGGAACGTAGCGTCGCCCGCGGCCATGCCTCCGTAGTTGATCGTCTCGATCCTTTTGCTTTGGATGTAGTCCTTCAGCGTCTTGTGCGATTCATCCGAGATCACTTGCTTCGTAATATAGCCGGAGTGATGCGTTCCGGAGGCGAACGTCATGGAGCCGACTTCGTCCGGGATCGGTACTAGCGGCATCCACATCGTAATCGTGTTGTTCGTATCGAGCGGCCAATAAATTTGATCCTGGTGCCACGGGGTATGCCCGCCGCCCGGCTCCTTATACAACGCTTGATCCGCATAGATGCGCACGCGGTCGACGCCCATCAGGTCGGCCGCGATTTTCGCGAACCGCTTGGCGAATACGAATCGCTGCACCGCCTCGCTTTTCACCCAGACGTTGCCGATTTGGATGAACGCTTTGCCGTACGTGTCCCGCTCTTCCAGCGGCTTCGTGTGCCGGTTCAATTGCCGGACCATGTCTCCGATGATCGGCCGGTAGGCTTGGACCTCCTCCGCGCTGGCTACATGCCTTAGCATGATATGCCCCTGCTCCTGGTAATAGGTCCGTTGCTCCGAGGACAGGTCGTAGTTTTGATGCAAATCCGGGAGCTTCGAAAGTTCGATCGTCATGGATAGGCCTTCTTTCTATTAGGTGATAGCTTTATTATAGGGGCCGGATCGGGGAAGCTCATTGTTCAGCTATCTTGTCTTATTTGTCAAAAACGACTGTTTCCGGTCTTGGGGTTGGGCCGATTCTGTAGTAAAATGAGGGATAAACCAGATTATGATTTGAGGTCAGAAGGGAGCATTTGTGTTGACAACACTTGATGAGCTGATCGCCCGTCAGCCGGTCGTTCCTTATATTCGTAACAGCGATTACGCGGTGCGCAAGCCCTGGCATATGCCGATCCGCCGGCTGCTCGACTACTTGCTCATCTACGTGCAGGAGGGCAGCTGCCTCATTCACGTCGATGGGGTGGACTATACGTTCGAGAGCGGATCCTTTTGTCTGATTCAACCGAACAGCGTGCACACGCTGCAGGGAACGACCAATACGATTACGCCGTATGCGCATCTGGATCTGTTCTACAATCCGCTGCGGGAGGCGAGCTTTCCTACAGGGGCGGGGCAGCTCGATTTGACCGCGTACCAAGACCTGATGCAGCCGGTCCTGAACGACCTGGAGGGCGTGCACGTTCCGGTTCGGTTGAACCCGACGCATCCGATTGGGTTCCGGGATACGCTGCTGCGCATGGTGCAATTGTGGCTCGAGCAGGAGACGCTCGCCCTCTTGGAGGCGCAACACCTGGCTACGGAGCTCGTGCTGGCGATTCTGAAGCAGTATGCGCCGCCTTCCCGGAGCAGCGGCTCTTCGCCCCCTACGCTGAACTGGATCACCTCATTCCTGTCGTTCCACCTGAACGAGCCGCTTTCGGTGGAGGACATGGCCCGCCGGGCGAATTTGTCGCCGTCCCGGTTCAGCGCGGTGTTCAAGGCGACCTTCGGGGTGCCGCCGCATCAATATTTGCTGCAGCTCCGGCTGCGGCATAGCGAGGAGCTGCTGTCGACGACGGAGCTGACGCTGGCCGACATCGCCGTGTACTGCGGTTTCGCCGACGTGCACCACTTTTCGAAGGCGTTCAAGCGGGCACGCGGGCTTTGGCCGGGCGAGTACCGGCAAGCGAAGCGGGTGGAGCTTGGGGGGGAGGCTGCTGGAAAGTAGTTTTCTACTTTGCAGTTCTGGATTCGCCGGTTTCGGCTGCTCCAAAGTAACTTTATTACTTTGCAGTTCCCAATCCGCCGTTTTGGGCTGCTCCAAAGTAACTTTTTTACTTTTGCAGTTCTCAATCCGCCGCTTTCGACTGCTCCAAAGTAACTTTTTTACTTTGCAGTTCTGCATCCGCGGGTTTCGGCTGCTCCAAAGTAGCTTTTTACTTTGCAGTTCTCAATCCGCCGTTTTGGGCTGCTCCAAAGTAACTTTTTTACTTTGCAGTTCTGCATCCGCCGGGCTCGGCTGCTCCAAAGTAACTTTTTTACTTTGCAGTTCTCAATCCGCCGTTTTGGGCTGCTCCAAAGTAACTTTTTAACTCTCCAGTTCTGCATCCGCGGGTTTCGGCTGCTCCAAAGTAACTTTTTTACTTTGCAGTTCTCAATCCGCCGTTTTGGACTGCTCCAAAGTAACTTTTTTAAATTGCAGTTCTCAATCCGCCGCTTTCGACTGCTCCAAAGTAACTTTTTACTTTGCAGTTCTGCATCCGCGGGTTTCGGCTGCTCCAAAGTAGCTTTTTTACTTTGCAGTTCTCAATCAGCCGGTTTTGGCTGCTGCGAGGTAGCTTTCTACTCTACTATCGTTCGGGAGGCGAGACGGTTGACCAAGTTTAAGCCGGAAAAATTGGGTTACTGGGCGTGGCCGGTGGCGGTGGATGACGGTTGCGGGGCGAGGTGCCGGGAGTTAAGTGGTTTTTCGTGCGTGTTAATTCGGTCGGTATCGGTTCGATTTGGTCGGAGTTAAGTCGTCTTTCGTGATAATTCCCCCGCATCTGGTCGATGACGAGGGAGTTAAGTCGTTTATCACTTTAATTCGGTCCGCATCGCACCGATGAGCCGGGAATTAAATGGTTTTTTTCCCGCACGACTCGTGGCGGGAGCCGCTACTGCAGCGGCGTCGGGGCGAACGCGGACGCCGGCACGAGTGCGCGCGTCCCGCGCAGGTCCGCGAGCGTGCGCGCGCCGATGCCGAACATCGCCGCGCGCAGCTCGAGCTCGACCTGCGCCAGCGCCCGCTCGACGGCAGCCTCGCCGTCCACCGCCGCGGCCAGCAGGCCGCGCCCGAAGCCGGCGAGGTCCGCGCCGAGCGCGAGCGCCTTCGCGGCGTCGACGCCGGTCGCGAGCCCGCCGCTCGCGATGACGAACGCCGTCGGCGCCAGCCGGCGCACGTCGCGGACACAGGCGGCCGTCGGCATACCCCAGTCCGCAAACGCGTCCGCCGCCTGGCGGCGCAGCGGATCCGTCGTGCGGCGCTTCTCCACCTCGGACCACGAGGTGCCGCCCGCTCCCGCGACGTCAAGAAAACGGACGCCGGCGTCCAGCAGCCGGCAAGCGGTCTCGCCGTCCAGCCCCCAGCCGACTTCCTTGACCCCGACCGGCACGGGCAAGGAAGCGCACACCTGCTCGATGCGCTTCAGCAGTCCGTGAAAGTTCGTGTTCCCTTCCGGCTGGAACACCTCCTGCAGAGCATTCAAGTGCAAGACGAGACCGTCCGCCTCCAAGAGCTCGACTGCGCGGCGGCAGTCATCCGGCCCGTAGCCGTAGTTCAACTGAACCGCGCCGAGATTGGCGAATAGCGGAATCGTCGGGGCCACATCCCGGATTCGAAACGTAGCGGCGAGCTCCGGCATCTCCAGCGCCGCGCGGACGGAGCCGACGCCCATCGCCCATCCCCGCCGTTCGGCCGCTCCGGCCAGGTGACGATTAATCCGCAGCGCCTCCTCGGTGCCGCCGGTCATGGAGCTGATCAGGAGCGGGGTGCGCAGCGGCTTGCCCAGAAAAGCCGAGGACGTATCGATCTCCTCGAAATCCAGCTCAGGCAGAGCCCGATGTACGAACCGGTATTGCTCGAAACCGGTCGTAATCCCTCGCCCGGCTACCGGCTCCTCCAGCACGATGCGGATATGCTCCGCTTTTCTACGCTCCGTGGTCATCCACCTTCACGTCCCTCTCCGCCCCATAGTTCAAACTCCAAACTCGAATCTCCATTCATCTAGCTCTAATCATCACCTCACACCAGCCGTTCCACGCCCGCTTTCGTGACGACTGCGTACATCAGCGTAGGCTCAGCCGGCTTTGCTTCCGTGATCGTATACGCCGCCAATACCTGCTGCCGCACGGCCTCGACCAAGCTTGCCTCACCACGGTTCGTGTGCAGCTCCACCAGCACGTCACCCGCCTCTACGAGATCGCCGATCTTGCGCTTCAGCAGCATGCCCGCGGCTAGGTCGATGGAGGCTTCCTTCGTCTCGCGGCCCGCCCCGAGCATCATCGCGCCGAGGCCGATGCGCTCCGCCTCGATGGCCGCCACATAGCCGGCCGTCCGCGCCTCCACAGGGAACACATGCTTGGCCGTCGGCAGCTGCGAAGGCTGATCGATGAAGGAAGGCGATCCACCCTGCGCTGCTACGAACTCCTTGAACTTCTTAAGCGCGTAGCCTTTGCGGATAATCTCATAGAGCATATCCTTCGCCTCGCCGATCTCCAGCGCCCGGCCGCCCAGCACGAGCATATGGGCGCCGAGCGTGACACAGAGCTCCTCCAGATCGGCAGGCCCTTCGCCCTTCAGCGTCTCGATCGCCAGCTTCACCTCGAGCGCGTTCCCCACCGCAACGCCGAGCGGCTGGTCCATGCTGCTGATGACCGCCACCGTCTCGCGGCCGACCTCCTCGCCGATCGCGACCATCGCTTCGGCGAGACGGATCGAGTCGTCCAGCGTCTTCATGAACGCGCCGCTTCCCGTCTTCACATCCAGCACGATGGCATCCGCGCCGGAAGCAATCTTCTTGCTCATGATAGAGCTTGCGATGAGCGGAATCGAATTCACGGTGGCGGTCACGTCGCGCAGGCCGTACAGCTTCTTGTCCGCCGGCGTGACATTGCCGGATTGGCTCATCACGGCAAGACCGTGTCGGTTCACCTGCTCCACGAACTGCTCCTCCGTCAGCTCGACCTTGAACCCCGGAATCGACTCCAGCTTGTCGATCGTCCCGCCCGTGTGGCCGAGCCCGCGGCCGGACATCTTCGCGACCGGCACGCCGGCCGCCGCGACAAGAGGAGCAAGGACGAGCGTCGTCGTATCCCCGACGCCGCCCGTACTGTGCTTGTCTACCTTGACGCCCTGAATCGAGCGCAAGTCTACCTGGTCGCCGGAGGCGGCCATCTCCAAAGTGAGATCGGCCGTTTCCCTGGCGGTCATACCCTGGAAGTAAACCGCCATCGCCCACGCCGACAGCTGATAATCGGGAATACGGCCGCTGCTGTAGCCTTGAATCAGGAAAGCCAGCTCTTCCCGGCTGAGCTCCCCGCCGTCGCGTTTTTTCTGGATCAAATCCACAGTTCTCATACGAAACCCACCCTCCGATCGGCTCCGACCCCAGCAACTGCCAATCAGTCACAAATCCTGCGGATCCTAGTGAGCCTTCCAAATATCCCGAATCTTCCGATTACCTCAGATGCAACAAACAGACGCCCGCAACCACGGAGGAGACTGGAGCGCTCAGGCCGCATCAGGAGATCCCGATCCCTCTGGCCTCGAACACTTTCCTCGCTACATGGATAGCGTTCATCACCTTCGGAAACCCGATATAAGGGATGCAATGCAGCATCACTTCTACGATTTCCTTGGCCTCTAGCCCGACATTCAGCGCCGACCCGACATGAACCTCGAGCTCCTTGTCGCAGCCGCCCTGCGTGATAAGCGTCGTCAACGTCACGATCATCCTCATTTTCAGATCGAGGCCCGGACGCGAATAAATATCCCCGTAAGCGAACGAGATAATGAGCTCGCACAGATCCGGGCTGAACTTACGCAGCTCGTCGATCGTCGCTTCACCTTTATCTCCGGTAATTTGCTTCAACAACGTCCAGCCTAGCTCCCGGCGCTCCTCATCCATGCCAGCCTCTCCCATCTATTTGAAGCTAACTCTACACTTCCCGCACGAACGCTTTGACCAGCGCGATGAACTTCGGCTTCGTCCGATTCGCCACCTCGACCACCTGCTCGTGTGTCAGAGGCTCCAGCTCTTCGCCGATCGCCATATCCGTAATGCACGAGATCCCGAGAACGTTTAGTCCGGCATGCCGCGCGGCGATCACTTCGCCCACCGTCGACATCCCTACCGCATCGCCGCCCATAATGGCGAGCATCTTCAGCTCCGCCGGGGTCATATAAGCCGGACCGCTGATCCCACAGTACACGCCGTCCTGGAGCTCCAAAGCGTCGCCGTCGTCCCCGCGGATTTGACTAGACAACTGATGCGCGAGGGCGCGGAACTGCTTGTTATACGCTTCGGACATGTCGGGGAACCGCACGCCGAGCTCCGGATCGTTCGGGCCGATCAGCGGATGGGCGCCGGTCAGATTAATATGGTCGCAGATCAGCATCAAATCGCCCGGACGGAACGCCCGGTTCATCCCGCCGGCGGCATTCGTCATCACCAAGATCTGAACGCCCAACCGCTTCATCACGTAGATCGGGAACACGACCTTTTGCATCGAATACCCTTCATAGTAGTGGAACCGCCCCTGCATCACAATGACGGTCTTGCCTTCCAGCGTCCCCACGACGAACTGCCCGGCGTGCCCTTCCACCGTCGAGATCGGAAAATGCGGAATGTCCGAATAAGGAATCGCGATCGGCTGCTCCACCTCATGAGCCAAGTCGCCTAATCCGGAGCCTAGCACCATGCCGATTGAAGGCTTCAATGCTCCGATACGTTGTACAATATATTGAACGGCTTCGTCGATCCGCTGCACCTGCAATTGTTCCATCTTGATCTGTTCCTCCCGGTACAAATTATAATAAGGGTTAGATTACATCTTGCCGATAATGCGATTGACCAGGTTCAGGAAGGACTCCTTCACCCGTTCTGCCGTCTCCATCACTTCGTCATGGGAAAGAGGCTGGTCGAGAATGCCGGCCGCCATATTCGTAATACAGGAGATGCCCAGCACCTCGAGCCCCGCATGACGGGCCGCCACAACCTCAGGGACCGTAGACATGCCCACGGCGTCGGCACCTAGCGTGCGCAGCATCCGGATCTCGGCCGGCGTCTCATAGCTAGGTCCGAGCATGGCCGCATAGACGCCCTCGCGGAGCGCGATCCCTTCCTCGGAAGCCGCCGTGTGCGCCAGCTCCCTCAACCTCTCGCTGTAGGCTTGCGACATATCGGGGAACCGGACGCCGAATACAGTGTCGTTAGGCCCGATCAACGGACTGCGATACATGAGATTGATGTGGTCGCGGATCAACATGAGATCTCCGGCCGCATACCCCGTATTCACCCCGCCGGCCGCGTTGGTCACGAGCAGCGTCTTGACGCCCAGCGCCTTCATAACCCGAATCGGAAAAGCGACCGTCTGCGCGTCATAGCCCTCGTAGAGGTGGAACCGGCCTTTCATCATCATCGCCCGGCGGCCTTGAATCGTGCCGACGAGCAGCTCCCCCGCATGTCCTTCCACAGTGGACACCGGGAAATGCGGAATTTCGCTGTAGTGGATTACCGTCACATCTTCCATCGCATTCGCCAGCACGCCGAGACCGGAGCCCAGTATGAGCCCGATCTCCGGCATATAAGGGATTTCTTCCTCTATAAACTGCTTCGCTTGTTCGACTTGTTCGTTAGGCGTCATTCTCATGTCTCCCTACCCTTAGATAAACCCCACAAAGAGACGTGGGCCTTCGTAGATTATTCCTGTTACTTTGCGAGGACCCCGGTATCTATCTCGGGCAAAAAGCTCGTTCCGTTAGCCGGAGCCTCAGCCTGAAAATTGTCGGCGATCGTAGCGCCTACGTCGGCGAATGTAGCGCGGACGCCGAGCGGTACCCCGGCCCGGCCCGCTCCCGGCGACCAAACGAGAAGCGGCACATACTCGCGGGTATGATCCGTGCCCGCATGAATCGGGTCGTTGCCGTGGTCGGCCGTAATCAAAAGCAGATCGTCCTCGCCGATCCGGTCCATCAGCTCCGGCAGCCGGCGGTCGAACGCCATAAGCGCCTGCCCGTAGCCTTGCGGATCCCGCCGATGTCCATACAGTGAATCGAAATCGACCAAATTCGTGAACGACAAACCGTGGAACGGCTCGCCCATCACGCGGATCGTCTCATCGATCCCGTGCTCGTTGCTATTCGTGTGGATCGCGGCGGTGACGCCCTCTCCGGAGTAGATATCGTTGATTTTGCCGATCGCGATGCAATCGAGTCCCGCATCCTTCAGGGCGTTCATGACCGTCGGGGCAGGCGGAGAGACCGCGTAATCGTGCCGGTTCGGCGTCCGCTTGAAAGCCCCGGGTTGTCCTATGTATGGTCTTGCAATCACACGTCCTACGGCATATTCGCCCACGGTCAGCTCCCGCGCGATGCGGCACGCTTCGTACAGCTCGGCCAGCGGGATGACGTCCTCGTGGGCCGCGATCTGCATCACGCTGTCGGCGGACGTATACACGATCCAGGCGCCGGACTTCATTTGCTCAGCACCCAGCTCGTCCAGAATCTCAGTGCCGGACGCCGGCTTGTTGCCGATGACAGACCGCCCTGTGCGGGCTTCGAACGCTTGCAATAGCGCAGAAGGAAAGCCGTCCGGGTATGTCTTGAACGGAATGGTGACCTTGAGCCCCATGAGCTCCCAGTGGCCGGTCATCGTATCTTTGCCGACGGACACTTCCGCCATTTTCCCATAGCCGGCCTGAGGTTCCTCTACGGGAGGGACGCCTCGGAGCGGGGCGATGTTCCCCAGGCCGAGCCGCTGCATGTTCGGCAAAGCGAAGCCGGATACCCGCTCCGCGATGTGCCCCAATGTATGGGAGCCCGTATCGCCGAACGCGGCGGCGTCGGGCAGCTCGCCGATCCCTACGCTGTCGAGGACGATCATGCATATTCTTTTGTAAGGCATGCGTGTTTCCCTCCTGCTGGACGTTTCCCATATTATCTCATGCCGGTCTACGGTTTGCAAAACCGCGCCGCCCCCTTCGGGGAAGGCGCCTGGCGGTACAAAAAAAGCCAAGCGCGAATGGCCAGGCTGTTACAATCCGTTCGATCGCGCCCTGGGATGGGCCGCGTCATAGATCTCTTTCATTCTAAGCTTGGAGGCTTGGGCATACAGGAGCGTTGTGGAGATGTCGGCATGTCCCAGCATTTCTTGCACCGCCCTCAGATCCGCTCCATTCTCAAGCAAATGGGAGGCGAACGAGTGGCGCAGCGTATGCGGGGTCACCTCGACGCCGATGCCTGCGGAACGAGCCGCCTTTTTGAGAATTTTCCAGAAGCCCTGCCGGGTCAGCCGCGTCCCGAGATGATTCAGGAACAGCGCCCGCTCCGGCTGCTCCGCTCGGAGCAGCTGCTCGCGCGTCCCTCCCAAGTACGCGGAGAGCCATTGCTGAGCCATCCGGCCGAGCGGGATGACCCGTTCCTTCCCCCCTTTGCCCGGACAGCGAACGAACCCCATCTCCAGATGAATATGATCGACATCCAGCTCAATCAGCTCCGAGACGCGAATCCCGGTCGCATAGAGCAGCTCCAGCATCGCCTTGTCCCGAATGCCGGACGGCGTCTTCGTATCCGGCGAC